>NZ_JBFREV010000008.1:0-188388 GCF_052114485.1 Cupriavidus sp. KB_39
GGGAAGACCTGACGGGCAAGACCTTCGCAATCTGGGGCCTCGCCTTCAAGCCGAATACCGATGACATGCGGGAAGCGCCGTCGCGGGTGCTGGCGCGCGAGCTGGTGTCGCGCGGCGCCGCGCTGCGCGTGCACGACCCGGTGGCGATGGCCGAAGCGCGCCGTGTGATCGAGACGGATCTTGCGGACATCCCCGGCGGCTTCGCCCGGGTGCATTTCTGCGATGCCCAGATGGACGCCCTGCAGGGCGCCGACGCGCTGGTGATCGCCACCGAGTGGAAGGTCTTCCGCAGCCCGGACTTCCGCGCCATCCGCGCCAGCCTGAAGGCGCCGGTCATCGTCGACGGCCGGAATCTGTACGACCCGGAAGCCATGACGGCCGCCGGCATCGAGTACCACGCCATCGGGCGCGGTACGATAAATGCCGCTTAAGTCACAGATCGTCCGGGCTATTTGTCCCGTACCGYCGGATTTCGGCCTCCAGCCACGGGACATTTGTGCCTGAAGGCCCCGCGGCCGCCCCGAGCGTGCGGCGGTTCTTATTAGCATTCTCGATCTGGTCGCGTTCCCACGCGGCCGCCCTGACATGCCACGTAGCCCGAGGATGAAAGTTTCTGCCGCGCGAAGAACCGAACTCCAGCACGAGGTGACGCCGTCCACCCCGACCGAGGACGGTCGCGCCCTCCCTGTCACCTGCTCGCGGGAAGATGCGGCGTGGATCCACGAGACACTGCGGCGCGCCGGCCTGCCTGCGACGATCTCCCGCCGGCTGGTCCTGCTGTTGCTGCGCAAGCATCCCGTCCGGCATATGAGCCCGGAGCAGCTCTGCGCCGCGATGACGCGGCTGCCGGATGCCACCGGCATCTCGACCTTCCGGCGCGCCATCCATGAACTGGCCCACCTGAACCTGCTGGCCCGGATCTTCGTGCCCAGCTCGGGCAGCGGCATCAACTTCTACGAACTGCCCGACCATTCCGCGCACGCCCACTTCTATTGCACCGAATGCCGGCGGATCGAGGAAATCCACGACGACCCGCTGATCTCGCTGCAAAACCGGCGCCTGCTGCGCCACGGGCTGACGCCCAACGCGCTGGTCCAGACCGCCTGGGTCGGCCTTTGCGCGGCGTGCCAGGCTGATGGCGCCATCGATATCAGCGCCCGCTAAGGTAGTTGGCTGGCGGCTGGCTCAGTCCACCGTGACTGGCGCCATCAAGTCTTCCAGGAAGTAAGCCGCCAGCTGATGGCGCCCTTCCAGCTTGGCCTTCGCATAGATGTTCGCGGCATGCTGGCGCACCGTCTTGGCGCCGCTCTCCCGCAGCCCCGCAATCGCTTCCAGCGACAGCCCCTTCACCAGCAGCAGCGCCACCTCCTTCTCGGCTGGCGTCAGCCGCCATGCCTCGAACTGGGCCTGCATCTGCTTCAGGAAGTCCCGGGTCGACTGGCGCGCCGTGGCATCGCGCTCCTGCGCCGCGCGCTCCCCGGCCAGCCGCGAGGTCTTCAGCTCGGCCAACTCCCGCGCGGCCCGGCGACGCTCGCGCCAGACGACGGTGAGGATCCACAGGAACACGACGGTAGCTGCCGTCTCGGCCAAGAGGTGGTAGTTGACGCCGACCGCGCCATGCAGTTGCCAGATGTCCCAGATCTGATAGGCGGGAAACACAGCAAGCAGGAACAGAAACTTCGGCGGCATGGAGGGCAGATGTCGGGCTCGCGGCATGGCGCCGGAGCCGGGGTGGGAACGGGTGAATTGAAATGTAACTGTTTCTCGTTTTGAAGAAAAGACGAGACGAACCCCATCCGCGAAGCGGGCCTCCAAGTGGATGAAAAGGCGCACGCCGGCGTCCTGGCAGGCTTCCAAGCCGCACTGAATCACCGAGGACACTGACAGTACCTCCGACACGCGCAACCGGGCCCGGGCGGCAACGCCCCGGCCCGGTTTGCCGCTTACGTCGCTGTCGTCGCTAGCGTCCTCAGAAGTCCATCGAGACCGACACCTGCACGGTCCGTGGGTCTGCGATAGCCAGGCCACCGTAGGCATCCACCGCCGCCCAGCCGCGCGTGTTCAGCACATTGCGGACATTGAGCCGCAGCACCACCGGCTTGCGCTGCGCCGTGGTCCGATAGCGCAGGCCGAGGTCGAGGCGGGTCCAGTGCGGAATGCGCTGGGTGTTTTCCGCATCCACATACTGGTGGCCCGTGTAGGCCACCGCGCCGGTCAGCGTCAGCCCCGGCAGCATGCCGGTATCCCATTCCGCCCCGAAATTGGCCTGTAGCGGCGCCACGCCGATCGGCGCCTTGCCTTGCGTGCCGGGCGCGGTGCTGCCCGTGACCGTGGCRTCCAGCACCATGGCGCTGGCCAGCAGGCGCAGCCCCGTCACCGGGGTGCCGTACAGGGCGAACTCCAGCCCCCGGTTGCGCTGCGCCCCATCGGCCGTGAACACCGCCCCCGTTATCTGGCCGCCCGGTTTGGTGATCTGGAACGCGCTGATCGTGCCGATGATCTGCCGCCCCTCGACCTTGACCCCCACCTCGTACTGGCGCGACTTGTAGGGCGCGAAGACCTCGCCGGCGTTGCTGGCGCTGTTGGGCGCAGTGTCGCCCCGGCTCAGCCCTTCGATCCGGTTCGCGTACAGCGACACATGATCCGCCGGCTTCACCACCAGCCCCACCATCGGCGTCAGCGCGGTCTGGTCATAGCTGGACGCCGTGCCGCCGGTCGGCAGGAAGTTTTCCGACCGCACGCGCTGGTGGCGCAGGCCGAGCGTCAGCTGCGCGCGCTCATCCCACAKGGACAGCGTATCGGCCAGCGCCACACCCGAGAGCCAGTTCTCCGAGACCTTCGGCACGTTCGCCGGGGCGTCGATGGCYTGGGCCGGCAGCGGCACCGGGTTGTACATGTTCGTCTGCGAGATCGTGGCGCTGCTCACCAGATTGCGGTCGAGCTGATCCCGGTAGGCATTCACCACCACGCTGACCCGGTGGCGCACCGGGCCGGTATCGAAGCGGGCGCGCAGCCCGGTCTCCGCGCTGGATCGGGCCACGTTGAAGCGATAGTTCGAGTCCGACGCCAGCACGTCGCCGGCTGCGTTGACGATGGTCGGCGTGATGGCGAACAGCCGGGCCACGCGGGTCCGTCCGCCCCCCGCGCCGGCGAACCACGTGACGTGGTCGGCCACGTCATATTCCACCCGGGCCAGCAGCGACTGGTCGTGGATACGCGAGTTTTCCCACGATTGCGTGATGTTGCGCCGGCCATTGGGCGCCTCGGGCACCTCGATGCCCGGCACGATATGCAGCAGCCGCGACGGCGCGCGGATCTTCTCGTACTGGTCGATGACATCGAGCGTCGCGCGCAGGCGCTGGCCGCGATAGTCCAGCGCCAGTGCGCCGGCGCCGGCATTGCGCGACTGGTTGTCCAGCCCCGTCTCGCCCGCCCGGTAGTTGCCGTTCACCCGCACGCCGAAGGCGCCGCCCGGGCCGAAGCGCCGGCCCAGATCGAGATTGCCGCCCAGCTGCGCGGCCGTGGCGTAGTCCAGCGTCACGCGGGTCAGGTCGGCGTCCGTGGCCCGTTTGGGAACGATGTTGAGACTGCCCCCGACGCTGCCACCCGGCGCCATGCCCGTCAGCAGGCCGGTGGGCCCCTTGATCAGTTCGATGCGTTCGATATAGCCGGTGGAGACGCGGTAGTTGGACGCCACGCCATACATGCCGTCCAGCGCCACCTCGCCGAAGTTGCCGCTGTTCACGGGGAAGCCGCGGATCGTGAAGGCGTCAAGGATGCCACCGGGCTGGCTGGCGAAGCGCACGGAGGCGTCGTTCGCCACCATGTCGCCCACGGTTTGCGCCTGCTGGTCGCGGATGGCAGTGTCGGTGTAGCTGAGGACCTGCACCGGCGCGTCCATCACATCCGTATCGCCCAGCATGCCGAGGCGCGCCGTCCGCGCAATCTGGTCGCCGGCAAACCCGGGCGCCGGCTGCCCCGGGTGCAGCGCCGCGTCCGTCACGGTCACGGTCGGCAGCGTCGGCACGCGTCGCACGGCAAATCCGCCGCCGGGCAGCGCCACGGCCTGCAGGCCGCTGCCTTCGAGCAGCGCACGCASGCCATCGGGAATCGTGTAGGTGCCGTGCAGGCCCGGGCTCGTCAAATCGCCGAGCAGGGCCGTGTCGTAGGAAAGATCGATGCCGGTCTCGCGCGCGAACCGCAGCAGCGTGGCGTGCAGCGGGCCCGGCGCGATGGAGAAGGTTCCGGCCTGGCCAGCCAGCCCGACCACCTGCGCCACCTCGGCATACGCCGACAGTGACATCGCGGAGGAGACGGCCAGGCCGAGGGCGGTCAGCGACCACCCCGGCGATGCGTCAGAAGTCCACGGAAACCGAAGCCAGGAAGGTACGCGGCGCACCGAGGGAAATGGTTCCATAAGATGCAACACCGGACCAGTAGTTGCGATTGAAGGCGTTGAACAGGCCGGCCCGGAAGGTCGTGTGCTTGCCATACACCGAGGTGCGGTAGCGCGCCCCGAAGTCCACCGTGGTCCAGGACGGCACGCGCTGCGTATTGGCCTGGTTGACGTACTCGCCGCCGGTGTAGTTGACCGCGCTGGTCAGCGTCAGGCCGGGCACCCAGGGCAGGTCCCATTCCGCGCCGACATTGGCCATCACGGTRGGCACGCCCACCGGACGGTTGCCGAGCGTGGCGGCGCTGTTGGTGCGGGTCAGCTCGGCATCGAGCCASGTCACGCCGCCCAGCAGGCGCACGTGCTTGACCACCTCGCCGGACAGGGTCAGCTCCAGGCCCTGGTTGCGCTGCTCGCTGTCGACGTTGTAGATCGTGCCGGTGAGCTGGCCGCTGGGCTTGTTCATGCGGAACGCGGCCAGCGTGGCCATCATCTTGCCGGTGTCGACCTTGACACCCACCTCCTTCTGCTTGGTCTTGTAGGGCGAGAACACCTGCCCGGCGTTGGCAGCCGTGGCCGGGGCGACGTCGCCCTTGCTCAGCCCTTCCACGTAGTTCGCGTAGAAGGACACCTGCTGCCACGGACGGAACACGATGCCGGCCAGCGGGGTGACCGCGCTCTCGTCGTAGTCAGCGGTCTTCACGCCGCTGGCGTTGTAGTTGCCCGACTTCACCTGCTGGTAGCGCAGGCCGAGGGTCAGGGAGACGCGGTCATCGAGCGCGCTCAGCGTGTCAGCCAGCGCCACGCCGGAGAGCGTGGAGTCCGATACCTTCGGCACCCGTTGCGGCGTGGCGATGTGCTGCTCGGGGCGGTCGACCGGCGCGTAGATATTGGACAGCACCGGCGTGCCGGCCACGTTGGCGTTGGCAATCCGGTCCATATAGAGGTTGGCCTGCAGCGCCAGCGCGTGGCGGACCGGGCCGGTCTCGAACTTGGTGCGCACGCCGGTATCGAAGGTCGACCGGTTGACCTGGAACTTCCAGTTCTGCGGCACGGCCGAGGTCGCGCCGCTGCTGTTCAGGATGGTCGGCGTCTGGTCGGACAGGCGCGCCACGTCGGAACGGGTGCCGCCGGCGTCGGCAAAGATCGTCACGTTGTCGGTCACGTCGTACTCGGCGTGCAGCAACGTGGAGATGTCGTTGGACTTCCACCATCCCCAGGGCTGCGTCACGTTGCGGCGGCCGTCCGGGGCGTCGGGCACCTGAATGCCGGCGGCGACCAGGAAMGGACGCGTCGGCGCGTCGATCCACTGGTACTGCTCGATCACGTCGAGCGAGGCGCGCAGGCGGTCGCTCTTGTAGTCGAGCGAGAGCGCGGCCACCTCGGCACGGGACTTCTGGTTGTCCAGCGCGGTCGGGCCCTGGCGGTGCAGGCCGTTGAAGCGGATGCCCCACTGCTTCWCTTCGCCAAAGCGGCGGCTCAGGTCCACCGCGCCGCCCACCTGGGCGTCGGAGGCGTAATCGAGCGTGAAGCGCGTCAGGTCGGTGGCCAGCGGGCGCTTGGGCACGATGTTCACCACGCCGCCCACACCGCTGTTCGGCGACATGCCATACAGCAGCGCGCCGGGGCCCTTCAGCACTTCCACGCGTTCGATGTATTCGGTGAACAGGTGGTAGTTCGGCGACACGCCATAGACGCCATCGAACGCAATCTCGGACAGATTGCCCTCGTTGATCGGGAATCCGCGAATGAAGAACGAGTCCGTGACGCCACCAGTCTGCCCGGTGAAGCGGACCGAGGGGTCGCTGTTCAGCACGTCAGCCAGCGTCACGGCCTGTTGATCCTCGATGCGCTGGGACGTGTAGTTGGTGGTGGCGAACGGCGTGTCCAGCACGTCCTTGTTGCCCAGCATGCCCATGCGCCCGCCGCGCGCCACCTGRCCGCCCGCGTAGGCCGGCGGCAGGTCGCCCTCGGTGCTGGCGGAGACCGTGACGGCCGGCAGCGTCGGCGCGTCCGGGGCGGCGGYCGGYGCGGTGGTCGGAGCGGTTGTTGGAGCGGCGGCCGGCGATTGAGCCTGCGCGGCCCCGGCGATCAGGCCAAGACACAGGACGGCGCCGTGCACGGCCAGTGTCAGCGGCGTGAGCTGCGGCGCGCTGCCAAGGCGGGGGGTACGGGCGATAGTGGCAAGACGGTTGACGAGCATGATTCCCTGTTCCGGTATGAATGGAGTTCCTGAAGAACAGGCCGGACGAGAATCCAGATCCCCTCAACATTTCTTGATTTTTTTAGCGAGACGGCCACGGCTAGCCGCCACTGCCATCTTGCGGCCCCACCACGACCCAGAAGCGGGTGCGATAGGACACCCTGACCGGCAAGGTCTGGGACAGGAAGGCCAGCGCCCTATCGGTATCGTCGACGTGATAGGCGCCGGACACCCGCAGGTTGGCCACCCGTGGATCGCAGACGAGGCGCCCGGTCCGGTAGCGCGCGAGTTCGGCGAGCACATCGGCAAGGCGCATGTCGTTGCCGGCGATCACTCCTTCCGCCCACCCATCGGCCGCGAACGGCTGGGCCGGGGCCAGCGCGACGCTGTCCTCGGCCAGCCACCACGTGGTGCCCGGCCGGGCGATGTCGCCGGCCCCGCCGCCACCCGGATGCAGCGCCACGGCGCCCTCCTGCACGCTGACGCGGGAGCGGTCGCCGTCGAGCCGGACCATGAACCGCGTGCCCAGCGCACGCATGCTGCCGGATGGCGTGCGGACCCAGAATGGGCGGTCGTCGTGCCCCGTCGTGACGAGGATTTCGCCCCGGCGCAGCGTGATCACGCGGCGGTCCGCCTCCAGCGCGATGCCGACGGCGGTATCCGTGTTCAAGACCAGCGTGGTGCCGTCCGCCAGCCGCAGCGTTCGTTGCTCACCCGTGGCGGTACTCGCGTCCGCCACCCAGCGCTGCCAGGGCGCCAGCTCGCGCACGCCGGACGCGRCAACGACGCTCACGCCTGCCAGCGCCATCACGCGGAGTACCTGGCGGCGCTTGCGGGCGCGCGCGGCCCGGAGGGCATCGGCGGACTGGAGGGTATCGAGGGCCAGCCGGGACGGCACGCCGGAAAACTCCGCCCGCATCGACTGGATGCGCCGCCATGCCGCGCCGTGGAGCGGGTCCGCCTGCAGCCATTGCTCGAACGCCCGCTGCGCGGCGGGGTCGGGCTCGCCAAAGTTGAGCTTGACCGCCCAGTCGATCGCGCGATCGACGATAGGCAGGGGAATGGATGGCGCGTCGGCCTCAGACATCGAAACGCATGGCGTAGCACTGCCGCAGCGCCGCCGCGACGTAGCGCTCGGCGGTGGCCAGCGAGACGCCCATGCGCTCCCCGATCTGCCGGCAAGTCAGCCCTTCGAGCTGCGCCCACAGGAACGCGGTGCGCACCTTGGGCTTCAGCGAATCGAGCATGCGGTCGATGGCGATCAGGGCTTCGAGGAACTGGAGCCGGCTTTCCGGGGATGGCGCGTGGGCCTCCGGCAGTTGGGCGAGGGTCTCGAGCCAGGCGGTCTCGAGTTCCCGGCGCCGCCACAGGTCGATCACCAGACCGTTGGCGATGGCGCTCAGGTAGGTGCGCGGCTCCTGCACCTCGCAGGGCTGCCGGCACAGCAGGCGCACGAARACGTCCTGCGCGAGGTCGGCCGCATCGCAGGCATTGCCAAGCTTGCGACCGAGCCATCCCTGCAGCCACCGGTGGTGGCCCTGGTAGAGCGCGTCGACGTGTTCCTGGATTGCGGGTTCAGCGGCGGCAGCCATGCGCCCTCTGGAGTGAAATGCCTGGCGCAGCCAAACACAAATGAGAATTGTTCCAATCTTAAAAGATGGGCAAGCCCCCGGCAAGCGCGCCGCCGCCGCTTCGCGCACAAACAACGCTTTGGCGTGGGCGATTCCGGGAACGCAAGCGGCTTTGCGGTAAAATAGAATGATTCTTATTTAKTACTGCCCTGCCATGGATGTACGCCCCAGCATCCTCCTGGTCGAYGACCACAAGAACATACGTGACCCATTAGCCACCTATATGCGCCGCTTCGACTTTGAAGTCGAGGCAGTGGAGGATGGCCGGGCCATGCGCGAACGGCTGGAGGCGCGCAGTTTCAGTCTCATCGTGCTCGATGTGATGCTGCCCGGCGAGAACGGCCTGTCGCTGTGCCGTTATGTGTCCGAACATCTGCGCACCCCGGTGATCCTGCTAACCGCCGTGACCGATCAGGCGGATCGCATCGCCGGGCTGGAAATTGGCGCGGACGACTACGTGGTCAAGCCCTTCGACCCCCGCGAACTGGTGGCCCGGATCCGCAGCGTGCTGCGCCGTAACCAGGCCCCCGTACTGCCCGCCGATGCCTGGCGCGCGCCGGCGCCTTCCGAAGTCCGCTTCCTCTTCAGCGGGTGGAYTCTCGAYACCCGCGCCCGCGARYTGCGCAATCCCTCCGACGAGGAAGTGCCGCTCAGCACCGCCGAATATCACCTGCTGCGCRCCCTGCTGGAGCACCCCAACCGCGTGCTGAGCCGCAGCCAGATCCTGGACCTGACCCAGCGYACCGACACKGTGGCSTTCGATCGCAGCATCGACAGCCAGATCAGCCGGCTGCGCAAGAAGCTGGAATGCGACCCCCGGCGCCCGGCCATGCTGAAAACCGTGCGCGGCGACGGCTACCTGCTCGCCACCCGGGTCACGGTCGAAAAATCATGAAGTGGTTGCCGCGCAGCCTGTCCGGGCAACTCGTGGCGTTGTGGTTGCTGGCGATGCTGGCCGCCCATGTCATCGCCGTGCTGGTGCTGTCCTGGTGGCGTGCCGACAACGAGACCATCCACCCCTTGTACGTCCGCTCGATCGAGACGCGGATCCAGTCCGCCTACCGCGCGGTGGGCCGTTCGGCCGATCCGGACATGCTGCTGGAGGACATCAGCCTGCCGGATTCCACGTTCCGGCTGGCCACCGCGCCGCGCCGCGATCATGCCGATCCCGCCGATATCGCCGAGCCGAGCGACCAGGAACGCGCGCTGGCGCAGCGGCTGCGCACCCTGCTCAAGCTGCCGGCCGATGGGTCGGTCAAGGTCCAGCTGCGGCAGGTGGAATCCGCCCAGCGCGTGGCCGGCAACAGCAACTGGCTGGAGCGGGAATTCCGCGGCACGCACGCGTGGGCGCTCGATGTCGATATCAAACTCGCCGATGGGCAATGGCTGGAGAGCCGGCACTGGCCCACCATGCTGCCCGCCCACTGGAGCCGGGTGCTGACCTTCTCGCTGCTGGTGGGCATGTTGCCCACGGCGCTCATTGCGCTGCTGTTCGGGCGGCGCATCATGCGGCCGCTCCGGCTGCTCACGGAAGCCTCCCGGCGCGTCAGCCGGGGCGAACAGGTGGTGCTGCCCCGGCCGGACGGGCTGAGCGGCGTGCGCGAGATCACCCAGGCATTCAACGACATGCAGGAGAACCTGGTGCGCTTCGTCAACGGGCGCACGCAGATGATTGCCGCCATCGGCCATGACCTGCGGACGCCGCTGACCTCGCTGCGCATCCGGGTAGAGCTGATCGACGATGCCGAACTGCGCGAGGCCATGATCCAGACGCTCGAGGAAATGAGCGTAATGGTGGAGGAAACGTTGCAGTTTGCCCGCGACGATGCCCTGCAGGAGGCCACGCAGGACGTGCCGATCGGGGAACTGGTTGGCGACGTGGTGGACAGCCACCGCATCCAGGGCCGCGACGTCGCCTGGAGCGCGCACGTGGATACGGCGGCGTTCTACCGCTGCCGCCCCGTGCATCTGAAGCGCGCGCTGAACAACCTGATCGACAACGCCGCGCGCTACGGCGCCGTGTGCGTCACGGTCCTGGCGGACACGCTGGGCCAGACCTTGCGGATCGAGGTCGACGACAGCGGCCCCGGCATCTCGCCGGAACATCTGGGCCGGGTCTTCGAGCCGTTTGCCCGGCTGGACTCCGCACGCAGCATGGACACGGGTGGCATGGGGGGCGGACTGGGCCTCGGGCTGGCCATCGCCCGCTCCTGCATTCGCGCACATGGCGGAGACGTCACATTGCAAAATCGCCGGGAAGGCGGCCTGCGTGCGGTGATCGAACTGCCGAACTAGGCGCCGGCCCGCCGCCGTCGCTTTTCACAGCGCTGCAACATTTCGCCACAATCGAACAAACTCGGACAACATTAAATGCTAATCATTCTCATTTTGACGTGATGACTAGTGCCCGCCTTATCGGCGGCGATRTGCATTCCACCTTCTGACGGGGAAGGTCTCTGGTCCAGTTTGGGCACGGCAGAACGTCAAGTCCGTTGTCAATCAAGCTGGAGTCACAGTGCAACAAAAAGCAATATCGGGCGCGATCCGCCTGCTGGTCTCGGGCGCCTCCGCAGGCCTGGTCATGACCGCCACCACCCTGCCGCTGGCCGTCCACGCCCAGACGGCAGGCAAGGAAGACGCGCCCGCCGGCACGGCCAAGCCCAGCAACGTCCTGCCCCCGGTCACCGTGGTCGGCCAGTCCTCGCGCAACACCAACGAGGCGACGCTGGGCATCTCCCGCCTGCAGGACACGGTCAAGGAAACGCCGAAGACCATCAACGTGGTGCCGCAGGAGATCATCGAGCAGCAGCACGCCACGTCGCTGGAGCAGATCCTGAAGAACGTGCCGGGCATCACCATCTCCACCGGGGAAGGCAACGGCGGCCAGAACGGCGACCAGTTCCGCATTCGCGGCCTGTCGGCCAAGGGCGATATCTACGTCGATGGCCTGCGCGACTTCGGCGCCTACAAGCGCGACGCGTTCAATACCGAGAGCGTGGAAGTCATCAAGGGCCCGTCCGGCGAGAGCTTCGGCGTGGGCAACATCGGTGGCCTGATCAACCAGACCACCAAGAAAGCCAACCTGAACACCAGCACCAGCATCGACCAGGGCTTCGCCACGGACGCGACCTATCGCACCACGCTGGACAGCAACTTCCGCCTGAACGATACGACGGCGCTGCGCGTGAACGGCGTGTTCCAGAACGGCCGCGTGGCCGATCGCGATCACGTGGACGACGACCGTCGCGGCGTGGCCATCGACTTCGGCACGGGTCTGGGCACCAGCAYCGAATGGCACCTTAACTACTCCTACCTGCACCGCAGCGGCGCGCCGGACTACGGCGTGCCCGTCGCGGCCGGTGCCGACGGCATCYATCGCCCGCTGACGCAGTACGGCGTGCCGGGCATCTCGTCCTCCACCTCGTACATCCGSAACACCGACCGCGACACCACCGACGCGCACATCGTCTCGTCGAACTTCTTCACGCGCCTCGACAACGGCATCACCATCAGCAACGACACGCGCTTCAGCTTCTACGAGCGCGACTTCTCGTCGACCGCCCCGGCCGCCCTGTCCTACGCCAACCTCCAGTCCCTGATGGCAGGCCGCAACGTGGCCCTGTCCTACGGTGCCGGCGGCGGCTCGAGCTACCTGCAGCGCGGCTGGGGCGTCCAGAACGTGCTGAGCGCCAAGGGCGAGTTCCATACCGGCAGCTTCCGCCACAAGGCGATGGTCGGCCTGGACACCATGTACCAGCGCGATCACCGCGACCAGGGCACGTGGACCGGCCGCATGAACAACCAGACGGTGGTGAACCCGGTCTTCTACAACAGCCCGAACGCCACGGTGGCCTACAACAGCACGCGCGATGCCAACGCCATCGACGTYGGCGTGTTCATGAACGATCGCGTCTGGCTGACCGAACAGATCTCGGTGCTCGGCAGCCTGCGCTGGGATTACTTCCGCAGCGAGTACGCCACGAGCGCCTCGTCGCTGGGCGGCGCCGCCGACTCGAAGAAGCTGAGCCCGGCCATCAGCGCGATCTGGGAGCCGACCAAGGACTACATGTTCTACACGTCGTTCTCGCGCACGTATCGCCCGGTCGGCACGGACATCGCCGTGGCGGTAGGCGGCGTGGCCTCGGAAGTGCCGCARAACGGCGTCAACAGCGAGCCGGAACGCGCGGACACCATCGAAGTGGGCGCCAAGCTCGACTTCCTGGACAAGCGCCTGGGCGTGACCGGTGCCCTCTTCCAGACGAAGAAGACCAACGCCTACACGGTGGACCCGACCACCGGCGACATCACCAACGGCTTCTCCGATACAGGCGAAGGCCGCCGCATCCGTGGCCTGGAACTGGGCCTGAGCGGGCGCATCGTCGGCGGCTGGACGGCCAACGTGGCCTACGCCTACCTGAACGGCGAGGTCACGTCGGCCTCCACCGCTTCCACGGTGGGCAACGTGGCGCCGGGCGTGGCGCGTCACAACGTTACGCTGTGGACCGCGTACGACATCCCCCACTCGATCCTGCCGGTGCCGGGTCAACTGACCATCGGCGGCGGCCTGCAGTACGCCACCGGCTACTGGGCGGATTCGGCGAATACCACGAAGATGCCGGACAACTTCTCGCTGGATGCCATGATCGGCTACAAGCAGGGCAAGTACCGCATCTCCCTGAACGGCTACAATCTCACGAACCACCTGAACTACCAGTCGTCGTTTGGTGCCGTGCGTGCCGTGCCGACCTCGCGCCGCACGTTCCTGCTGAACGTCGGCATGACGTTCTAAGCTGAAGTACCGGGCCGGCCGGACAGCCGGCCCTCACCGTTTCATCGTCTCAAACGCCATGCTTGTCCAGATTCCCGATGTGCTGACCCCTGCCGAGATCCAGTATTGCCGAGGCCGCCTCGAGCAATCGCAATGGATCGACGGGCGCGTGTCGGCCGGTGACCTCGCCGCCAGGGCCAAGCGCAACCTGCAGATTCCCGTCGAGAGCGCCGAGGCGCAGGAACTCGGCGAACTCGTTCTCAATGCCCTGGGCCGCAGCGAGCGCTATCACTCCGCCGCGCTGCCGCTGCGAGTGCTGCCGCCGATGTTCAATCGCTACGAAAGCGACATGACCTTCGGCAACCACGTCGACAACGCCATCCGCACCGTGCCCGGCACGGGCGGCATGCGGATTCGCGCCGATGTGTCCAGCACGCTGTTCCTGTCCGATCCGGACGAATACGATGGCGGCGAACTGGTGATCCAGGATCTCTACGGCTCCCACTCGGTGAAGCTGCCGGCGGGGCATCTGGTGGTCTATCCGGCGTCCTCGCTGCATGCCGTGACGCCCGTCACGCGCGGCGCGCGCTGGGCGTCGTTCTTCTGGGCYCAGTCGCTGGTCAAGGACGAGGGCCAGCGCAGCATGCTCTACGAACTGGACCTGGCGATCATCGAGATCCGCAAGGAACTGGGCGATGACAAGCCCGCCGTGCTGTCCCTCGTCAACCACTATCACAACCTGCTCAGGCGCTGGTCCGAGCTGTGAGCGCGATGCAGATTCCSCCGGACACCGTGTCGCTGGGCGACTATGAGCGCCACTTCCACGCACGGGTGGAGCCGTCGATCCGGGCCTACATCGCCGGGGCGGCGGCGGATGGCATCACGCAGCGCGAGAACGGCGCCGCATTCCAGCGCCTGCGGCTGATGCCACGGGCGCTTGTCGAACTGTCGGGAGCGTCCGCGCAGCAGACCCTGTTCGGGGAGACGCTGGCCTATCCGATCCTGATGGCCCCCACCGCGTATCACAAGCTGGTGCACCCGGACGGCGAACTGGCCACGGTGCAGGCGGCCTCGCTGACGCGCACGTGGATGACGGTCAGCACGCAGGCCAGCGTGACGCTGGAGGAGGTAGCGCGTGCCGCGACGGTGCCGCTCTGGTTCCAGCTCTATTTCCAGACCCGGCCGCAGGACACGCAGGCGCTGGTGCGCCGGGCCGAACAGGCCGGCTACAAGGCGATCGTYCTGACCATCGACGCCGCTGTCAGCGGCATCCGCAATATCGAGCAGCGTGCGGGATTCCGCCTGCCGGACGATGTCCGGCCGGTGAACCTGGACGCCTTTCCGCCGAATCCGCCCGCCCGGGCCACGCACGGCAGCCCGGTCTTCCAGGGCATGCTGGACCACGCGCCCACCTGGGCCGATGTCGAGGCGCTGTGCCGGCAGACGGCGTTGCCGGTGYTGGTCAAGGGGCTGCTCAATCCGGCCGATGTCGGSCCGGCGTTGGACGCCGGCGTCTCGGGCATCATCGTCTCCAACCATGGGGGCCGGACGCTGGACACCGTTCCCGCGACCATCGACTGCCTGCCCGCCGTCGCCACGGCGGTGGCCGGCCGCGTGCCGGTGCTGCTCGACGGCGGCGTGCGGCGTGGGACGGATATCGTCAAGGCCATCGCACTCGGGGCTTCGGCCGTCCTGGTCGGACAGCCCGTACTGCATGCGCTGGCCGTGGGCGGCATGCCCGGCGTGGCCCATATGCTGACGTTGCTACAAGCCGAACTGGAAGTGGCCATGGCGCTGGCGGGTTGCCCCACGCTCGCAGCCATCGGCCCTTCCAGCGTGCTCTAACGGCCCTCTGCCAGCAGCCGCGCCAGCGCCGGTGGCAAGCCCGTGTTGGGCTTCTGCGGGGGCCGCGCGAAGCTGCCCTCCCGCGCGCTGCCGGCCTGCAGGGCCACCAGCGACTCGCAGTGCCGCACGGCGCTGCTCACGCCATCCACCACGGGCACCGGAATCTTCCCCTTGAGCGAGCGCGCCAGCCCGGCCAGCGGCGCACCGGCCACGATGATCACATCGGCGCCGTCCTCGCGCACCGCTTGCAGGCTCATCGCCTCCAGCCGTTCCGCATGGTCCTCCTGCACGCTGCCGATATCGCGCAGCGGCGACTGCAAGGAGCGGATGCTGGCCAGGCGCGACGTCAGGCCATTGGCGGCCACGCACTCCCGATACCACGCTTCAATGCGATGCGAAATCGCGATGATCGAGAAGCGCTGCCCCAGCAGGCAGGCGCTGGCCAGCGCGGCTTCGGTCATGCCGACGACCGGCACATCGAACAGCTCCTTCAGGCCGGCCAGACCGGGATCGCCGAAGGCGGCGACCACCAGCCCGTCGAACTGGCCGGCATGCTCGGCCGCCGCGCACGCGGTGGCATAGCCGCCCACCAGCGCCTCGAAGCGGGTTTCGATATAGGCCACGCCAAACGCCGCCGTGGCCATCGTGATGCGGGTGTCCGGCGCGGCGGTACGCTGCGCCTCCGCGTGGATCAGGTCGGTCACCGACGCGCTGATATTGGGATTGACGATCAACAGGTTCATGGTTTGCGCCATCAGATCTCGGGTTGGCCCGCTTCGAGGAACCGGCCACGGCCGGCCGTCGGTTCCAGGTATTCGCCATTGCGCACGATCATCTCGCCCCGCGAGAACGTGGTCATCGGCCAGCCGGTCACCTCGATGCCCTCGTACGGCGTGTAGTCCACGGCGTGGTGCAGGTTGCTGTTGGCGATGCGCACCTGGCGCGCCGGGTCCCACAGCACGATGTCGGCATCGGCGCCAATCGCGATGGTGCCCTTGCGCGGATAGAGCCCGTACAGCTTGGCTGGCCGGTACGCCGTCAGTTCGACGAACTGGTGCAGGGACAGCTTGCCGCGCGCCACGCCATCGAACAGCAGCGGCAGGCGGGTCTCAATGCCTGGCACGCCGTTGGGGATGTGGTCGAACGGTTGCGCCGTCCCGCCGAGCTTCTTGCCCTCGGGATCGTCGTAGTTGAACGGGGCGTGGTCGGACGAGAACACGCTGAACACGCCGTTGGCCAGCGCGCGCCACACGGCGGCCTGGTTCTCCGGGTCGCGCGGCGGCGGGCTGCACACGCACTTGGCGCCTTCGTAGCCGTCGTCGCCGGGCAGGCCCATGTCTTCGGCGGTCAGGTACAGGTATTGCGGGCAGGTCTCGGCGAGGATCTTCATGCCACGGCCCTGCGCCCAGCGGATCTGCTCGATGGCTTCCTTGCCGGACACGTGCACGATCAGGATCGGCACATCGACCAGTTCCGCGAACGAGATCGCGCGATGCGTGGCTTCCCGCTCCACCACGGCGGGGCGCGCCAGCCCGTGGAAGCGCGGCGCGATGCGGCCTTCTCCCACCAGCTTGTCGGTCAGCCACGAGATGCAATCGGCATTCTCGGCATGCACCATCACCAGCGCCTTGTTCTGGCGGGCCACGTCCAGCACTTCCAGCATTTCGCGGTCCGACAGCTTCAGGTCGTCGTAGGTCATGTAGACCTTGAACGAGCTGTAGCCCTGGCGGATCAGCGCCGGCAGCTCGTCCTGCAGCACGGCGGGCGTCGGGTCCGCCACGATCAGGTGGAAGGCGTAGTCGATCACCGCGCGGCCCTCGGCGCGGCGATGGTAGTCGGCCACCGCCGCACGCAGCGAATGGCCCTTCTCCTGCGCGGCGAACGGGATCACCGTGGTGGTGCCGCCGCACACCGCCGCGCGCGTGCCGGTGAAGAAATCGTCGGCCATGCGCATGCCTTCCGGCATGGGCTGGTCCAGGTGGCAATGGCCGTCGACGCCGCCGGGCAAGGCCAGCAGGCCCGTGGCGTCGACTTCCGTTGCGGCGGCGGGCAGGTCGTGCCCGAGCGCCACGATGCGGCCGTGGCGCACGCCGATGTCACAGCGGAAGCGGTCCGAAGCGGTGACCACGTCGGCATTGCGGATCACGAGGTCAAGAATGTTGTCTGCAGGCATGGTCATCCCTCCGTTACGCGTCCTTCATTACTCGACTTCGCGGAACAGCCGGCCCCAGCCCTTGAGGGCGCGGGTGTCCACGCCGGCCAGGCGCAGCGACTTCCACACGACCGTGGAGATCGTGTCGTAGAGCGGGATGCCCGTCTCGGCTTCCAGTTCCTCCGCCAGATGGGCGGCGTGCAGGTTGGTGCAGAACGTGGAGATGGCCTGCACGTTCTCCTTCGCCAGCGCGCGCACCATCGTGCGGATGGTGTCTTCCTCGACCTCGGCGAAGCTGTAGTTCACGTGGAGGTCCAGGTGGCGCTCCGCCGAGCAGTCGATGCCGCTGCGCTGGTAGTTGGCGATGATGCGCTGCTGCACGTCATCGAGATAGGGCGTGGCCAGGCCGAAGCGACGCGCGCCGGTCTTCTCGAGGATCTCGTTCAGGGCCAGGACCGAAGTGGTGGCGGGAATGCCGGTAGCTTCGGTGATCTGCTTGCACAGCGCCTGGTCACGGTCGAAGCCGAGCCAGCCGGACGACGTGCCGTTCCACGCAATCACGTCGACACGGGCATCGGCCAGCAGGCGGGCCGCCGCGAGGATCTTCTCCAGGTCGAACTGACCCAGCGCCTGGTCACGCAACGAAATCTCGGTGACMGTGAAGCGCGAGAAATGCGCGCTGACGTTGGGCAAGCCGCTGACCATCGCGCTGGTAATAGGCTCCAGCGCGGTGTTGGAAGACGGCGTCAGCAYGCCAAGGCGAATCTGTTTGCTCATGGTTGGTTCTCAGGAGTTTGCGGGCACCGTCTGGGAGCGGCGCCTCTGCGGGTTGTATTGGTTTTATTGTTCGGGCTTGTCGTTGAAGGCGAGCTGCGTGCCGGGCACGCCCTGGCTGGTACGCGCCAGCTCCAGTTCCCGCTTCAACGCGGCTTGTCGCGCGGCGTCCGGCTTGACGGTGTTGCCGGCCTGCAGCGCGGGAAGCACGTAGTCGTTAACCATCTGGCGATAGAGGTCCAGGTACTTCGCATCGCGCAGGCCGCCCTGCGTCGACATGATGCTGTTCATGACGATCACCGCGTTCTGCTTGGGCAGCACCGTGATGAACTGGCCCTTGTAGCCCATCGCGCTGAACTCGCGCTCGCTCTTGACGATGTTGTTGACCCAGCAGTAGTAGCCRTAGTCCCCGGCGGGGCCGGACGGCGTGGTCATCTGGGCCACCCACGAKGCGGGCACGATCTGCTGGCCGTTCCAGCGGCCCTGGTTCAGCATCAGCATGCCGAGCCGGGCCATGTCGAGCGAGCGCAGGCGCAGCCCCCAGCCACCGGACACCGCGCCTTTGCCGTCGGCACCGTCCCAGCGGTAGTGCGACATCCCCAGCGGCTTGAACAGGCGCTGCGCGGCGTACTGCTGCTCCGGCATGCCCGTGACCTGGCTGATCGTGGCGCCGACCAGCACCGGGTTGACGTCGATGTAGTCGAACTCCGTGCCGGGCCTGGCGCGCACACTGGCCGAGGCGGCCACCTTGAGGCGGTCCGGCACGCCGTAGTACAGCGTGTCGGTGCCCTCCACCAGCTTGTACGACAGCCCGCTCGACATCGACATCAGGTGCCGGAGCTGGATCTGCTGCTTGTCCGCCAGTGACGGGGCMAGGTCGGGGCGCGCGGCGGCCAGCCTGGGGCCCGGCGCGTCGCTCGCGCTGAGCTTGCCGTCGCCGACCAGCGTGCCCACCAGCAGCGCGCTGATGAACTTGGTGACGGAGTAAAGCTCGTGGTTGTAGTCCCGCGAGAGGCCGTCGCCGTAGCGCTCGAACACAATCTTGCCGTCCTTGATGACGAGCAGGCTGCGCACGTCGAGCTTGTCGCGCCGGATCCATTCGGACAAGGCGACGAGCCGCGTGGAATCCACGCCSACCGACTCGGGCTGTGCCGTGGGAATGCCTTCGACGGTGGCAGTGGCGGTGCCGGCCATGGCCGGCTGGGCCAGCAAGGCGCCAGCGGCCAGCAGCGCCGCCACGACAGGGTGGAATCGTTGCATGATGGTCTCCTCCAGACCGATGCCCGTCAGACCGGGATCTTCTTTTCGTAGTCGATAGCCGTGGACGACAGCAGCAGGCCCACGCCGGCGGCGGCAAAGAACATCAGCGCCAGGAAGTACGAGCCGGTGAACTGCACGATCATGCCGACGATGATCGGCACGCAGATGCCGCCGATATTGCCACCGAGGTTCATCACGCCGCCCAGGAAGCCGATCTTGTCACGGGTACCCAGGATCGACGGGATGCACCAGAACAGGCCGCACCAGCGCAGGAAGAACAGCGTGGAGGACAGCAGGGCCACGACCACGGTGGCGTTGGTGACATAGGCCACGGAGAARATCGACACGGTGGCGACCACGGCGGCGATGCCGAACAGCGTACGCATCACCACGTTGGGGCGGCCGCCGGCCTCCTTCCACTTGTCCGCGATCCAGCCGCCGATCAGTTCGCCGACGAAGCCGCTGAAGAAAATGATGAAGCTGGCACCGCCCATCGCCTTGATGTCGAACCCGTGCACCTTGTTCAGGTAGTTGGGCATCCACGTCAGCAGGCCGTAGAACACGGTGTTGAAGCACATCCAGCCGATGGCCATGCACCAGACCGAGCGGTACTTGAAGAAATCGAGCGAGCGGCCCGACAGGTTGGCCGGCTCGGCGCGATGCTCGCTGGCCTGGGCTTCCTCGATATAGCGGGCCTCGAGTTCGTTGACGCCCGGGTGCTGGCGCGGGGAATTGCGGATGTACCACCAGGCCACGGCGCCGGCGATGACGGTGCCCACGCCGGCGACGACGAAGGCCAGGCGCCAGGAGTCGAGCGCGGCAATCAGCCAGGTAATGATGATGGCGCCCAGTGCCGCGCCAAGCGGCGCGCCGCCGTCAAGCAGCGTGGCGCCACGGCCGCGTTCGTTCTGCGTCATCCAGATGGCGTTGAGCTTGCCGCCGGCCGGATAGATCGGCGCCTCGGCGGCACCGAGGCCCAGGCGGGTCAGCAGCAACGTCGTGGCGCTGGTGCACACGGCGGCCATGGCCTGGAACGCGCCCCAGAACACGGTGGCGCAGGCAATCACGATGCGCGGCTTGTACTTGTCCGCCAGCATGCCGCCCGGCACCTGCATCAGGGCGTAAGTCCAGAAGAACGAACTGAGGATCAGGCCCTGCATGGTGGGGCTGAGGTCAAACTCCTTCGCGATCAGCGGCATGGCCACGGACAACGACGCGCGGTCGATGTAGTTGATCGCGATCAGGAACAGCATCATCAGGAAGATCTTCCAGCGGACGGTGCTGCGCGGGGCCGGCATGGTGGCGGCGGCCTGGCTCGTGGATGGCATGACGGGGGTCTCCTTGCTCCTTGGTGCTGCGTTGTCGAGGCGTTTCTAATCCGGGTGTCGCGCAACTGTGACGGAGTATAGGATACGTAATCTGTAATTACAACGCGTCTAAGTCATTGATTTATATGCATAGGGTAAGCACCAATTCCGGGTGTGATACGCTTCGCTTCAGTGCAATTTCCCCATTCTGGTGATGTCCGTGACACAAGCGCTGCCCAAAACTGCCCGACTCCGCACACTTGGCATGTCCGCCGAAATCGCGGCGCGGCTGCGCACGATGATTCAGGAGGGCGAGCTGCCGCCCGGGGTCCGCATGGACGAGAAAGCGTTCTGCGAAGCGTTCGACGTGTCGAAGACGCCCCTGCGTGAGGCGCTGAAGGTGCTGGTGTCCGAAGGGCTGGTGCTGCATCGCCAATACATCGGCTATCGCGTGGCGCCGCTGGACCTCGAGGAACTGCGCGAAACCTTTGAAACCCTGCACGGGCTGGAAGCCCACGCCGGGGGACTGGTGGCGCGGCGCATGAGCGATGCGGCGCTGGCGAAGATCGAGCGCAAGCACCAGTCCATGATCGACGCGCATGCGGCCGGCCGGCGCACGGATTACTTCCGCATCAACCAGGAAATCCACCAACTGATCGTCGATAGCGCGGACAACGCCGTGCTGTCCGGCATCTACGCCACGCTGATGAGCAAGGTGCATCGCGCCCGGGGCGCGGCCAACACCGAAATGCTGCGCTGGCAGGAATCGCACGAGGAACACGAGGCCATCATGGCCGCCCTGCGCGAAGCGGGCCGCCCACGCCTGCCGCAGATCCTGCGCGAGCATTCCGAAAATACCGCGAAGGAAGTCCTGCGGGTACTCGAGCAGACCCTGGCCGAACCTGCCGCGCGGGTGGCCGGCGCCTCGCGCTAGCGCCTCGACGATCCAGTGCTACTACGGCAACGGCCGCACGGTGATTGCCACGGTGATTGCCACGGTAAGCACGCGCTGGTAAGCCGGCGCGGCAGGCTTCACCGCACCTGCAGGCGGTCCAGCCGCAGCCGATGCCGGGCGTCGGTCAGCCGCCACGCGGCCAGCCAGGCGGCCAGCACCACCGCCAGCAGGCTGCCGCCGGCCAGCAGGAACATCAGCAGGATCTGGTAGCGTGCGGCGTCGATCGGGTCCATCCCCGCGAGGATCTGGCCGGTCATGATGCCGGGCAGCGTGATGATGCCGGCCGCCGCCATGGTGTTCACGGTCGGCAGCAACCCGCTGCGCACGGCCTGGCGAAGGATGGGGCGCAGGGCCGTGTGGCGGTCGTCGCCCAGTGCCAGCCGCGCGTCGATGGCCTGGCGCTGGTGCCAGGCGGCCGTGAAGGTGGCCTGCAGCGTCAGGCTGGCGGCATTCATCGCATTCCCGAGGATGATGCCGGCCAGCGGGATGGCGTGGCGGGCGTCGTACCACGGTGAAGGCCGCAGCGCCGTGACCAGCGCCAGCACCGTGATGACCAGCGTGGGCACGCTCACCGTGGCCAGCCCGATGATGAACTGCCAGCGCGCATCGAAGCGGCGCTCCTGCCGGCTGCCGGCCTCGCGCGCGGCGGCCAGGATCATGGCCAGCACCACCACCAGCGTCACCCACGGCGACGACAGCTCAAATACCGCCCGCAGGATCAACCCCACCAGCATCAGCTGCACCACCATGCGCACCGCCGCCCACAGCAGGGTGCGATGGATGTGCAGGGACATCACCAGCGACAGCGCGGCGCCCGCCACGATCAGCAGGCTGGCGAGCACCAGATCGCCCGTGGTCAACAGGATCGGACTCATGGGGACACGGCCTCCAGCCCGTTCTGGCACAGCCGGAACTGCGCATTGCGCAGCCGGGCCGCCTGTTCCTCGTTATGGGAGACCACCAGGAGGCCGATGCCTTCGGTCATCACCCGCTTCAGCACCGCTTCCACGGCGAGCGTGGTATCGCGGTCCAGCGCGGACGTGGGCTCATCGAGCAGCAGGAAGCGCGGCCGGCGCATGACAGCCCGCAGCAACGCCAGGCGTTGCCGCTCGCCGGTGGAGAGATGGCTGACGGGGGCCGCGAGGATGTCCGCGCGCAGGCAAAGATGCCGGGCCAGTTGGTCGAGCCGGGGGTCGATCGCGTCCTCTTCGCCGAAATGGGCGCGCACATCGTCGGCCCACCAGCCCGACTCGGCGGCCACATAGATGACCTCGCGCCGCCAGGCCGGCCCGCTCAGGGCCTCGCGCGACAGATTGCCGAGCCGCACGTCGCCGTCATTGGGGTCGAGATCGGCAATCATGCGCAGCAAAAGGCTCTTGCCGCTACCGGACGCGCCAGACAGCACCGTGCATTTGCCCGGCGGCACGTCGAAGGTATAGGGACCCCGGCCATGGCCGGTCAGGTTGTGGATATGAAGATGACCGTCCATCGGGCGCACGGGTGAGCGTCGGCACAGTTGTGGGGACCACAGCCTACCGCGATTTCCTTAAGCGCAGATTATCGGTCCGCGCGGTCTTGCTCTCATCGCCCACCCGCCCTTTTTGTTGGTCAGTCGACGGTGATGTGGTTGGTGCGGATCACGTTGCCCCAGACCGAGACATCGTCGCGCACGGTCTGCGCGAACTGCTCCGGCGTCTTGACCGGCGGCATCGCCATATTCAGCAGCAGGAAGCGCTCGCGCATGGCCGGGCTGGTCAGGATCCGGTTCACCTCCGCGTTCAGCCGCTGCACGATGGCGGCGCTGGTGCCCGCCGGCGCGAACATGCCGTACCAGCTATTCGTCTCGAATGGATAGCCCTGCTCGGTCATGGTCCGCACCTCGGGCGTGGCCGGCCCGCGCCGGGTGCCGCTGATGGCCAGCGCGCGCAGCTTGCCGGCACGGATCAGCGGCACCGACGAGGAGGTATCGACAAAGGCCACCCGCACGATCCCACCCTGCATGTCGTTCAGGATCTGCGGCACGGTCTTGTACGGCACATGCCGGAGGCGGATGCCCGTCTGCATCTTCAGGGCCTCCATGGTCAGATGGCCGCCGGAGCCGATGCCCCACGACGCGTAGTCGTAGGCGTCCGGCCGCGAGCGCACGTGCTCGACGAAGGACTTCAGGTCGCGCGCCGGGAAGTCCGGCGTTACCGCCAGGAAGTTGCCGCCGCCGCCGACCTGCACCACGGGGATCAGGTCGCGCAGCCCGTCATACGGCATCTTCGGCTGCAGGGTCTGGTTGATGACCACCGTCGCCGCGTAGGTGAACAGCAGCGTATGGCCGTCCGGCGCGGCCTTGGCCACGATGTCATTGCCGATGATGCCGGTGGCGCCGGGCTTGTTGTCGATCACGAAGGACTGGCCGAGGACCTTGCCGAGCTGGTCGGCGATAGGCCGGGCGAACAGGTCCGGACCGCTGCCGGCGGACCCCGGCACCACCAGCCGCACCGGGCGGGACGGCCACGGGTTGGCGGCACGGGTCGCTCGGATCGGATTCACGGCGGCGGCGAGCCCAAGCATCGCCATCGACTTCAGCAGCCTGCGGCGCCCGGCGTCTGTGTCGTCGTCATCGGGAAGGAAGAGGAGTCGTGTCATCGCCATCCCTCAATGCATGCCGAAGTTGTCATCCACAGCCGTCGCGCCCGCCTCCAGCACCGTGGCCGCAGCCACGTACAGGCTGCGCGACACRTAGCTCTGCACCTGTTTGGCCCGTGCGCGCAGCCATTCCGCCTTGAGCTGGCGCGCCTCGACCACGTGCGGCGCATCGCCGGGCRCCTGCGCCAGCAGGTCGATCACATGCAGCGCCAGTTGCAGGTCGCCAYGCGCGGCCAGSGCCTGGGCATGSCGYACCACCGCGCCATGGTTGTCGATGGCCGCCGCGATCTCGCTGGCCACCTGCTGCGGCGGGGCTGGATGCAGCGTGGTGGCGTTGCGGTCCCACCAGCCATTTTCGGAGCGATAGATATCGCGGGCGATATAGCTCGGGTCGCCGTAGGTCGGCCGCATCCACGGCTGCTCGAACAGGTCCGGCGGCGGCCGCAGCGCGGCCAGCATCTCCCGCTCGTTGCAGCCGGCGTTCATCAGGCGGACGACTTCCTGGCGCATCCAGCGCAAGGCCCGCGCCGTGTGCAGCAGCACGTGCTGGCAGATGTCCTCCCCTTCCAGCGTGGCGCCGAACTCGCGCACCACGGTCTGCGGGCGCAGGCCGGCCAGCCGCTCCAGCGTCTCGGCCCAGCGCACGGTGTCGCGCATGGTGCGGAACGGGGTGCCGATATTGGGAATGGAATCGATGATGGCCGGGCCGCCATAGAGCAGCCGCCGGCCGGGCAGCCAGACCGCCACGGCGTCGTCGGTCTCGGAGGGTGCCCAAAGAATCTCCGCGCGCTGTTCGCCATGGCCCACGGTCATGCCGTCCCGGAACGTCTCGGACGGCGTGGTATGCCGCAGCTTGCCAGCGAGTGCCCCGGCGCGATGCCGGAACTGGATCTCGGCCATGCGCTCCTGCAGCCGCTGCGTTTCGCGGTAGCGGCTCTGGCGCGCCAGCACGTTCACATGGGCCAGCACACGCGGGGCCGGTTCGCCGCGCTGCGCGGCATGGTCGATCCACTGCTGCACGCCGGCGTTGTAGCCGAGGTGGCCGTGGCTGTAGCAGAGCGCGATCACCGGCAGTTCGGTCTGCGTGCGCAGCGCCTCGATCATGYCGGCCGTCACGGACCCGCCGGGGCCGCTGTCCACCACCAGCAGGCCGTCGCCGACGTCAGCGACGAAGGTCTGGCCCTGTCCATGCAGCAGCCAGACACCCTCGGCAATGCGGTCGATCCCCTTGCCGGTGATCAGTGCGGCCGGACGATCCTCGATCTCGTTCATGGCATCCCTTCCAGTTTGGCGAAGGGATATTCACGCGCAGACGGCGCACTATCGTCAGTGGGGAAAGTCCCCGGCCGGCACGGCGCGCAGCCTGCGGCGCCAGCGCCGGGGCGCCCTGGCGATGGATCGGAAATTTTCGCTGTGAACCGCCGGTTATCACCTGCGTGGCGCAGGGAGTTCCCGGCGCGCGGTGGCTGCGCTAGCCAGCCGCCATCGGGGCGATCGGGGCGATCGGGGCGATCGGGGCCGGGGTGGCGCGGGCCGCAGGTGCCGGGTGCGGCACCTGTCGCCGCAGCGGGCTGTCCKGCATCTTGCTCATGTAATGCACCTCGCGGCGCAGCAGGGTGGCGAACTGCTCCGCCACCGGCGTCATCGGCGAATCGGCGCGGTAGATCAGGCTGACCGCATGGCTCGGCAGCGGGTCTTCGATCGGCAACGCCACCAGACCAGCCGTGGCCAGGCGCCCCGGCACCAGTTGGCGCGGCAGCAGGCACAGCAGCGAGCGGTCCTGCAGCAGCGTCTGGATCATGCCGATGGTGTCGCAGCGCACCGCCACGCGGGGCAGCGGCAGGTCGAGCGCGCGGAAGGCGTCCAGGATCGCCGCGCCCGGGCCCTGCATGCGCCGACCGGTCAGCACCCAGTCGGAATTGACCAGCTCGCGCAACGTCCGCGCATGGCGCAGCGGATGCTCCTGATGCGCCACCACCACCGAATCGTTGTGGTACAGCGTCTCGCAGACAAATTCGCGTTCGATGCCTTCATCGGGAATCGGGCTCACCGCCATGTCCATCACGCCGGCGCGCAGGTCGGCCAGATGCTCGGGATAAACGCCGCTGTCGATGCAGACCTGCACGTCCGGATGCTGGGTGCGGAAGCGCTTCAGCACCGCCGGCAGCAGCAGGTTGGCCGGCCCGCCCGTGGCGCCGATGCGCACCGTGCCGTTGCGCGTGCCCAGCATCTGGGTCATCTCGTCCGTGGCCTTGCGCGCCTCGGTGGCGATCAGGCGCGCCCGGCGCAGGAACGCATCGCCAAAGCGGGACAGCACCACGCCGCGCGTGGTGCGCGTCAGAAGTGGCACGTGCAGCTCTTCCTCGAGCTGCCGGATGCTCTTGGTGATGGCCGGCGCCGACACGTCGCGCACCTTGGCGCCRGCGCGAATGCTGCCGCTTTCCGCCACGGCAATGAAATCCTGCAATTGGCTCAGACGCATGACTCGCCTCCTCCCGAAAGACCGTGTGATAACGCCCTGCTCCGCGAGCATAGCGGGATTTGCGGGCATCAGTGATAACCCGAGGTGCTAACCGTGGGTTCACACACCGCGTGTTGCGGAGGCTATTGGCATTGCAATGCGTGGCCCATCATCCCCTTCCATCGATGCCCCGCATCGTCATGAAACGAGAGATCGATGGCAATTCCAGAAGACCTGCCCCTGGCAGGCATCCGCGTGGCCGAGTTCGGCCAGTTCATTGCCGCCCCCGGCGCCGCGATGATGCTGGCCGACCTGGGCGCCGATGTGATCAAGGTGGAACCGCTGCGCGGAGACAGCGCGCGGCGCTTCGACGGTACCAGCTCGCAAAGCCCGATGTTCCTGGCCTACAACCGTGGCAAGCGCGGCATGGCGCTGGACCTGCGCCAGCCGGCGGGCGCGGAAGCCGCCCGCCGGCTCGCCTTGTCTTGCGACGTGGTGCTTCRCAACGCGCGGCCGGGGACGATGGAATCGATSGGCCTCGACGCCGCCACGCTGCGCACCGCGAAACCGGCGCTGATCCATGCCTCCGTCACCGGCTTTGGCACGCGCGGTCCGTCGCGCCTGCGGCCCGGGCTCGACATCGCGGCCCAAGCCGAAAGCGGCATGATGTCGGTGACAGGCGAAGCGGGCGGCCAGCCCCTGAAGGCCGGCTTCGCCCTGATCGACGCCGCCACGGCGCTCGCCACCTCGAACGCCATCCTCGCCGCGCTGTTCCGGCGCCTGCGCACCGGCCAGGGCGAAACCATCGAGACCTCGCTGCTGACCGTGGGCATCCAGCTCCAGGCGCAACTCTGGTCCGAATACCAGTGCTCGGGCGCCCTGCCGGTGCGCAGCGGCAACAGCCAGCCGAAGGCGGCGCCGGCGGCGGATGTTATCGCCGTGGCCGATGGCCATATCGTGCTGTCGGCCTATCTCGACGAACACTGGGCGCGGCTGTGCGATGCCATCGGACAACCCGCGCTGGCCCAGGATCCGCGTTTCGCGAGCAACCCGCTGCGGGTGAAAAACCGCCCTGCCCTGCTGGACGTGCTGCACGCCGCCCTGCGCGGCTACACCGGTGAACAAGCGCGCGCGCTGCTGGAACGCCATCAGGTGGTGGTGGGCGTGGTGCGCGACTACCAGCAGGTGGAACGCAGCGCCGATGTGCTGGCGAGCGGCCTGCTGATGCGCGTCGGCGACGGCCTTGGGGGCGAGATCGCCCTCCCGGGCCTGCCCTTCACGATGGCCAGCCTGCCTCCCGCCGCCACGCCCGCCGTGCCGCGGCTGGGCGAGCACACCGCAGCGGTGCTGCGCGAACTCGGCTATGACGACGTCGCGATCCGCACGATGGCGCAGGCACGCGCCATCGCCATTGAATCGCTCGACACCACGGAGGCCAGCGCATGACAGCCGACACCCCCATCCTGATCGACCGGCACGAGGGCTGGGCCGAGATCACGCTGAACCGGCCGGAAACCCGCAACGCCATCGACATGGCCACCGCCGAAGCGCTCGGCGAGGCCATCGAAACGCTCGAACGCGAGCCCGGCTTGCGGGCGGTGGTGCTGCGCGGCGCCAATGGCGCGTTCTGCTCCGGCCTCGACTTGAAAGCGTTGCAGGCCCATCCGGCCGGCATGAACGGCTTCGCAGCACGCTGGGACCRCGTGCATGGCGGCCTGATGCGCAGCCGCAAGGCGTGGATCGTGGCGCTCGAACGGCACGCGGTGAACGGCGGCGCCGCGCTGGCGCTGGCTGGCGATCTGCTCGTCTGCGGGGAGCGCGCATTCCTGCAGATCGCGGAGGTGCGCATCGGCATGAATGCGCCGCGCAATATCGCGTGGCTGGCCCTGCGGCACAGCGAGGCCGTGGCGGCCCGGCTGTGCCTGCTGGGCGAGCGCGTGCCGGCCAGCGACCTGCTGCGGCTGGGCATCGCGACGGAAGTCATTGCCGACGCGGACGTCGTCGCTCGCGCCCAGACCTTGGCCACCACGATTGCCGGCTTCCCCGCCGAAGCGGTGGCCGCCATCAAGGGCAGCCTGCGCGCCGCCAGCACGCGCCGACCGCCRGCCGAATGGTTCGATGCCTGCGCCGACAAGGAGACCCCTCATGGCTGAGTTCGAAGCACTGCGTCACGAGGTCCGCGCCTTCGTGGCRGAAGCCCTGCCGCCGCCCGTGCGCGAGAAAGTGCGCCTCGGGCTGGAAGTCAGCAAGGACGAGATGATCGACTGGCAGCGCCGGCTGGCCGCGCGCGGCTGGCTCGCGCCCCACTGGCCCCAAGCCTGGCAAGGGGCYGACTGGAGCGCCGCGCAGCGCGCCGTGCTGCAGGAAGAGCTGGTGCTGGCCCACGCGCCGGAGACSGGYGGYATCTCGATCGAAATGATCGGCCCWATCCTGATCCGCTACGGCACGSCCGCGCAGCAGCAGCAYTTCCTGCCGCGCATCCTCAATCTCGAACACTGGTGGTGCCAGGGCTACTCGGAGCCGAATGCCGGCTCGGATCTCGCCTCGCTGGGCACCCGCGCGGTGCGCCGCACGCGCCCGGACGGCACCGAGGTCTACGTGGTCAACGGCAGCAAGATCTGGACGTCCTACGCCCAGTACGCGGACTGGATGTTCTGCCTCGTGCGCACCGACACCGAGGCGCGCGCCCAGCAGGGCATCAGCTTCCTGCTGATCGACATGCGCAGCCCCGGCGTCAGCGTACGGCCGCTGATCGGCATTCACGGCTGGCACCTGTTCAATCAGGTGTTTCTCGATGACGTGGAAGTGCCGGTGGACATGCGCGTCGGCGAGGAGAACGCGGGCTGGTCGATCGCCAAGTCCCTGCTGGAACATGAGCGGCTGAACCTCGCCCGCGTGGCCGAGAATCGCCGGCGGCTGGCCAAGGTGCGGGCGATTGGCGCCGAGGTGGAGGAAGCCGGCGAACCGCTGATGCGCCGCCCGTGGTTCGCGCGGCGGCTGCGGGAACTCGAAGTGCGGCTGGAAACGCTGGCCGCCACGGTGCTGCGCTTCCGGCGGCTCGAACGGGCCGGCGGCGCACTCGGCCCGGAGACCGGCATGCTCAAGCTGATCGGCAGCCGGCTGATCCAGGACATCGAGAACCTTGCGGTGGATGCGCTCGGCCCGGACACGCTGGCCTATGACCGCGCCGCGCACTTCGARCCGCCCGCCACGCAGSCSGATCGCTCGCAGTACGCGCCCGCCGCCTCGGCGCGCCGCTTCGTGACGCGTGGCTACACCATCGCCGGCGGATCGAGCGAGATTCAGCACGAATTGCTCGCCAAGCAGGTACTCGGACTCTGAGGGACGGCACCTCCACACGACATGACAGGACACTCAAGCATGGAAGACCGCGACGACGCGCGCATCGAAGAGCGCCGCATGCTGCAGGAAAGCGTGGAGCGCTTTGTGGCGCGCGGCTATGACTTCGCCCAGCGCCGGGCCGCGCTGGCAGAGCCCGATGGATTCTCGCGCAAGCATTGGCGCACCTTCGCCGAGATGGGCTGGCTGGCGCTCGGCCTGCCSGAAGCCTGYGGCGGACTCGGTGACGACATGGATCAGGCCCTGCTGGCCGAGGCGCTGGGGCAGGCCATGCCGGCCGAGCCGTGGCTGGCCAACGTCGCCCTGTGCGCGCCGCTGCTGGCGAACGCCGGCAGCGCGGCGCATCTCGCCATGGCCGAGGCCATCGCCGCCGGGGAGAGCTTCGCCGCGCTGGCCGCCTTCGAGGTGCAGGGCCGCCACGACGCCTTCGACGTCACCACGCAGGCCGAACCGCGCGGCGCGGCGCAGTGGGTGCTCGACGGCAGCAAGACGCTCGTGCTCGGGGGCGGATGTGCCGATGTGCTGCTGGTCCTGGCCCGTACCGAAGGCACACGCCGCGACCGCCAGGGGCTGACCCTGTTCGCGGTGCCGGCCAGCGCGCGCGGCGTCAGCGTGCAGGCGTTACCCACCTACGACGGCCGCCAGACCGCCACCGGGACGCTGCGACGCGTGCTGGTGGCGGACGACACGCGCATCGGCCCGGTCGGCGCGGCCTGGCCGATGGTGCAGGCCGCCATCGACCGCGCCACCGTCATGGCCTGCGCCGAAGCGGTGGGCGCGATGACGCGGGCCTTCGCCCTGACACGGGAGTACGTGATGACGCGCCAGCAGTTCGGCCGCCCGCTCAGCGCCAATCAGGTGATCCGGCACCGGCTGGTCGACCTGTTCGTCAGCATCGAGCAGGCCCGCGCCATCACGGAAGCCGCCGCCGCCACCTTGCAGGCCGATGACGCCACGCGCATGCGCGCGGTGTCCTGCGCGAAGGCGTTCGTTTCCACGGCCGGGCGCGCGCTCGGCGAAGACGCGGTGCAACTCCATGGCGCTGTGGGCATGACCGACGAGATGGAGGTCGGCCACTGCTACAAGCGGCTGGCCGCGCACGCAAACCTGTTCGGCGATGCCGACTGGCACCTCGCCCGGCTGGACGCACTCGAATCCGCCGCCCCGGCATCCGCCTGAGCGGCATTCACCCGGGCCCACTGCATGTGGGCCCAACCACGACATGCCGGCAACGTACCGGCTTGCGCGGCCAATGCGCCGCGACGGAGACAGCATGATGAAAAGCCAGCACACTGGCACGCGCGGGGTGTTACCGACCCTTGCCTCAACGTTCGCCACGCTCGCCACGTTGTCCGGCCTGGGCCCCGCGCTGGGCCATGCCGAAACGGCGCCCTACCCCAATCGGCCCATTCGCATGATCCTGCCGTCTGCGGCCGGCAGTGTGACGGACCAGACCGCACGTCTCGTGGCCGAGCGACTGTCGATTGCGCTGAAGAAGCCGGTGGTGGTGGATAACCGCCCGGGCGCCAACGGCATCATCGCCAGCGAGATGGTTTCCCGCGCCGAGCCCGACGGCTACACGCTGCTCTTCACCTACTCGGCCACGCTGACCGTGAACCCGTGGATCACGGCCAACCTGCCCTACGATCCGCTCAAGGACTTCACGCCGATCGCCCGGCCCAGCGCCCCCGGGGGCAACCTGCTCGTCGTCACGTCCACCCTGCCCGTGCACAACCTCAAGGAGCTGATCGCCTACGTCAAGGCCAGCCCCACGGAGCTGGCGTACTGCTCCTGGGGCGTGGGCTCGGGCGGCCACCTCACCATGGAGTACCTGAAGGCCAAGACCGGCATGCGCCTCCGGCACGTGCCCTACAAGAGCGCCGTCCAGTGCACCAACGACCTGGCGGCCGGGCACGTGACGATTGCCTTCACCGATTCGCTCTCTGCCGTGCCGCACCTGAAATCGGGCCGCATCCGGGCCGTGGCCGCCTCCGGCCCGGAGCGGGGGCTGACCACGCCGGACGTGCCCACCATGGGCGAACAGGGCACGCCCTTCAATCAGGCCAGCTGGCTAGCGCTGTTCGGCCCGAAGAACCTGCCGGCGCCGATCGTCAATCGGCTCAATGCCGAGGTGAACCGCATCCTCCAGTCGCCCGAGGAACAGCAGCGCTTTGCCGCGATGTACCTGAAGCCGGGCAAGCCCTCCACGCCCGGCGAACTCGGTGAGCTGGTGCGCGCCGACCTTGGGGCTTGGGGCGAGGTGGTGAAGGTGTCCGGCGTAACGCCTCAGTAACCGAACGTCAAAGCACAACATCCAAAACAAAGAACGGGAGACAGCAATGAGAGAGAAGTCGAGCCGCTGGCGAAGCGTGCAACGTGCCATCGGCATGGGGCTGGCCGTGGGATGCGGCAGCGCATCTGCGGTGACCGTGCAGTTGTTCGGTGTGGTCGATGCRTCGATCGAGTACGCCAAGGGGTCGGAGAGCGTGGTGCGCATGCGCGAGGGCCAGCAGGCCGCGTCGCGCTGGGGCCTGCGCGGCATCGAGGATCTGGGCGGCGGCACCAAGGCCAACTTCCTGGTCGAATCGGGCTTCAATATCGACACCGGCGTCGAGTTCTTCGGCAATGGCCGCCTGTTCGGCCGCCAGTCGTGGATGGGACTGTCCAACGAGACGTGGGGCGAGTTCCGGCTGGGCCGCCAGTACACGCCATCGTTCTACGCGCTGCTGCGGCTGGACCCGTTCCTGCTCAACGGCATGGTGTCGCCGTTCAACCTGCTCAGCGCCACGGCGTCGCAGGGCACGGGCCAGGTGGCCTATGGCGCGCGCTTCGACAATGCCGTGCAGTACTTCTCGCCCACCTGGGGCGGGTTCTCGTTCGGCGCCGCGGTGGCGCCGGGGGAAGTACCCGGCGCCCCGCGCTCCGGCACGAACTTCGGCATGAACGTGGCCTATGAGGCCGGCAACGCCTACGCGTTCTACAGCTATCAGGGGATGTACACCGGCGCGGCCACGCCGCAGGTGGAGACGGCGCTGACGTCCAACCACTTCGTCGGCGGCTCCTACCGCTTCAAGCCGGTGGAAGTCGGCGTGCTGTTCAGCACCGCCAACAGCCGCCTGCCCAATACMCGCGTGGCACGCCACTATGGCGTCACGTTCAACTGGAACGTCACCGCGAGCGACACCTTCAAGGCCGCCGCGCTCAAGCGGCAGGTGCTCGGCGGCGGYGAGCGGCCATGGTCGATGACCATCGGCTGGGACCACGACCTGAGCAAGCGCACCACCGCCTACCTGCGCGCGGTCTACGTCCACAACAGCCCGGGCGGCAGCGTCTCCAACAACAGCATCGCGATCGATCCGGGCAGCGGCGATGACGCGCGCTCGATCAGCGTGGGCCTGCGGCACCGCTTCTGACGCCAGCGGCAGGCACGTCGGCGGGCCGGTATCGGAACGCCGGCGATCGGTCTATATTTCTGCAAAAGCGGTGCCCCACGCCGCGCCATACGGAGACAACATGCTGGATCTGGAACCCTTGCTGCGTCCACGCTCGATTGCGGTCATCGGCGCCTCCACACAACCCGAGAAGGTGGGCGGCATGCCCATCCGCCTGCTCGGCGAACTCGGCTATGCCGGCCGCGTCTATCCGGTGAATCCCGGCGCGGACACGGTGCAGGGGCTGCGCGCCTATCCCACCATCGACGCCATCGGCGAGCCGGTGGACCTCGCCATCGTGGCCGTGCCCGCCGCCAGCGCGGCGGACGTGATGACGCAGCTTGGCCGCGCCGGCACCCGCGCTGCCGTGGTGTTCACCTCCGGCTTCGCGGAAGTCGCCGGCGGCGCGGCGCTGCAAGAAACGCTGGCGGCGAACGCCCGGGCGCACGGCGTGCAACTGCTCGGCCCCAACTGCCTCGGGGCGATGAACCTGCGCGCGCGCATGTTCGCCACGTTCTCGCCCATCCCGCTGACCGGCGTGCCGCCCGTGGGCGAAGTCGGTCTGGTCAGCCAGAGCGGCGCGTTCGGCGCGTATGCGTTTGCGCTGGCGCGCGAGGCCGGGCTTGGCCTGAGCCACTGGGTCACCACCGGCAACGAAGCCGGCGTGCAGGTAGCCGATGTGATCGAATGGCTGGCGCACGACCCCGACACCCGGGTGATCCTGACCTATATGGAAGGCGCCCGCGACGGCGCACGGCTGCGCCGCGCGCTGGCAGCCGCGCGTGACGCCGGCAAGCCGGTGGTGATGACCAAGGTCGGCACCACAGCTGCCGGCGCCAGCGCCGCGCAATCTCACACCGCCAGTCTGGCGGGAGAGGATGCGGTCTATCAGGCCGTGTTCGACGAATACGGCGTGCACCGCGCGCCAACGCTGGAAGCGTTCTTCCGCCTCGGCTACACGCTGGCGCGTGGGCGCCGGCCTGCGCGCTGGCACGCGCGCGGCGGCTTGCCGGCCGATGCCGTGGCGCCGGTGGCCATCGTCACGGTCTCCGGTGGCGTCGGCATCATGATGGCGGACAGCGCCGAGTCGCTGGGGCTACCGCTGCCGCCCATGCCCGACGCAGCCGCCCACGCGTTGCGCACCGCGATTCCGTTCGCCAGTACCGCCAATCCGATCGACGTGACCGGACAGGTCGTGTCGCAGCCGAAGATCTTTCTCGATGCGCTGGCCGGCGTGGCGCGTTGCGGCGAGTACGGCAGCGTGGCGGCGTTCCTGGCCGGCGGCGCCAACGCGCCCCGCCTGTGGACCGAGTTGCAGCAGACCGTGGCCACGCTGGCCACGGAAGCGGAGTCCGCCCCGCTGCTGGTATCGGGCGTGATGGACGACGAGAAGCGCGCCTGGCTCGAATCCCGTGGATGTTTGGTGTTCCGCGAACCGGCTCACACGATGGAAGCGGTGGCTACGCTCGCAAAGGCGGCGGCAATGGAAGCGTTGGCTGGCGTCCCGGCTGAGGACAGCTCGAAGCCCGCTGCCATCGCCCCGCCCGATTTCCCCGATGACGCTACCGCGCTGTCAGAAGCCGAAGCGATGGCGTGGCTGGCCGAAGCCGGCGTACCGGTGGCCGCGCATGGCGTGGCGCAGGACGCCGACGAAGCCGTGCGCATCGSGGAATCGCTCGGCTATCCGGTGGCCGTGAAGCTGTGCTCGCGCACCATCCTGCACAAGAGCGACATTGGCGGCGTGGTGCTCAACCTCAAGGACGCAGCCGCCGTGCGCGACGCCTTCGCGCGCGTGCAAGCCGCCGTGCTGCAGTCGCGCGATSCCGATGGCCAGCCCGCGCACTTCGAAGGCGCCATCATCGCCCGCATGGTGCGCGGCTGGGGCGAGATCATGGTCGGCGTGCGGCGCGATCCCGTGTTCGGCCTCGTCGCACTGGCCGGCATCGGCGGCACGGCCGTCGAGATTTTCCGGCAGATGGCGTTCGGACTCGCCCCGCTGAGCCGCGCCCGCGCGCGCGCCATGCTCGCACAGAGCCGGGCGGAGGCGCTCTGCACCGGGCATCGGGGCCACCCGCCCCTCGATCTCGACGCGGTGGCGGAGGTGCTCGTCAAGGTCTCCCGCGCCGCTGCCGCCCTCGGGGACCGGCTCGATACGCTGGAGATCAACCCATTCATCGTCGGCGCCGATGGCCTCTGCGCCGCCGACGCCGTCATCACGCTCCGCCAACCCGGCTGACTCCATTCCCCCTTGCCCAACGACATGAACCATCCCGCACCGCCCGTCTTCGCCGCGCCCGTCCATGCCAGCCCGCAGGAGGCCCTGGTCGCCGCCGCCGCGCTGCCGCTCGTGATCTACGGCTATCCGCTGATCGAAACGCTGCGCACCTGCCGCCTGCAAACTTCCGTCGATGCGCCCACGCGCTATGGCCGCGCGCCGATGAACACGCTCTCCGCCAGCGCGCGGCTGTGGACGCACGAAGACCGCGACATCGTGACGCCCGCCAATGACCTGCTCTACTTCTGCGGCTGGCTGAATCTGGCCGATGGTCCCGTCACGCTGCGCGTGCCGCCGCTCCCYGATGCCGACCGCTACTACGTCATCGAACTGCTCGACGCCCACACCAACAACTTCACGAACCTCGGGCCGCGCAACGTGCCGCTCACCGGTGCGGACGTGCAACTGCTCGGGCCCGGACAGCAGCCTTCGGGCGCGCACGCGCAGGTCGTACACGCGCCGACCTCGYTGGTCTGGCTGATCGGCCGCGYGCTGGTGCAGGGCCCCGACGACCTCCCGCGCGCCTATGCGTTCGAACAGGGCTTCGAGATCCTGCGCAGCGCGGGGCCGGCGCGCCCCGCAAGCGTTCAGCAATGGCAGGACAGCGGCGACGCGGCCATCGACTTCTTCCAGAACCTGTACCGCGCGATGGGCGATTTCCCGCCCGCGCCGGCCGAACAGGGACTGTTCACGCTGCTGCGCAAGGCGGGGCTGCGGCTCGGGGAGGATGTCGACTTCGCCTCGCTGCGGGCGTCGGTCGTCGCCGGCCTGCGCAGCGCCTACCAGCAGGGCCTGGCCATCATCGAGGCACACACGCGCAGCCAGGGCCACAAGGCCTGGGGCTACAGCATGCGGCTCGGCACCTATGGCGACGACTGGCTGTTGCGCGCCTGCACGGCCATGAAGGGGCTGGGCGCGCTGCGCGCGGACGAAGCGGTCTATGCCATGGCAGACTTCGACGCCGATGGCGAGCGGCTCGATGGCCGCAACGCCTACGAGCTGCGCTTTGCGCCGGGCATGCTGCCGCCGGCCGATGCGTTCTGGTCGGTGTCCCTCTATGGCGAGGACCGTTTCTTCACTGCCAACGCCATCGGCCGCTATGCCGTGGGCGACCGCACGCCGGGCCTGCGCATGGAGGCCGATGGCACGCTGGTGATACCGGTGGGCCACGCGCGGCCCACGCAGGATGACAACTGGCTGCCGGCGCCGGCAGGCCCGTTCTACCTGATCCTGCGGCTCTATCATCCGGCTCAGGCATTCATGGAAGGCCAGTACACGATTCCCGCCGTGCGCCGCGCCGGCTGAGCAGTCCATCAGAACAAGACAGGAGACACCATGCCCCAAGAGGTAACCGGCACACCCGCGCTGGCGCGCGATGCCGTGATCTACACGCTGCCGCTGTACGAGATGGCGCGCATGCGTGCGGCCACGTGTCCGCGACGCAACCGCGCCGGCAAGTTCGCTGGCGACGGCCCCGAATCCACGCTGCGCTGGATCAACCACGTGATCCACACGCGCGAGCTGCTGGGCCCGCAGCACCGGCAAGTCGTCACGCCGAACAACGACACGCTCTACACCAACGCGTGGCTCGATCTCTCGCAGGGGCCCGTTGTGCTGCATGTGCCGGACTTCAACGGGCGCTACTACGTGCTTGGCCTGCTCGACTTCTACACGAACCCGTTCGGCTATATCGGCAGCCGCACCACGGGCACGGCGGCGGGACGCTTCCTGCTGCACGGGCCGTCGTGGCGTGGCGAGGTGCCGGCGGACATGCAGGCCGTGCCCTGCCCGACCGATGGCGTCTGGATGATCGGCCGCCTGTTGGTGGATGGCGATGCGGACCTGCCGGTGGTGCACGCGCTGCAGGACGCCATSCACCTGACCACGCTCGATGGCGCCGACGCCGCGCAGCCGTTCGATACCGGCATGCATYCGGCCGAGCAGCTCGGGGATCCGCAACGCTTCGCCGAAGTCGTCGCGCGGGCGCTGCGCGAGAATCCTCCCCCGGCTGCCGAGGCGGGGCTGGTGGCAAGCTTCGCCAGCGTCGGCCTCGGTCCGGATGTCGTGCCCAATGCCAGCCAGCGCGATGGGCTGGGCGCGGCGCTGCACAACGTGCTTGAGGCGCTGGCCGTGCCCCAGTCTTCGGACATGGGCGGCGGCTGGGCGATGTCGGTCGAAGTCCGCGACTCGTATGGCGACAACTTCGCACAGCGTGCGCACGTGGCGCGCAACTATATCGGCGCATTGGGCGTGCAGGAGGCGATGTACGTGATTGCGGACCGCAGCGGCGATGGCGAGCCGCTCGACGGCCGGCACGGATACCGGCTCGACTTCCCCGCCGACAATCCGCCGCAGGTCGGCGCCTTCTGGTCGCTGACGATGTACGACAAACAGGACTGCATGCTGGTGCCGAACGCGATCGGCCGCTATTCGCTCGGGGACCGTTCGGCATCGCTCCAGCGCGGTGCCGATGGGGGCCTCACGCTGTGGCTCTCCGCGCAGCCGCCGGCCGATCCGGCGCGGCACGGCAACTGGCTGCCGGCACCGCCGGGGCCGTTCTACGTGGCGCTGCGGCTCTACGTGCCGCAGGCCGCCCACCTCGACAAGACCTACCGGTATCCGGTCATCCAGCGCACGGGAGGTGCCGCGTGACGCCACGACAACTGACGCGCCGCCGCCTGCTCGGCGCCATGGCCCTGGCGGGCGTGGCGCCCGCTGCGTTCGGGGAGACCTACCCCGCCAAGCCGGTGCGGCTGATTTCGCCCTACGGGGCCGGCGGGTCCAACGACACCTCGGCGCGCGTGCTGGCCGAGGCGTTGAGCCGCAAGTATGGCCAGCAGGTGGTCGTGGAGAACAAGCCCGGCGCCGGCACGCGGCTGGCCAGCGAGACGGTGGCCCATGCCGCGCCTGACGGCTACACCCTGCTCTGGGCCGCCGCGCCGTTCGCGATCAACACGGGCGCGGGGCTGTCGCAGCGGTTCGACATCCACAAGGACTTCGTCGCCGTGGGGCCGCGTGTGCTCGGGCCGATCTTCCTGATCGTCAACGCCAGCTCGCCCGTCAAGACGGTGGCGGACTTCGTGAAACTGGCCCAGAAGAAGCCCGATGGCGTGACGTTCGCCTCGCCCGGCATCGGCTCCGGMCCGCACCTGACGGCGGAACTGTTCGCGCAGCAGGCCAGGTTCAAGGCGTTGAACGTGCACTATCGGGGCGACGCCACCGCCTACACGGAACTGCTGGCCGGCCGCGTCGATGCCACCCTCACCGCGATCACCACGGCACTGCCGTTCATCCAGGCCGGCAAGCTGCGCGTGATTGCCGTGGCGGCGGAGGCCSGCACGCCGGTCTATCGGGATGCGCCGACATTCGCCGAGCAGGGCGTGSCCGGCGTGGTGGGGCACGGCTGGTTCGGAATCGTCGCCCCGGCGCGCACGCCGGCGGCCATCGTCCAGCAGGTGAACCGGGATGCGACGCAGGCGCTGGGCGACCCGGAGGTCACCAAGCGGCTGCTGGCGCTCGGGCTGCAGCCGGCGCCCGGCACCAGCGCCGACTTTGCCGGATTCATCGACAGCGAAGTGGCCAAGTGGGGCGCGCTGGTGAAGGCGCGGGGGATTGTGCTGGAGTAAGGGCGCTGTCGGGGCTACTTAGGCTGGYCCACGCGTCGCGTGGCCAGCCAACAGAGGATGGACCCGCCACAGACCATCGACGCGCCCTTCCAGAACGCGAGGGACAGCGGCGTCTGCAACAGCRCSGCMGCCAGCGCCGCMGAGAGCACCGGAATRAAGTACGAGGCGCCGGCCAGCACAGTCACGTTGCCATGCAGGATGCCGACGTTCCACGCCGCATAGCCGAAGCCCATCGCGCAGGCCGCCAGCGCCAGGTAGATCAGGCCGGCATAGCTGAACACCATCGTCTCCCCATGGGTGAACAGGTACTTGCCCCACAGGGCGAGCGCCGTGAGCATGAAGAACAGCGTGATGGCGTTCTTGCCTTGCGCGATGCGGCTGGTCACCGTGCAATAGCCGGCCCAGATCACGGCGCCGACGAACGCCAGGCCGTAGCTGAGCGGATTGTCCTGCACGTTGCGCGCCATCTCGCCCAGATCCCAGCCCTGCTCGCCGCCGAGCACCCATGCAATCCCCAGGATCGCCATCAGGAAGCCCGGTACGATCAGCCAGTTGGCGCGCTGCCGGTTGAAGACGATGGCGGCCAGCATCGTGAAGCTTGGCCAAAGGTAGTTGACCATGCCGACCTCGATGGCCTGCCTGCCGCTGTTGGCGTAGCCGATGGACAGCGACAGGCACAGCTCGTAGGACACGAACAGCAGGCTGCCCCAGATCAGGTAGGCGCGCGGCAGCGTCCGGATTTTGACGGCGCCGACGGACAGCCAGAGCAGGGCCGAGGCCACCGTGTAGATCAGCGCCGCCCCGCCGGTGGCGCCAAAGCTCTGGCTGACGCCCCGGATCAGGCCAACGATCGAACTCCAGAGGAGGATCGCGAGCAGCCCGATCAGCGTGGCCTGTTTTCTGCTATGCGTGACTGCCATGTGTTCGGATACAACGATGTGGACGGTTGGAGCGGCATTCTAATCGTCCCGGGCAGTGGCTTCCCGAAATTGGGTCGACTGGTAGCGGGCACGGAGCGGGCACGGGAGCGTAGAATCTCGCCCGTAGACGCCACCGAGAGACGTCACGTCATTGCCCATCATTTGAGGAGATTCCGTTGAAGCCGTCGCGCACTACCCCGCACACTACCCTTCTCGCCTTGCTGCTCAGCATCGCCAGCACCGCCCACGCCGCCTACCCGGACCGTCCCATCAAGCTGATCGTGCCCTTCCCGCCCGGACAGGCCACCGACATCTTCGCGCGTGCCCTGGCCGAGAAGCTCGGCAAGCAGCTCGGCCAGTCCATCGTGGTGGAAAACCGCGCCGGCGCCGGCGGCAATATCGGCATGGAAGTGGCCGCGAAAGCCCCGGCCGATGGCTACACGCTGGTCATGGGCGGCAGTGCGATGGCCATCAACCAGACGCTCTACAAGAAGATCAACTACGATCCGCGCCAGGATTTCGCGCCGATCTCCGGGGTGTTYTCGGTGCCGCTGGTCTTCCTGGCCACGCCGCAGTCGGGCTTCCAGTCCTTGCATGAACTGATCGCCAAGGCCAAGGCGGCCCCGGGCAAGTACAGCTATGCCAGCGCCGGCATCGGCGGCACGCAGCACCTGTCCGCCGAGATGCTCAAGGCGCAGACCGGCGTGTTCATCGTGCATATTCCCTACAAAGGCAGCGGCCCGGCGCAGGCGGATTTCCTSGGCAACCAGATCCCGCTGATGGTCGATTCCGTGACCGCCGCCATGCCGCTGATCCAGTCCGGCAAGGCCGTGCCGCTGGCCGTGACCACGGCGAAACGCGTGCCCCAGCTGCAGCAGGTGCCGACCGTGCGAGAAGAAGGCGTGGCGGGCTTCGAGGCGCTGGGCTGGGCGGTGATGATGGCGCCGGCAGCCACGCCGCCGGCCATCGTCAACCAGCTCAACACGGAGACGGTGAAAGCGCTGCAATCGCCAGAACTGCGCAAATTCATCACCGACCGCGGCTCCGAGCCGATGCCGATGACCCCGGCCGAGACCGGCAAGTTCGTGGACAGCGAGATCCGCAAGTGGTCGACGGTGGTGAAGCGGTCGGGGGCGACGGCGGACTGACAGACTTGGCCGCCCCATGCGGCCACCCCCCCAAAAGCCCGGCCAAAAGCCCGGCAGCCCATCAGGCTGCCGGGCTTTTTTCATTGTGGCGCCCCGGGCACCACCGCAGGAACCGGCCCCACGGATTTCTAGGGAATAACCCTTGTCTTCACCAAAATACATCACAACATGATGTATCTTTCGGAACTCCAAAAACAGAGTCGGTTGTGTCGGCGCGTTGCGCGTCGTCCGATCCGCGCGCCCCCAAGGAGACCTCGCATGCGCATACGCAGGCAGACAGACCTACTTTCCGGGCTGATGTTCGTCATCGTCGGACTCAGCTTTTCCTTCGTTGCCCGTGGCTACTCCATGGGCACAGCCGCCAAGATGGGGCCGGGCTACTTCCCGTTCTGGCTCGGCATCGTGCTGGCCTTGCTCGGCGCCGTGGTGGCGGCCGGGTCCATGTCCCGCGAAGGTGAAGCGGATCGCATGGCGCGCTGGGACATCAAGACGCTGCTGTGGATCCTGGGCTCCGTGGTCCTGTTCGGCCTGCTGCTGAAGCCGCTCGGCATGGTGCTGTCGGTGCTGGCGCTGGTGCTCGTCTCGTCGATGGCCAGCCATGAATTCACGTGGAAGGGTGCCGCGCTCAATGCCGTGGTGCTCGTGGTGATCAGTACCGTGGCATTCGTCTACGGCATCAACCTGCAGATGCCGGTGTGGCCGGCGTTCCTGACCAACTAGGAGCCATGGAATGGAGTTGCTCAGTCATCTCGCGCTCGGCTTTTCCACGGCGCTCTCGCTACAGAACGTGGCCTATGCCTTCCTGGGCTGCGTGCTGGGCACGCTGATCGGCGTGCTGCCGGGTCTGGGGCCGCTGGCGACCATCGCCATGCTGTTGCCCATCACGTACACGCTCCCCCCGGTGGCCGCGCTGATCATGCTGGCCGGCATCTACTACGGCGCGCAGTACGGCGGTTCCACCACGGCCATCCTGGTCAACCTGCCGGGCGAGTCGTCCGCCGTGGTGACCACGCTGGACGGCTACCAGATGGCGCGCCGCGGCCGTGCCGGCGTGGCGCTGGCCACCGCCGGGCTGGGTTCGTTCTTCGCGGGCAGCGTCGCCACGCTGATCCTGGCCGCGTTTGCCACGCCGCTCTCCGAGCTGGCGTTCAAGTTCGGGCCGGCGGAGTACTTCTCGCTGATGGTGCTCGGTTTGATCGGTGCGGTGGTATTGGCATCGGGCTCGCTCGTCAAGGCAGTGGCCATGATCGTCCTTGGCCTGCTGCTCGGCCTCGTGGGCACCGACGTGAACTCCGGCGCCGCGCGGTTTTCGTTCGATGTGCCCGAGCTGACCGATGGCATCAGCATCACCGCGCTGGCGATGGGACTGTTCGGCTTTGCCGAGATTATCGCCAACCTGGAGCAGAAGGAACACCGCGAGACCTTCACGGACCGCGTCACCGGACTCTTCCCGAGCAGGGAGGATTTCCGGCGCATGATCCCGGCGGTGTTGCGCGGCACCCTGCTGGGCTCGGCGCTGGGCATCCTGCCGGGCGGCGGTGCTTCGCTGGCCTCGTTTGCGGCGTACTCGCTGGAGAAGAAGACATCGAAGTACGCCCATGAGTTCGGCAAGGGCGCGATCGAAGGCGTGGCGGGTCCGGAATCGGCTAACAACGCTGCGGCGCAGACGTCCTTCATCCCGCTGCTGACGCTGGGTATTCCGCCCAACGCCGTGATGGCGCTGATGGTGGGCGCGATGACGATCCACAACATCCAGCCCGGCCCGCAGGTGATGACCAGCAACCCGGCGCTGTTCTGGGGCCTGATTGCTTCCATGTGGATCGGCAACCTGATGCTGGTGGTGCTGAACCTGCCGCTGATCGGCGTCTGGGTCAAGCTCCTGACGGTGCCGTATCGTTTCCTTTATCCGGCCATCCTCGTGTTCTGCAGCATCGGCGTGTACTCGGTCAACAACACGGTGTTCGATGTCTTCGCCGCAGCGGCTTGCGGCCTCATCGGCTATGTGTTCCATAAGCTGAAGTGCGAGCCGGCGCCGCTGCTGCTCGGCTTTGTGCTCGGGCCGATGATGGAGGAGAATTTCCGGCGCACCTTGCTGCTGTCGCGCGGCGACTACACGGTGTTCACGACGCGTCCGTTGTCGCTCGGGCTGTTGATAGCGGCCGCGGCGCTGGTGGCAGTCGTGGCGCTGCCCGCGATCAAGGCCAAGCGCGAGGAGGCATTCCAGGAGGAGTAAACGCGAACGCGGACAGGCCGTCAGGCGCTGTCCGCGTTTGTCACTTCTGGGGGTGCTGGCTTTCCAGCAGTTCCACCAATGCCACGATGATCTGGTTGACCGGTGTCGGCACGCCCCGCGCGTTGCCGCGCCGGACGATGGCGCCGTTCAGGGCCGCGATCTCGCTGGCGCGGCCCCGGGCGAAGTCCTGCGCCATCGACGAGTACTGGCCAAGAGGGATGGTGCGGCGAATCCGTTCAAGCTGGCCATCCGCATCGAGGTCGATGTCGACGCCTTCGGCGTGCGCTACCGCAAGACACTCCGCGATGAGGTTGCGCATCGCTTCCTCGGCGGACGCCACGCCGCGAATCTCGCCGTAGGGCAGGTTGACGATCGCGGACAGCGCGTTGTAGGCGCAGTTCAGGATCAGCTTCTCCCAGAGTGCGCGCGCCACATTGGCCGAGACCACTGTGGGCACGCCGGCGTCGTGGAACAGGCGCGCCACCAGCTCGCTGCCCTGCTCCTGCCCGATCACCAGGTCACCCCGGCCGTGATGCCGGAGGTGCCCATCGCCGGCCATCTCGCTGGCGACGTAGACGGCGGCGGGTATCACTGGGCGTGCCAGCACCTGCTCCAACTGCCCTGCGTTGTCGATGCCATTCTGCAGGGACACGACCAGCGCTTCGCGCTTCAAGTGGCTGCGGATCTCGTCGGCAACCTGCTCGGTGTCGACGGATTTCACGCAGACCAGCACGATATCGGCGTCCTCCACGGACGCCGCGTTGGCGCTTGCCGCGATGGTCACCTGTTCATCGAACAGCCTGGATTCGAATCGCAGGCCACGCGCCCGGATGGCATCGACATGCCGCGGCCTGCCAATCAGCACCACATCCTGACCGGCCCGCGCCAGCATCCCGCCATAGAAGCAGCCCACCGCACCTGCGCCAATCACCGCGATTTTCATGTGTCGTTCCTCGCATGGTTTGGGAATGCCTGCGCAGCGGACTGCCCTGCCGCCTGCCTTACTGCAACCTGTCTTACTGCTTCTGCACCGTCTGCACGGCGTCGAGAATGACCTTCGCCACATCGGCCGGCCGGGACTGCTGCGGCACGTGGCTGGTCGGCAGCGTCGTCACCTTCGCGCCGATCTTCTTGGCCATTTCACGTTCGAGCGCGGGCGGGATCATCCGGTCGTTCTGGCTGACGATGTACCAGGAGGGCCGCGTGGTCCATGCGGCGACGGTGGTCTTCTCGCCAAACGCCTTCGCCTGGATCGGGCCCTGCGTGGCGGCCATGACGCGCGCCTGGGCGGCCGGCACGTCCTGCGCGAAATCGCTGGCCAGCGCCTCGGGCGGCAGCGAGAGGTAGCCCTCCGCATCGGCGACGATCTTGCCGATACCCGGCGCGGGCGGGTGAGCCTTGCCCGCTTCCTCCGTGGACTGGCCCGCATCCGGTGCGAAGGCGGCCACGTAGACGAGCGCGGACACCTTGTCGACGGCGCCCGCCTCGGTAATCACCGTACCGCCCCACGAATGGCCGACCAGCACGACTTTGCCGGGTTGGTTGTTGATGGCGCGGCGCGTGGCCGCCACGTCGTCCGCCAGCGAGTTGAGCCCGTTCTGCACGGCCTGCACCCTGACACCCTTGGCCTGCAGCAGCGGAATGACCTTGGCCCAGTCGGAGCCATCGGCAAACGCGCCGTGCACGATCACGACCGAGGTGGGGGCCTTCTCTGCTGCGTAGGCGGCCGAACCGGCCGAGAAAGCGAGGGCCGCGACGGCCAGCGATGCAAGCGTGCGAGTCAACATGTCGATCCTTTCAATGGGTGATGGGACACAGGCGGCGGCGTTGCGTGGCTGCCGTCTGCCATGCATGCATTGAATCGCGCCCATGTATCGCCCCCGTGTGATGAATGCATGGATGGGTATGCGGATGTATCGGCGGACAGCCCGGATACATGCCGATACAAAGGCTCGGCTCCCCGCATCCGCAGTGCCCGATCCACAGCGAGCCGGATGCTACCGGAATCCGCCGCGCGATGCGCTGAAGCGCCTTTTGCAGCAGGCGCCTCCGCGAAAGGTGCCTGATTCGCTACAAAGGTTGCGGGGGCTCGGCGCGACATACTGCAAGGCAGAACAGGCATTCCGCGCCTTTGCATTGGGCGGGATGCAAGCGCAAAATCCCCCCACTTCATATTTCGATCCTGGACGCGGCCCCGCCGCCAGGGACCCGCTCGTGCGCTTTGATCTCGTTGACCTGAAGCTTTTCACCCATATCGCGGAGGCCAGCAGCCTCACTCGCGGCGCCGAACGCTCCCACCTCTCGCTCGCGGCGGCCAGTACCCGGATCAAGAATCTGGAGGAACACGTAGGCGTGAAGCTGCTGAGCCGGAGCAGCCATGGGGTGAAGGTCACCGGCGCCGGGGAGACGCTGCTGGCCCATGCGCGGCGCGTGATTCGCCAGCTCGAACAGCTCAGTGGCGACCTTCAGGAGTACGCGTCCGGCGTGAAGGGCCATGTGCGCGTGTTCGCCAATACCACGGCGATGAGCGAGTACCTGCCCGCCGTGCTGCGGACCTATCTGGTGAATCATCCTGATGTGACGATCGACATGCAGGAGCGCCTCAGTCCGCACATTCTGCGTGCGGTGCAGGAAGGCGCCGTCGATATCGGCATCGTCGCGGGGAATCTCCGTGCCGAAGGGGTGGAGATGATGCCCTACCGGAATGACCGCCTCGTGCTGGCGGTGGCACTCAGCCACCCGCTGGCGCAGCGCAAGCGCGTGGGCTTCATCGAGGCGCTGAAGTWCGACATCATCGGCCTGCCCGAGGCCAGCGCCATCCATACCTTCCTGCAAGGCGCCGCCGCTGACCTCCAGCGCTCGCTGCGCTGGCGGGTGCAGGTCAGCAATTTCGAGACGGCCTGCCGGATGATCGAGGCGAACGTGGGCATTGGCGTGCTGCCGGAGAGCACGGCCGTCCGGCACGCCAAGTCGATGGCGCTGAGCATTGTCCAGCTTGAGGACGACTGGGCGGAGCGCCGGCTCCAGATCTGCGTGGCGGATCTGGCGGCGCTGCCGCTGTTCGCCCGCAAGCTGGTCGATCTGCTGGTCGAGGACGGCCAGGGCCGCCAGGACTAACGTGGCGGCGGGCGCCTACCCCTGCACGGCCAGCATTTCCCGCAGCTGGTGCTTGAGCAGCTTGCCGCTGGCYGTCTTCGGAATCGCGCCCAGGCGCAGGTAGCGCTCCGGCCGCTTGTAGGGCGACAGCCGATCCATCACGAAGGCACGCAGCGCATCGGCATCGAAGGCTTCCCCTTCCTTGATCTCGACGAAGGCCACCACTTCCTCGTTGCCGTCCGACGTCGGCACGCCGACCACCGCCGACACCAGCACCGCCGGATGGGCGTTCAGCACCGACTCCACCTCGATCGGATAGACATTGAAGCCCGAGCGGATGATCAGGTCCTTGGTCCGGCCGACGATGTATAGCGCGCCGTCCGGCCCGAGCCGGCCGATATCGCCGGTATTGAGCCAGCCGTCCTCGCTGATGACCTGCCTGGTCAGTTCCGGCGCGAGATAGTAGCCAAGCATGACGCCCGGCCCCCGGACCCAGATTTCGCCCGGCGTGCCCGTCTCCACCGGCTGGCCATCCGCGCCGATCAACCGCACTTCGGCCCCTTCCACGATCTCCCCCGCCGCGCAATCGGTGCGCGGGCGATCCATATGGGTGACGAACAGCGAGCCGGCGTACTCGGTCATGCCGTAGCCRTGATGCAGCGGCTGGCCGAACATGCCCTCCACTTCCTGCTTGAGCGTGGGGTCGAGCGGCCCGCCGCCGGTATACAAATAGCGCAGCCGGGTGGAGGCCAGCCGTTGCACCCCGGCCGCCCGCAGATGGGCGAGGATGCGGTGGAACATCGTCGGCACGCCTTGCAGGATCGAAATCGACCCGGCTTCGATGGCCTGCGTCACATCGGCCGCATTGAAGCGGGACGACAGGTACAGGCTGGCGCCCGCCTGGAAGGTGGCGAGCAGCACCGTGCCCATGCCGAAGATGTGCGACATCGGCATGACCGCGTAGGCGCAGTCGTCCGGCGCCATGCGCCGCGACGCCACGGTGACCCGCGCGAAGTGCAGCAGGCCGCGATGCGACACCATCACCCCCTTCGGCTGGCCGGTGGTGCCCGAGGTGTAGATCAGCGCCGCCACTTCCTGCGCCAGTGCCTCAGGCACGCGCTCGCTGGTMGGGTCCACCGCGCCGGCCATCAGCGGGCCCAGGCCCGGCGGCGCGGTTTCCCGGGCGCGGTAGGTCACGCCGTGCCGCAGGGCATCGGGCGAGGCGCCATGGGTGAACAGCATCAGCCGGGGCCGGCAATGCGCGCGGATGACCTCCACCTCCCGCTCGGACAGCCGCGCATTGACCACCACCGGCCACGCGCCGATCTCCGACAGCGCGAACAGCAGCGTCACCACGGACAGCGAGTTCTCGGCGACGATCATCACCCGGTCGCCGCCGGCCACGCCCTGCGTGCGCAGGTACTGCTGCGCGGCCTCGATATCGGCCCAGAGTTCGCCATAAGACACGGCGCGCCCTTCCTCCACCACCGCCGGGCGGTCAGGCGTGGCGAGCGCCCAGTGACGGGGGATGTCGCTGATGCGTTGGGCGGGGGTTCGGTCCGAACACATGTCTGGGTCTTCCTCGATCAATGAAGGCTGGCTTTGGCTTGAGTGCCGCCAGTGTAGGGGCGGTGCATCTGGCGTGCAACGGACAAGGTCGATTGCCGCTCAGAACGAGCGCGGCAGGCCCAGGATGTGCTCCGCCACATAGGAGTAGATCAGATTCGTGGAGATCGGCGCCACCTGATAGAGGCGCGTCTCGCGGAACTTGCGCTCGATGTCGTACTCGCAGGCGAAGCCGAAGCCGCCGTGGAACTGCAGGCACACGTTGGCCGCCTCCCAGCTCGCCTTGGCGGCCAGGTACTTGGCCATATTGGCCTGCGCGCCCATCGCCGCGTGCGCGTCGTASAGTTCGCAGGCCTTCCAGCGCATCAGGTTGGCGGCTTCCAGTTCGATGAACGACTCGGCAATCGGGAACTGCACGCCCTGATTCCGCCCGATGGGCCGGTCGAAGACCTGGCGCTCGGTCACGTACTTGGTCACGCGGTCCATGAACCAGTAGCCGTCGCCGATGCACTCGGCGGCGATCAGCGTACGCTCGGCGTTCAGGCCGTCGAGGATGTACTTGAAGCCCTTGCCTTCCTCGCCGATCAGGTTCTCCTCGGGGATCTCCAGGTCCTCGAAGAACAGCTCGTTGGTCTCGTGGTTGACCATGTTCGGGATCGGGCGCACCACCATGCCCTTCTTCTGGGCCTCGTGCAGGTCCACCAGGAAGATCGACATGCCTTCGCTCTTCTTCTTCACCTCGTCCAGCGGCGTGGTGCGCGCCAGCAGGATCATGAAGTCGCTGTGCTGCACGCGGCTGATCCACACCTTCTGGCCATTGACCACGTAGCGGCCGTCCTTCTTGATGGCCCGGGTCTTGATCTTGGTGGTGTCGGTGCCGGTAGTCGGCTCGGTCACGCCCATGGACTGCAGGCGCCACTCGCCCGAGGCGATCTTCGGCAGGTACTTCTGCTTCTGCGCGTCCGAGCCGTGGCGCAGCAGCGTGCCCATGTTGTACATCTGGCCGTGGCAGGCGCCCGAGTTGCCGCCGCATCGGTTGATCTCCTCCATGATCACCGACGCTTCCGTCAGGCCAAGCCCCGAGCCGCCATATTCCTGCGGAATCAGCGCCGCCAGCCAGCCGGCGTCGGTCAGCGCGTTGACGAAGGCTTCCGGGTAGGCCCGCTGCTCGTCGATCTTGCGGAAGTACTCGTCGGGGAACTCCGCGCAGAGGCTGCGCACGGCGTCCCGGATTTCCTGGAAGTTATTCGATTGGGTCTGTTCGATCATGGCGCGTCTCCCGCTTTTGTTGGCGTTGCCATGCTCGCGAGGTTTGGCGTGTGGCGCAATCAACGTTTGCGGAACCGGGCCTTTGCCGGAGCAGAAGGCAGCCCGCCAGGCAGCCYGCCAACCCGCRCCGGCACGCTGATTTCGCAACAGGCGAAGTCCGCCATTGGCATTCTCAAATAGCGCCGGCGCGCAAATGCCAACATGCTCCAGCCCATACCAAAAAATGACAAACAGGAGACACGCCGGAAATGGATGCCCACTCGGATGCCCACTCGCTGGCCGCCGCGCTGCGCGCCCTGATCCGCCCCGGCGACCGCATCTGGTGGGGCCAGGCCACCGCCGAGCCGCTGACGCTCACGCGGGCGCTGGTGGCCCATCGGCACGCCATCGCCCAGGGTGGGCGGCTGGGTGTCTTCGTCGGCATCGGCCAGTCAGACACGCTCCGGCCGGACCAGTCCGATGTGATCGACTTCTTCGGCTACGCCGCCAGCGGCCCGCACCGCCAACTGGCCCGCGCCGGCCTGCTGGACATCGTGCCGWGCCATTACTCCCACCTGCCCGGGCTGATCCGGTCCGGCACGCTGCCGGTGGACGTGGCGCTGGTGCAGGTCTCCCCCGCCGACACGGAGGGCCGCCATAGCCTCGGGCTGGTGCACGAATACCTCCCCGCCGTGCTGGATCGGGCACGCGTGATCATCGCCGAGGTCAACCCGGACGTCCCGTGGACCCATGGCAGCCGCTACCTGACCGCCGACGACATCGCCCTGACCGTCGATGCGCAATATGCGCCAATCGACCTCGAACGCGGCGCGCCCTCCGAGGTGGAACTGGCGATTGCCCGCCACATCGCCGGCCGGATCGAGGACGGCGCCACGCTGCAGATGGGCATCGGCAACCTGCCCGAAGCGGTGCTGGCGGCGCTGCACGGCCACCGTGACCTGGGCCTGCACAGCGGCGCCGTGGGCGATGGCGTGGTGGCGCTGGCCGAGTCCGGGGCGCTGACGCACGCACGCAAGACTGTCGATACCGGCGTCGGCATCGGCGGCATCCTGATGGGCAGCGAGCGCCTGCGCCGCTGGGCACATCGCAACCCGCTGCTGCAGCTGCGCGAAACCACCTACACCCACGATCCCGAGGTACTGGCGCGCCAGCACAAGCTGGCGGCCATCAACGGCGCCATCGAGGTGGACCTGACCGGCCAGATCAATGCCGAGGTRGCCGGCGGCGTCTACATGGGCGCCGTGGGCGGCGCCGCGGACTTCCTGCGCGGTGCCGCGCGCAGCCACGGCGGCCTGCCGATCATCGCGCTGCCGGCGACCGCGAAGGGCGCCAGCCGCATCGTCGCGCAGCTATCCGGACCGGTCAGCACGGCCAGATCGGACGCCGGGCTCATCGTCACCGAATACGGCGTGGCCGACCTGCGCGGGCTGCCGCTGTCGCAGCGCGTGCGCCGCATGATCGACATCGCCGCGCCGGAACACCGCGAGGCGCTGGACCGCCAGGCCCACGCACTGCTGCGCCAGTGCGGCGCCGCGTTCGTCACCGTGCCGGCCGCCGCCTGATTGCTATCGATTCCTATCGATTCCCACCGATTTCCATCCCAGACCAGATCCACAGGAGACCCACCATGCGCAGAGCCGCAATCGTTACCCCCGTCCGCACCCCGGTTGGCACCTTCGGCGGCAGCCTGCGCCCGGTGCCCGTCGAGGAACTGGCCGCCACCACCGTGCGTGCCGTGGTGGARCGCAGCGGCATCGACCCCGCGCGCATCGACGATGTGGTGTTCGCCCAGTCCTACGCCAACAGCGAAGTCCCCTGCGTGGGCCGCTGGGCCGCGCTGCAGGCCGGCCTGCCGGTGGATGTGCCGGGCATGCAGCTCGACCGCCGCTGCGGGGGCGGCTTGCAGGCCGTGGTCACGGCGTCGATGATGGTGCAGAGCGGCGCCGCCGACGTGGTCATCGCGGGCGGCGTGGAGAGCATGAGCAATATCGAGTACTACACCACCGAYATGCGCTGGGGCGCGCGCTCGGGCAACGTCCGCTTCTACGACCGGCTCGACCGGGGCCGCGARCGCTCCCAGCCGGTGTCCCGCTTCGGCGARATCTCCGGGATGATCGAAACCGCCGAGAACCTGGCGCGCGACTACGGCATCAGCCGCGAAGCCGCGGACGCCTTCGCGCTGCGCAGCCACCAGCGCGCCGCCGCCGCGTGGGAAGCCGGCCGCTTCGACGCCGAGATCGTTCCCGTCTCCGTACCGCAGCGCAAGGGCGAGGCCCTGCGCTTCGCGCGTGACGAGGGCTATCGCCCGGAATCCACCACCGAATCCCTCGGCAAGCTGCGCGCGCTGATGCCGGGCGGCACCGTGACCGCCGGCAATGCCAGCCAGCAGAACGACGCCTCCGCCGCCTGCCTGATCGTGGCCGAAGACAAGCTGGCCGAACTGGGCCTGACGCCGATGGCCACGCTGGTGGGCTGGGCCGCCGCCGGCTGCGAGCCCTCGCACATGGGCATCGGCCCGGTGCCGGCCGTGAAGAAGCTGCTGGCYCGCCTGAACCTGCGGCTGGACCAGATGGATCTGGTCGAACTCAACGAAGCCTTCGCCTGCCAGGTGCTGGCCGTGCTGAAGGGCTGGAACTGGCAGGACCAGGGCGAGATCGACAGCAAGCTCAACGTCAACGGCTCGGGCATTTCGCTCGGCCATCCGATTGGCGCCACGGGCGTGCGCATCCTGACCACGCTGCTGCACGAACTGCAACGCCGGGGCGGCCGCTACGGCCTGGAAACCATGTGCATCGGCGGCGGCCAGGGCATTGCGGCCGTTTTCGAGCGCTACTGACAACAAGAAGGATGAAGGAGACAACCATGCACACATCATTTCGACGGACCTTGCTTTCGGGCCTGATCGTTGGCGCCGCCGTGCTGGGCGCGGGCGCYGCCATGGCCCAGTCCAACCCGCCGGTCCGCCTCGTGGTGGGCTACGCGGCCGGCGGCCCGGCTGACCAGGGCGCGCGGCTGTTCGCCGCCGCGCTCGGCAAGGCCCTCAACGCCACGGTGGTGGTGGACAACAAGCCCGGCGCCAACGCCACGCTGGCCGGCCACGAGGTCGTGCGCGCCAAGRCCGACGGCAACACGCTGTGGTTCGCGGCCAGCGCCGGCATCACGGTCGCCCCCAACATCATGAAGCGCATGCCGTTCGATCCGGCCAAGGACCTCACGCCGATCGCCCCGGTGGCCCGCTACTACAACATGCTGGTGGTCAACAACAGCGAGCCGTTCACCTCCACCAAGGAACTGGTCAGCTACGCCAAGGCCCATCCGGGCAAGCTCAGCTACGGATCGTCGGGCGTGGGCAGCTCCAACCACGTGGCCGCCGCGCTGTTCGCCCGGCAGGCCAATGTCGAGCTGAACCACATCCCGTACAAGGGCAACGCGCCGGCCATGACGGACACCATCGGCGGCCAGATCGACATGCTGTTCGACATCATCAGCACCGCCAGCGGCTACGTGAACGGCGGCAAGGTCCGCGCCATCGCCGTGGGCTCGCCCAACCGCAGCCCGGCGCTGCCCAACGTGCCCACCTTCCGCGAATCCGGCATTGCCGGCCTGAAGGACTACGAGGCCGGCGGCTGGTACGCCGTCTACGCGCCCAAGGGCCTGACGCCCGAGGTCACCCAGAAGCTGACCGCCGCCGTGAAGCACGCCGTGGCCGACCCGGACCTGCGCAAGCGCTACGCCGAACTGGGCTACGAGCAGTGGAACGGCACCACCGAGGATCTCGTCAACACCGCCGCACGCGAACGCACCCAATGGGCCAGCGTGCTGCAGGGCGTGACACTTGACTGACCGAGACGAAGCAAAGGACGACCAACCATGATCCGCGATAACGACACCCTCGAAGCCCTGCTCGACAGCGTGCGCCGCTTTGTGCGCGAGCGGCTGGTCCCGGCCGAGGCACTCGTGGCCGAGACCGACGAAATCCCCCAGGACATCGTGCAGGACATGCGCGAGATGGGCCTGTTCGGCATGACCATTCCCGAGCGCTTCGGCGGCCTGGAACTGACCATGGAGGAAGAGGCCCGCGTGGTGATGGAGCTGTGCCAGACCGCGCCGGCCTTCCGCTCGCTGCTGGGCACCACGGTCGGCATCGGCTCGCAGGGCATTCTGATGGATGGCACGCCCGAGCAGCAGGCCGCCTGGCTGCCCCGGCTGGCCACGGGCGAGATCCTCGCCTCGTTCGCGCTGACCGAGCCGGACGCCGGCTCGGACGCCGGCTCGCTGCGCACCTCCGCCGTACGGGACGGCGACGACTACGTCGTCAACGGCACCAAGCGCTTCATCACCAACGCGCCGCAGGCCGGCATGTTCACGCTGATGGCGCGCACCGATCCGTCGATCAAGGGCTCGGCCGGCGTCTCRGCCTTTATCGTCGATGCGAAGTCGGCGGGCATCAGCTTCGGCAAGCGCGACGTGAAGATGGGCCAGAAAGGCGCCCAYACCTGCGACGTGATCTTCGAGAACGTGCGCGTGCCGGCTGCCAACCTGATCGGGCTCAAGGAAGGCCAGGGCTTCAAGACCGCCATGAAGGTGCTGGACAAGGGCCGCCTGCATATCTCGGCCGTCAGCGTGGGCGTGGCAAAGCGCGTGCTGCGGGATGCGCTCAACTACGCCGTCGAGCGCCAGCAGTTCGGCCAGCCGATCTGCGACTTCCAGCTGATCCAGGCCATGCTGGCAGACAGCCAGGCCGAACTCTACGCCGCCGAGTGCATGGTGATCGACGCCGCACGCCGCCGCGACGAAGGCCGCAACGTCTCCACCGAAGCCTCCTGCTGCAAGCTGTTCGCCACCGAAATGGTCGGCCGCGTGGCGGACCGCGCGGTGCAGATTCTGGGCGGCGCGGGCTATATCGCCGAGTACGGCATCGAGCGCTTCTACCGCGACGTGCGCCTGTTCCGCCTCTACGAAGGCACGACGCAGATCCAGCAGGTCATCATCGCCCGCAACATGATYCGCGACGCGCGCAACGGCTGAGCCCCATGACCACACCCCAAGCCCAGATCCACCCCGACCTRCCCCACCCGTCCCCGCAGACCGGCGCCCTCAGCCACCTGCGCGTGCTGGACCTCTCGCGCGTGCTCGCCGGCCCCTGGTGCACCCAGAACCTGGCCGACATGGGCGCCGACGTCATCAAGATCGAGAAGCCGGCCGAAGGCGACGACACCCGCCTCTGGGGCCCGCCCTACCTTACCGGCGATGACGGCCCGACCGCCCAGGCCAGCTACTTCGCGGCGTGCAACCGCAACAAGCGCTCGGTGACCGTGGATATGTCCACGCCCGACGGGCAGGCCATGATCCGCGAGCTGGCCAAGCAGAGCGACGTGGTGGTCGAGAACTTCAAGACCGGCGGCCTCAAGCGCTACGGGCTCGACTACGAGACGCTCAGCGCGCTGAATCCGCGCCTGATCTACTGCTCGATCACCGGCTTCGGCCAGACCGGCCCGTACGCGGCCCGCCCCGGCTACGACCTGCTGGTGCAGGCCATGAGCGGGCTGATGAGCATCACCGGCCATGCGGACGGCGAGCCCGGCGGCGGCCCGATGAAGGTGGGCGTGGCCGTGATCGACCTGTTCACCGGCATGTACGCCACCACGGCCATCCTCGGCGCGCTGGAAGCCCGCCACCACACCGGGCGCGGCCAGTGCATCGACGTGGCGCTGCTGGACGTCGCCATGGCGGTGCTGGCCAACCAGGGCGCCGGCTTCCTGAACGCCGGCAACGTGCCCACGCGGCAGGGCAATGTGCATCCGAGCGTGGTGCCCTATCAGGACTTCCCGACAGCCGATGGCAACATGCTGCTCGCCATCGGCAACGACGGCCAGTTCGCCCGCTTCTGCGAGGCCGCCGAGGTCGACTGGGCGACGGACGCGCGCTTCGCCACCAACAGCGCCCGCGTGACCCACCGCAAGACGCTGATCCCGATGATGGTCGCCGTCACGCGCGGCAAGCCCACGAACGACTGGATCCGCCTGCTGGAAGCCAAGTCCGTGCCGTGCGGCCCCATCAACAACGTCGAGCAGGCGTTCGCCGATCCGCACGTGCAGCACCGTGGCCTGCAGATCGAGCAGGAACGCTATCGGGCCGACGAACCGCGTGCCGGCGACCCGGTCAGCCGCGTGCGCACCACCGCCAGCCCGCTGCGGCTCTCGGACACGCCCACCACGCTGCGCTACGCGCCACCGGCGCTGGGCCAGCATACGGATGAGGTCCTGCGCGACTACCTGCAACTCGCCCCGCAGGACGTGGCCGCGCTGCGGGCCAGGGGCGTGGTGTAGCGGCACGCCGACAAAATCCCCGGTCAGGCGCCCTTGACCTGCGCGATCACCACCAGGATCACCGCCGCATTGCCGGGCTGCTGGGTCTGGGAATAGGCGGCGCGGGCATGGCCGGCGCGTTCGCCCAGCACCTCGGCGAAGAGGTCGGACGCGCCGTCGAGCACCGCCGGCTGGTCGAACGACCCCGGCGCGCTCGTCACATGCCCTTCCAGCCGGACGATGTGATCGAGCCGGTCGAACCCGCCCAGATGGGCGTGGATCTGCGCCAGCACGTTCAGGGCGGCCAGCTCGGCCGCCTGCCGGCCCTGCGCCACGGTCAGGTCCTTGCCGACCTGGCCCTGCCAGACCACCTTGCCGTCCTGCAACGGCAGCTGGCCGGAGATGAACAGCAGGTCGCCGGCACGGCTGACGGCGGTATAGCTGCCCAGCGGCTGCGGGGGCGGCGGCAGCGTCAGGCCGCGCGCGGCGAGTCTGGATTCGACGGTCATGATCAAGCTCCTATATCGATACAGCGGTTCCTTGGAAGCCACTATAGGAGCGCGCCATGTGCCGATAAACCCGCTGGGCAGAACTTGAATTGATACACGGCGGAACAAGTCCGCACGGGCCGGCCCCGCAAAGCGCACATGCCGATTTGCTTCCGTTCGCCACCGAACACAGAAATGTTTCCTTTGGCATTTTTATCATCTATCCCTGATGAGATTCCCGGCCAAAGGAGCCAGCATGCGCAGATCCACGCCGCTTGGCATGCTGGCCGCCTGCCTGTGCGCCGGCCTCGCCGCCTGCTCGCCCTATCTCTACAAGTCCGAAGTCGAGAGCTTCCGCGCCGGGGTCAATGACCTCGCCACGGCCTACCAGTCCGGCACCAAGGGCGTGGCGGCGGAGCGGGCTGTCATCCAGCAGACACAACTGACGCCAACGCGCACGCGCGTGGCGCTGAGCCCCGGCTGCGCGCTGCCTGCCACGGTCTCGGCCGCCCCAGCGGCGGATAACGCGCTGCCCTGTGCCCTGCAGCCGGCCGACCCGGCAATGGCGCCGCGCCAGTCGGCCCCGCGCGAGTCCACCTCCGCCGCGCCGCTGATCCACGCGCTGCGCGACTACGCCGATGCCCTCGCCGCCATCACCAACGCCCAGGACCAGGAGGCGCTGGAGGCCGCGAATTCCAAGCTGACCGGCTCGCTCGCCGGGCTGGCCAACACGGCCAAGGTGGGGCTGCCGARCGAGTTCGGCGCGATTGCCGGGCTGGCGTTCAGCGTGGGCGTGGCCACGCTGAACCAGCGGCGCTTCGACATGCTCAAGCGCGGCGTGACCGCCGCCAACGAGCCGGTTGCCGTGCTGGGCGATGCCATGGGGCAGGCGCTGGACACCCTGCGCAAGGCGCGTGCCGACGGGCTGCTGCTGGCGGGCACGACCCTGGCCGGCCAGATCAACGCCAAGATGAGCCCGGACGACTACACGGCCGCCCTCACGACCTTGCAGGCGAAGACGGATGCCATCGAAACGCTCCGGCGCACCAACGCGCGCGCGGCGGCTGACGACATGGTCAAGGCGCATGCGGCGCTGGCGCAGGCGCTCAACGACGACACCCGGCAGGTGGCCGCCGTGGTCACCGCCCTGAAGACGTTCCGCGAGAAAGCCCGCGCGGTTCAGGAAGCCTTTGCGAGCTGATCGGAGACAGACATGGCCGAATGTGGAGCCTTCGCGTTTGGGGTGGTGCTGGGCTGGTTCGTGTACTTCACCAATCGCTACCGCAAGGGGGACGTGCAGTTCAGCGACCTCATCGCACTGCTGGGCGTGATTGGCGGCGCAGCCGTGACGGCGCTGTTCGGCGGCGCCAGCGGCACGCTGTTCGGCTACTACGGCGTGGGCCTCGCGGTGGGCTTCTTCGCCTACTTTCTGGTGCTGGTGTTGATGGTGGCGCGCTCGGACCAGTTCGACGCCACCTGGTTCCTCGACGGGCGCCGCAAGGCGCTGCCCGATGGCTGGGTCATCCCGGGCGACGTGCGCGCGACGACCGCCCCCATGGCGCCCCAGCGCCCCGGGCCGAGTGCCGCCGCCCCGATGGCCTTCGGCGCGCCCGAGCCGGTCGGCCCATCGACCGAATCCCCCCGCGCGCGCCTGAACGCCGCCCGCGACCAGACCCTGACCGCGTTGACCGTGGCGCAGCGCGAGCTGCTGCGCCGCATCGGCCTCGCGTCCACGGACGCCGAGCGCAACAGCCTCCAGGCCAGTCTGGTCGACATCACCGATCAGCTCGACACGCTGGCGCAACTGCGGCTGAAAGACATCCTGGAATCGGACGAAGTGCGCGCCAGCCTGAAAACGCTGGAAGGCATCACCAGCGACCTCACGCGCACGGCGGGCGAAATGCGCCAGGCCACGGACGTCCTGACCAAGGCGTCGCAACTGATCGACCGTGCCACCAAGGCGGTGGGGGTTATCACAAACCTTGTGGGTGGGATTTTGTAGTCAAAAATGGAGCATGCACCATGAGCAACGACAAGCGTTTCTGCGCCGGCTTCCCGATGACGAACGGCGTGCCCGGCAAGATTGCCATGTTGACCGGCAAACGGTGGCAGCCGGGTACGGTACTCACCATCAGCTTCCTGTCCGGCTCCCGCGCGCTCCAGGACCGCGTGATGRACGCCGCCAATATCTGGCTGCAATTCGCCAACCTCCAGTTCGATGTGCGGGACAGCGGCCCGACCGACATCCGCATCGACTTCCTGGAGGGCAAGGGCTCGTGGTCGTTCATCGGCACCGACGCCCGSCTGATCCAGGCGCCSCAGCCRACCATGAACTACGGCTGGTTCACCGACGACACCGAGGAAGACGAAATCCTGCGCGTGACSCTGCACGAGTTCGGCCACGCCATCGGGCTGATCCACGAGCACCAGAACCCGCTCAATGCCATCCAGTGGAACCGCGAGCAGGTGATCAAGGATCTGTCCGGCCCCCCGAACAACTGGGACAAGGCCACCATCGAAAACAATATGTTCGCGGCGTTCAATGCCGCTGACGTGGCCGGCACGGCGGTGGACCCGAGCTCGATCATGATGTATCCGATCCCCCCCGCCTGGACGCTGAACGGCGTGACGGCCGGCWTGAACTCGGCGTTGTCCGAGTCGGACAAGGACTTCATCCGCCAGGCCTATCCGCAGTAGGGCCTGCCCGCCGCGCCATGAATGCCGACGACCAAGCCATCCTGATCGGGATCAATCATTACCCGCAGCTCGGCGAGCCGGGCGCGGACGCGAATCTCCACGGGCCCGCGAACGATGTCGATGCGGTGAAGGCGTGGCTGATGGACCCCAACGGCGGCGCCTTCGCCAGCGAGGACCAGATCCAGGTGATCAAGTCCCGCCTGACCGAGGCGGGCGACACCGCGCTGCCGACCACCGACGARATCGAAACCGCCTTTGGCCGGCTCAACGCCATCGCCCGGGAGAACCAGGCCAAACGGCGCGGGCTGCGGGTGGGCCGCCGGCTGTATATCTTCGTCTCCGGCCACGGCTTCTCGCCGGGCCGCGAACGCGGCTGCCTGTTCGCGGCCAACGCCAGCGCCACGCTCGGCACCTTCAACGTACACGCCACGGGCTGGCTGAGCTGGCTGCAGGACGCCGGCTACTTCCGCGAGTTCGTGCTGTGGATGGACTGCTGCATGAACCGGGTCTCCTTCCTGCAGCCGCGCGACCCGCAGCTCTCCCCGGTRCAGGCCACGGACCCGCCGGCGGCCACGTTCGTCGCCTTCGCCGCGCAGCGCCCGCTCAAGGCCATCGAGATCGGCATTCCCGAAGATGGCGACAAAATCCACGGCGCCTTTACCTGGGCGCTGCTGCAAGGGCTGCGCGGCGCGGCATCCGACGCCAACGGACGCGTCACCGGGCGCAGCCTGGCGGACTGGCTGCGCAACGCCCTCTGCGCCCGCATGACGCCGGCGCATCTGCGCGATGGCGACGTGGCCAAGGAGCCGGAGATCGTGCAGGAGGATGCCGGCCTGATCTTCGCGCGCGGCGTGGCGCCGCCGCGCTACACGGTCACGCTCACCCTGCCGCCCGAGGCCGCCGGCAAGCCGCTGCGGCTGTGGTCTGGCACGCCGCCCCGCGCGGAGGCGATGACCGCGCAGCCCGCCATGACCTTGCCCCTGTCGCCGGGCCTGTACGTGGTGGAGGTGGCCGAAGCCGGCCTGCGGCAGGGATTCGACGTGACCAACGATGTGTCGATTGCCATCACGGCATCCGGCCCGCCCGTCACGCAGGCCGCCGACGGCACGATGTTCCCGCTCGACATCGACCCGGCCGACCCCGCCGCCGAGATCTTCGTCATCGACAGCCGCTTCTCGCTGGTCGACAACGGCATGTCGAAGCTCTCCACGCCGCTGCCGTTCGGGCTGTTCAAGATCAAGACGCGGATCGGGCGCAGCCTGGCGCAGCACGTGATCCTGCTCGACAGTGACCGCCCGCCGCTGGCCGTCGCGCAGATCGCCAAACCCGCCTCGTCGGTGCTGCCGCCGGTGGGCCTGCCGGAGGACGGCGCCCAGGAGCGCGACCGGCAGGTGGCGCTGGCCACCGCACTGCGCCTGCAGAGCGAGGGCGACGGCAAACAGGCCACGCTGATGGTCATGGCGCGCGCGGCGAGCAGCGCCGAGGTGCCCCAGCAGAACATCGCGCCCTGGCGGGACGTGCAGGTGGTGGAYGCCGACGACAACCTCGTCATCAGCATGGAGCGCGGCAGCGCGCGCAACACCGATGCGGACTCCCACGCCTGCGCCGTGCAGGCGGTGACGCCCGGCGCCTACTACCTGCGGCAGAAGGTGGACAACGGCCCGGTCATCGAACAAAGCCTGATCGCCTGCGAATCGTGGGGGCTGGAAGCCTACGTCCTGCGCCGCACGCAGCCCGGCGAGCATGCGCCCAGCGCGCGGCCCCGGGTGTCGCTGATGATGCGGCGGCCAGACCAGCAGCCCGATGCCACGCTGGAGAAGATCATCGAGACCGCCCGGCTGGCGCTGGCCGATGAGCGGCGCATCCTGAGCCCCGAGCTGGAGGACATCCTGCTGCGCAACTGCACCAACCCGATTGCCGGGATGATCGGCGGCCATCTGCTGCTGGTGGAGCGGGAGCGCGACCCGGGCCGTGACATGTCCGGGCTCGATGTGGTGGTGACGCGCCTGCGCAAGCTGGTGGGCGATCACCATCCCGATGTCGCCGCGCTCGGCCAGCAATGCGCGACGGCGAGCCTGCGGCGCTTCGGCCCGCTGACCGGCCCGCCGATGTTCCAGCGGAGCTGGAAGCTGCTGGTGAAGGCGGCGCAGCGGCGCGAGGACTGGATTCCCGAGGCGATGTGGCGGCGCGTGGTGGCGCAGACCGCCCTGCCACCGCTGATGGTCTGGGCTGCCGACGACAGCGTGCGCCAGACCGCCACCGATAGCCTGCGCACCGTGCCGGCCCGGGCACTCCGCGCGAGCGTGCCGCCTGCGGGCCTGCGGGTGCTGACGGCCTGAAGGGAAAGAGGAAGGGAAACAGGAAGGGAGAGAGGAAGGAAGAGAATGACGGCGAGGATCAAAACCACGGGCAGACCCTGCCCCCCCGCCTCGGGGAGGTCTGAAGCTGGCCTCCGGCGCCATGATCGCGCATCGCTCGACTGCACTGACACGGAGACCGGAATGCTACGCAATACCTTCCCGACGCGGTGGCTGGCCGCCGCCATCCTGCTGGGTGCCCTACCCGCCACGGCACCCTCCCCCGCCCATGCCGAGGCTTACCCCGAGCGGCCGGTCAAGATCGTCTCGGTGACCAGCGCCGGCACCGGCATCGACGACTACACCCGCCTGCTCGCCAAATACCTGCACAAGAAGGCCGGGCGCAGCTTTATCGTCGAGAACAAGCCCGGCGCCAACACCATCATCGCGGCGGACTACGTCGCCAAGTCCGCACCGGACGGCTACACGCTGCTGTTCGCGTCGGCCTCCACCATGGCGGCCAACCCCTACCTGTTCAAGTCGATGCCGTACAGCCCGCGCGACTTCGTGCCCGTGGCGCGCCTCTCCACCGTGCCCGTGGCGCTGGTGGTATCGGCAAACTCGCCCTACCGCACCGTGGCCGACCTGACCGCCGCCGCGCGCGCCAAGCCGGGCACGCTCAACTACGGCACCAGCAGCGCCGGTTATCGCGTGATGCTGGCCGCCTTCAACGATGCCGCCGGCATCCGCACCCAGGACGTGCCCTACAAGGGCATGGCCAACCTGCTGCCCGACCTGCTCGGCGGCACGCTGGACTTCACCGTGCTGGAGATCTCCGCCGCCGTGCCGATGATCGAATCACGCAAGATGCGCGCGCTGGCCGTGATGAGCGACCGCCGCGTGCCGATCATGGGCGATGTGCCGACCATGGCCGAAGCGGGCCTGCCGGCCATCACCGTGGTGAGCTGGACCGGCCTGTTCGCGCCCAAGGGCACGCCGCCCGAGGTGCTGGACAAGCTGCAGGCCTGGACGCTCGAATTCGTCAATTCGCCGGAAGCCGCCGCCCACCACGCCCAGCGCGGCACCAATGCCTACCCGGCGCCAGGCGCGCAGCTGGCCCGCGCCATCGTCGAGGATCAAGGCAACTGGCAGCGCATGATCAAGCTGGCGGGGATTCAGCCCGAGTAGGCGGCGCCGCGTTCGGCGAATCGGGCGTACTCGTCCGGCGGCACGAACAGGCCGCCGGTCGTCCACACCAGATGGGTGGCCTGCGGCATCACCGTGTCCAGGCCGTGCCGGGCGAGGTAGGCGCGGCCGGCTGCGCTGTCCGTCAGCATGCGCGGCCCGCTGAAGCCGGCGGCGGCGGATGGCTCGATCCGCAGCCCTTCCGTCTCGCGCACCCGGTGCAGGTCCAGGAACAGCCGTTCGTCCGGCACCGTGCACACCCCGGCCAGCAGCGGGCCCATGGCCTCCGCGGCCAGCTCGGAGGCGCGCGGCACGGCCAGCCCATCGGCCTCGGTGCGATTGGTCAGGCCCACGTCATAGACCGAGGCGCCGGGCGCCAGCATCTCCACGAGGAAACACGGCGACTGGGTCGGCTCGACAAAGCACGCATGCACGTGCGGGCCATACAACTGCCAGAGCCCGAAGGCGATGCCAGCCGGCGCGCCGCCCACGCCGCACGGCAGGTAGACGAACAGCGGATGGTCCGCGTCCACGCGCAGGCCGGCCGCTTCGAGCTGATCGTGCAGATGCAGCGCCGCAGCGCTGTAGCCGAGCAGCAGCGAGAGCGAGCGCTCGTCATCGACGAAGTAGCAGTGCGGATCGCCCTCCGCCTCGCGCCGGCCAGCGGCCACCGCCGCCGCGTAGTCGCCCGTGTGCTCGACCACCTCCACGCCCCGCGCGCGCAGGCGCGCTTTTTTCCATGCCTTGGCGTCGGCGGACATATGCACCGCCGCCCGGAAACCCAGCGCCGAGGCCATCACGCCGATGCTCAGGCCCAGGTTGCCGGTGGAGCCCACCGCCACCTGATAGCGGCCGAACAGCGCGCGCGCGGGGGCGTCGGCCAGCACGCCGTAGTCGCCATCCACATCGACCAGCCCGTGGCGCAGCGCCAGCGACTCGGCGAACTCGAGCACCTCATGAATGCCGCCGCGCGCCTTGATCGACCCGGCGATGGGCAGGCTGTGGTCGGCCTTGATCCACAGCGAGCCGTGGCGGGTGGGCAGGCCGAGCGCCTGTTGCATGTCCGGCGCGCCCAGCAGATCGGATTCGATCCGCCCCGCGCTGGCCTCCAGCTCCGGGAACAGCCGCACCAGCAGCGGCGCGAAGCGGGCGAACCGCGCCTGCGCCGCGCGCATATCAGCTAGACTAATGCGCCGTCCATCCACCACGGTCTGGACGTCGGCCTCCGCGCTGCGSTGCGGATTCGTCCACATCAGCGGTCGGGCGGCTTGCAGGTCGGCCAGCAATGCAGCCGAAATCGAGGACAGATGGAGCGTCATGGGGAGGGGGACGGGAAGGAGACCACTCATTGTTGACGCCCCCGCCCCGCCCGACAAACGATTTGTACTGATCCATCCATTAGTTTTGCTGATGACAAACACCCTCAACGCCTCCGTCCTGAGCTGGCTGCGCTGCTTCGAGGCGGCGGCGCGCCATGGCAGCTTCACGCTGGCCGCCCGGGAGCTGTGCGTGACGCAGGGCGCGGTCAGCCAGCAGGTGAACAAGCTGGAACAGTGGCTCGAACGGCCACTGTTCGTGCGCACGCCGCGTGYGCTGGTGCTGACGCCCGAGGGCGAGCGGCTGCGCGGTGTGGCGCGCGAGTCGTTCCAGGCGCTGGATAGCACGCTGGCGCAACTGCGCAAACCCGGGCATCGCCCGCCGGTGGCGCTGTCCTGCTCGCCCTCGTTCGCCATGGTCTGGCTCACGCCGCGCCTGGGCGACTTCTTCCGCCAGCACCCGGAGATCGGCCTGCGCGTGCATGGCGAGTTCCACGCGCTGGATCGTTCGCGGATGCTGCGCGAGGGCATCGACGCCGCCGTGCGCTTCGACCCCGGCCACTACCCCGACCTCCGCGCCACGCCCTTCCTCGACGAATGGCTGCTGCCGGTGGCCAGCCCGGCCTATCTGGCGGCCMACCCGGCACTCCGTTCGCCGGACGGCCTGCGCGCCTCGATGCTGCTGCACGACGCCAGCCCGTGGGAAGGCGCCGGCGAGAGCCACGAATGGCAGGTCTGGCTGCGGCACGCGGGCGTGACGCTGCCCGACATGGCGGGCGGCCAGCACTTCAACCTGTCCCAACTGGCCATCGGCGCGGCACTGGCCGGCCAGGGCGTGGCCATGGGCCGCACGGCGCTGGTCCTCGACGAACTGGCCTCGGGCCGACTGGTGGACCTGTGGGGCCTGCATGTGCGCAGCGAGGCCGCCTACCACCTGGTGCGCGCCCCGACACCCTCGCCGCAGGTGGCGGAGGTCGAAGCCTGGCTGCTGGCCGAAGGTGCCGCCTTCGACACGGCACGACGGCGCCTGCTGGCGCTGAACGGTTCAGCCCCCAAATAAGCGTAACTTGGAAGCCGGCTTTTAATCGGTTACATTGGATCGGCACAGGAGAACGCCATGCCCGCCTCGAACACCCCTCCCCCCAAACCTGCCAATCCCGCGGCCACCCCGGAAACCGGCCCCCGCCTGCTGGCCGATCACGTTGCGCTGGACCTGCTCAATACCATCGAACGGGCCGACACCACSCCGCGCGACCACTGGCAGACCGATGCCGATGTGCTCGCCTGGCTGAAACAGGTGGCGCTCTGGCCCGGCGACGATCGCGCCGCGCCGCCCAAGGGGCTGGCSACRGCRGCACGCGCGCTGCGCGAGGCCRTCCGGCTGATCGTGGCCTGCAAGGCTGACGGCAAGGCCGGCGGCAARCCGGATCTGGCGCCGCTGAATGACGCGCTGGCGGCCGGCGGCAGCCATCTGGCCGTGCATCCGCTGCCCGACGGCGGCGTCCGCATCGCCCGCATCCACGCCGCCGGTAACGCCGCGCAATGCCTGGTGCCGCTGGCGGAAGCCGCCGCCGACCTGCTCGCCCACGGCGACTTCGGGCGGGTCCGCCAATGCGAGAGCGACGAATGCACGCTCTGGTTCTATGACCGCACCAAGTCGCACCGGCGCCGCTGGTGCAGCATGGCGGTCTGCGGCAATCGCCACAAGGTCGCCGCCTTTCGCAAGCGCGAGGCGGCTGCCGATGAGGACGCTGCATGACGCCATGCCATYGGGCATTCGTTGGTAACCGTTAAAATTAAGTTTGACAGGTTACCAGATTGGCATACACTTCGGAACCAAGCCGATGACGGCCCTCGTTCCCGCTTCCGCTTTCGCTTCCGGAGAATTGCCATGACTGCCAGCCCTCAGGTCCACATCCGCTACGCCGACRCCGACGGCGTGCGCGTCTTCTACCGTGAAGCCGGCGACCCGCAGGCGCCCGTGATGCTGCTGCTGCACGGCTTTCCGACCTCGTCCCACCAGTTCCGYCACCTGATTCCGCAACTGGCGAGCCATTTCCGGGTGATCGCCCCAGACCTGCCCGGCTTCGGCTTTACCGAGGTGCCGGCCGCGCGCCAGTACCGCTACACCTTCGACAACCTCGCCACCACGCTCGGCGCCTTTGTCGATGCCCTCGGGCTGGAGCGCTATGCGATGTACGTGTTCGACTACGGCGCGCCCACCGGCTTCCGGCTGGCCGTGGCCCACCCCGAGCGCGTGACGGGCATCGTCTCGCAGAACGGCAACGCCTATCTCGATGGGCTGGGCGATGCGTGGGCGCCGGTCCGCCAGTACTGGGCCGAGCCCAGCGCGGCCAACCGGCAGGTGCTGCACGACGCCATGCTCCATCTCGAAGGCACGAAGTGGCAGTACGTGCACGGCGTGGCCGACCCGGACAGCGTGGCSCCCGAGTCGTACACGCTGGACGCGGCGCTGCTGGAACGGCCCGGCAACAAGGACATCCAGCTCGACCTGTTCCTCGACTACGCCAACAACCTGAAGCGCTACCCCGATTTCCAGGCGTTCTTCCGCCAGGCGCAGGTGCCTACACTGGTAATCTGGGGCCGCAACGATCCGTTCTTCATCCCGCCCGGCGCCGAGGCGTTCCGCCGCGACAACCCGACCGCCGTGGTGGAGTTGCTGGACACCGGCCACTTCGCGCTGGAGACGCATGGCCCTTACATCGGCCAACGCATTCTCGACGTGCTGGCTCGCTAATTCGCCGCTAACCCCCACCCTATTTGCTTATGACGCGCCAATTCGACGATCTCCAGCTCGGCAGCATCGAACTGTTCTGCCTGGCCGCGGAACTGAGCAGTTTTACCGCGGCGGCGGTGGCGGCGGGGGTCACGCCGGCGGCGGTGAGCCGCAGTGTGTCCCGGCTGGAGGAGCGCCTGGGCGTGCGGCTGTTCGTGCGGACCACGCGGCAGATCCGGCTCACGGACGAGGGGCGGGTCTATTTCGAGCAGAGCCGGCCGGCGCTGGCGCAGCTGGTGGACGCCGAGCGCCAGATCAGCGGGCAGCACGGCACGCCGGCCGGGCGGCTGCGCATCAGCCTGCCCACGCCCTACGCCCACTATCGCGTGCTGCCGGTGCTGCCGGCCTTCCGCGAGCGCTATCCCGAGGTGGACGTCGAGATCCATATCAGCAACCGCAATGTGGACTTTGCCGATGACACCTTCGACCTCTCCGTGCGCGGCCGGGCGCCCGACGACTCCACGCTGATCGCCCGCAAGCTGGAAGACGCCGAGATGGTGGTGGTGGCCACGCCCGCCTACCTGCGCAAGCACGGCACGCCGGCCACGCCGGACGACCTGCCGGCGCACGAATGCATCCAGTTCGATGTCCCGAGCAGCGGCCGGCGCCTGCCGTGGATCTTCCAGCAGGAGGGCGAGACCCTGGAGATGGTGACCGCCGGCGCCTATGGCACGGCCGAGGACGCGCTGGGCGGCGCCACGCTGGCCCGCGCCGGCGCCGGCCTGTTCCAGACCTACCGCTTCGTGGTGGAGCAGGACCTGCGCGACGGCACGCTGGTGGAGGTGCTGCAGGCCTACGGTGGCTGCACGCGGCCCTTCATGCTGCTCTACCCGCACGCGCGCCACGTCTCGCGCCGGGTGCGGGCTTTCGTCGATTTCCTCGTGGACAAGTTCGCGGCTTGATCCAGGGTAAACCCCTAGCAACGCTCGCCGCGTCGGCGACATGTCTGTCTCGCGTCTCTCCTAGACTGAAGGTCTTTGTCACTCCATCTAGAAAAGGAAGACCATGGCCGCGATCGAAGTGAAGGTGCCGCAGCTCTCCGAATCCGTTTCCGAAGCCACGCTGATCCAATGGAAAAAGCAGGCCGGCGAGGCCGTGACCCGCGACGAGATCCTGGTGGAACTGGAGACGGACAAGGTCACGCTGGAGGTGCCTGCGCCCGCCAGCGGCGTGCTGGCCAGCATCGTCCACCCGGACGGCGCGACCGTGCACGCCGACGAGGTGATTGCGACCATCGATACGGAAGGCAAGCCGGGGGTGACTTCGGCCCCGGCTACCGCCGCAGCGCCGCCCAAGGCCGCACCCGCTCCCGCTGCGGCCTCCGCCCCGGCCGTGCAGGGCGGCGGCGCCGGTGCTGCCGCTTCCGCCACCGCTGACTTCGACGTGATCGTGATCGGCTCCGGCCCCGGCGGCTACATCGCCGCCATCCGCGCCGCGCAGCTCGGCAAGACCGTGGCCTGCATCGAGGAATGGAAGGACCCGGCCGGCAAGCCCCGGCTGGGCGGCACCTGCCTGAACGTGGGCTGCATTCCGTCGAAGGCGCTGCTGGCCTCGTCCGAGCACTTCGAGCAGGCCCRGCACGGGCTGGCCGAGCACGGCGTGCAGGTCAAGGGCGTGACGCTGGACCTYGGCACGATGATCGCGCGCAAGGCCGCCATCGTGGACAARTTCACGGGCGGCGTGGAGTTCCTGTTCCGCAAGAACAAGGTCACCTGGATCAAGGGCCACGGAAAGTTGCAGAGCCGCGCGGACAACGGCGTGGTCACCGTGGAAGCCAGTGAAGATGGGGGCGGGGGCGAGGGGGCGGCCAAGGCCAAGACCTACACCGCGCGCAACGTGATCATCGCCACCGGCTCCCGGGCGCGCCACCTGCCTAACGTGCCGGTGGACAACGTCATCGTCTCCGACAACGAGGGCGCGCTGTCCTTCGATTCGGTGCCCAAGAAGCTCGCCGTGATCGGCGCCGGGGTGATCGGGCTGGAAYTGGGCTCGGTGTGGCGCCGGCTGGGTTCGGAAGTGACCATTCTTGAGGCGCTGCCGACCTTCCTCGGCACCGTGGACGAAGCCATCGCCCGGGAGGCCGCCAAGCAGTTCAAGAAGCAGGGGCTCGCCATCCACCTCGGCGTGCAGATCGGCGAGATCAAGCGCAGCGGCAAGGGCGTGAGCATCGCCTACACCGACCAGGACGGCAAAGCGCAGACACTGGACGCGGACCGGCTGATCGTCTCCATCGGCCGGGTGCCGAACACGGACAACCTCGGGCTGGAGGCCGTGGGGCTGGCCGCCGACGCGCGCGGCTTCGTCCCCGTGGACGATCACTGCCGCACATCGGTGGCCGGCATCTACGCGATTGGCGACGTGGTGCGCGGCCCGATGCTGGCCCACAAGGCCGAGGACGAGGGCGTGATGGTGGCCGAGGTGATCGACGGCCAGAAGCCGCATATCGACTACAACTGCATTCCGTGGGTGATCTACACCGAGCCGGAGATTGCCTGGGTGGGCAAGTCGGAGGCGCAGCTCAAGGCCGAGGGCCGCGAGATCCGCACCGGCCAGTTCCCGATGTCGGCCAACGGGCGCGCGCTGGGCATGGGCCGGCCGGACGGCTTTATCAAGATGATTGCCGACGCGAAGACGGACGAGCTGCTGGGGGTGCATATCATCGCCGCCAATGCGTCCGACCTGATCGCGGAGGGCGTGGTGGCGATGGAGTTCAAGGCGGCGTCCGAGGACATCGGCATGATCAGCCATCCGCATCCGTCGCTGTCCGAGGTGATGCGCGAGGCCGCGCTGGCGGTGCAGAAGCGTGCGCTGAACATGTAGCGGCCCGGTGATAAGCTGCGGGGCATGGACGCCAAGACCGCTCCGCCGCCCCCAGCCACCCACCTCGACGACCTGCTGCTGTTCCTCCACGTAGTGGAGGCCGGCGGCTTCAGCGCGGCCGAGCGCCAGACCGGCATCGCCAAATCCCGCCTCTCGCGCCGCGTGGCCGAGCTGGAGCGCGCGCTGGGCGTGCGGCTGCTGCACCGGTCCACGCAGGCGTTCGGGCTGACGCCCGTGGGCGAGGCCGTGGCCGGCCATGCGCGCCAGGCGGCGGCCCATGTGGCCGAGATTGGCGCGCTGACGCGCCAGTCGCTGRCCGAGCCGTCCGGCGTGATCCACCTCCACACCTCCGTACTGATTGCCGAGACCACGCTCGCGCCGATCCTGGCCGCGTTCGCGCGGGCGCATCCGCAGGTGCGCGTGCAGCTCACGCTGTCCAACCGCTTCGTGGACCTGACCGAGGAGCGGCTCGACCTCGTGATCCGCGCGGCGGTGGTGCCGCTGGCCTCGGAGGACGTGGTGGCGACGCCGGTCGCTACGTCGCGCTCGCTGGTGGTCGGCCATCCTGACCTGTTCCGCGACGCCGGCCTGCCCGCCTCGCTCGACGCCCTGGCCGGCTACCCCTGCCTGGCGCAAGGCACGCTGGCGCAGCCGCGCCCGTGGCAGTTCGTCGACGATGCCGGCGAGCCGTTCGACTGGCCGATCACGCCTGCGATTGCCGTGGACAACCTGATGGCAATGCGCGAACTGGCGATGCGCGGCGCCGGGCTGGCGCAGTTGCCGATGACGATGTGCCGGGACGCCATCGAAGCCGGCACGCTGGTGCCGGTGCTCGGCGCGGTACGCTCGCGCGATGCCACGATCTACGCGATGTACCCGAGCCGGCGCGGCATGACCTCCGCCGTGCGCGCCCTGCTGGCCCTACTCCGGGAGCAGTGGCCCGACGAGGGCTGACTCCCTCGCCCACCCGTTCCAGAATCGGAACGCGACGTTCCAGTCTTCCGGCTTCCCGCACCGGGGGCGCCCCGCTACCTTGTCCGTCATCGACAACCTGGTAACGGAGCAACAATCATGTCCCTGCAAGACAAGGTAGCGGTGGTCACGGGCGCCTCGCGCGGCATCGGCAAGGCCACGGCGCTGGCGCTGGCGGCGCGCGGCGCCCACGTGGCGGTGGTCTACAAGGCGCAACGCGCGGCGGCGGAGGCCGTGGTGGCCGCGATCCGGGCCGCCGGTGGGCAGGCGGACGCCTTCCAGGCCGATGTGGCCGATCCGGCCTCGGTGCGCGCGCTGGCGCAGGCGGTGGGGCAACAGCACGGGCGCATCGACGTGCTGGTCAACAACGCCGGCGTGTTCGGCGCGCGGTTGCTGGCGGAACTCGATGCGGCATTCTTTGCCGAACAGTTCGACAACAACGCGCTCAGCGTGATGCTGACGACGCAAGCCTTCGCCCCGCTGTTTGGGGATCATGGCGGCAGCATCGTCAACGTGTCGAGCAACCTCGCGCACGCGCCCACCGCGCCGACCAGTGTCTACTCGGCCAGCAAGGCCGCCGTGGACGCCCTCACCCGCGCCTTCGCCATGGAGCTTGGCGCGCGCCGCATCCGCGTCAATGCCGTCGCCCCGTTTATCACGCGCACGGACATGACCGCGGGCATTCCCGACGACGAACGGCGGCACCTCGCCGCCGAAACCCCGCTGGGCCGACTGGCCGAGCCGGAGGACGTTGCCCGYGTGATCGTGGCGCTGGCGTCTCCGGACATGGCCTGGGTCACCGGGCGGTCGATCCTTACCGATGGCGGCTTCACCGACTGACGCCGCCATCCCCCTCAGGAGTTTCCTCCCCCATGTTGTTGCCGATTCTGCTGCTGGCTGCGGCCGGCTTTACCGTGCTGACCACGGAATTCCTGATCGTGGGCCTGCTGCCCGGGCTTGCGCGCGACCTCCACGTCAGCGTGGCGCAGGCCGGGCTGCTGGTCTCGCTGTTCGCCTTCACGGTGGCCGTCACCGGCCCGCTGCTGACCGCGCGCGTGGCGGCGCACATCGGCCCACACACCGGCCCACACACCGGCCCGCACGCGCGGCGGCGCGTGTTCGTGGTCATCCTCGTGCTGACCGCGCTCTCGAACGCGCTGGCGGCGATGGCGCCGAACCTCGGCGTGCTGGCCATCGCGCGGCTGGTGCCGGCGCTCGGCGTGGCCGTGTTCTGGTCGCTCGCCTGCGAGACCGCCGTGGCGGCGCTCGGCGCGGCCCGGGCCGGGCGGGCGTTGTCGATCATGGCCTATGGCATGGTCGGTGCCACCGTGTTCGGCATTCCGCTCGGCACGCTGATCGGCGATGCCTTCGGCTGGCGCACCGCCTTCGGCGTGCTGGCCGCGCTGGCGCTGGTCAAGGCGCTGCTGCTGACGCGCCTGCCGCCCACCGCCGCCACCCCGCCGCTGCCGTTCGCGGCGCAGCTACGGCTGGCGCGGCAGCCGGCCATCCTCGGGCACGTGGCGCTGTCGGTGCTGTCGTTCACGGGGATGTTCATCGCCTACACCTATCTGGCCGATTTCCTGGAGCGGCTGGGCGGGCTGTCCGGGCCGGCGGTGGGCTGGACGCTGATGGCGTTCGGCGCGATGGGGCTGGTCGGCAACCATTTCGGCGGCCGGCTGGTGGACCGCAGCGCCCTGCGCGCGACGCTGGTGTTCAGCGGCTGGCTGGCACTCAGCCTGGCGCTGGTGGCGTGGGCCGCGCCGTGGACGCCCGCCCTGTTCGCGGTGCTGGCGGTCTGGGGCATCGCGCAATCGGCGCTGTTTATCGTCAATAACGTCCGGCTGATGCAGGCGGCACCCTCGGCGCAGGCGCTGGGCTCCGCGCTCAATATCTCGGGCGCGAACGCGGGCATCGGCATCGGGGCCATCCTGGGCGGGCGCGTGATCGACGGGCCCGGCATCGCATGGATCGGCGTGGCGGCGGCAGTCGTGGTGGCGGGGTCGGCGGTGCTGGCGTGGCGGTTGCTGGGGCGACCGACCGCGCCTGCCGTCAATCGGCGGTCGAGGCGTGACGCTTGCGATAGTCCGCAGGCGTCACCCCCACCACGCGCATGAACGCGCGGCGCAGCGTATCGACACTCGAAAAGCCGCACTCACCCGCTACCTGCTTGGGCGCGAGGTGGCCGGCCTCCAGCAGTTGCCGCGCGGCAGTCACGCGTGCTGCTTCTACCCAGCTGGCCGGCGTGACGCCGACTTCCTCGCGGAACAGCCGCGTCAGGTGGCGCGGACTCACGCCGACGCGCGCGGCGAGGCTGGGCACATCGTGGGAATCCGCCGGATGCGCGGCCACCCAGCGCTGGAGTTCCTGCAAGGCCGAGCGGTTGGCCAGCGCGGGCGCCGCACTGCGGCGGAACTGCGCCTGCCCGCCGGGCCGCTTGAAGAACATCACCAACTGGCTGGCCACGCGCATGGCGAGTTCGCGCCCGAGATCCTCTTCGACCAGCGCCAGCGCAAGGTCCAGCCCCGCCGTCACGCCGGCCGCCGTGCGCAGCTTGCCGTCGCGCACGTGGATGGCGTCGGCATCCACGGTCACGCCCGGGAAACGCGCCGCCAGCCGGTCCGCGCCCGCCCAGTGCGTGGTTACGCGCCGCCCCTCCAGCAGGCCGGCATCGGCCAGCAGAAAGGCGCCGCTGCACACCGAGCCGTAGCGGCGCGCGCGCGGCGCCACGGCGCGAATCCAGTCCAGCACGATCGGTTCGGTCGGGGTCTCGCCCGCATGTGGCGCACCCGCCACCAGCACGGTATGGGGACGGGRCAGCGCCGCCCCGAGCGGGTCTTCCTCGACCAGCAGATCCGCCAGCAGCCGGACGCCTGACGAGGCCCGGATCGGCCCGCGCCGCACGCCAACCACCTGGAGTGCATAGACCTGCCGGCCGGCCTGGGCATTGGCTTCCGCGAAGACGTCGAGGGGCCCGGAGACATCCAGCAACTGCACGCCTTCGATGGCCAGCAGCACGATGGTGCGGGGGGTGGTCATGGTGAAAAATCCCTGAGCATTGCTGTCGCGTCGCGATCCGTCCGGTTTGGCCCAAAACGTCGCACTACGACGATTGAAGACATGGTACTCCCGCTCCTACACTCGTTTCAACCCCAAACGAAAGGAGCCAGCCATGCAATTCACCCTGGGCGACATCGCCATCCCTGACAGCCAATTGGCCCGCGACATCACGCAACTGGTCCGCGACACCGAATCCACGCTGCTGTTCAACCACTCGAGCCGCGTGTACTACTTCGCGGCGCTGGCCGGCAAGCAGCGTGGCCTGCCATACGACCCCGAACTGCTCTACGCGGGCACGATGTTCCACGACATGGGCCTGACGCCGGCGCACAGCAGCCCGGACAAGCGCTTCGAGGTGGATGGTGCCAACGCGGCGGCGGACTTCCTGCGCAGCCGTGGCATCGCGCAGGCGGACATCGACAAAGTCTGGACAGGTATCGCGCTGCACACCACGCCCGGCATTCCCGAGTTCATGGACCCGGTGGTGGCGCTGGTGACGGCTGGCGTGGAGATGGACGTGCTGGGCATCCGCTACGAGACGTTTGCCGATGAAGACCGCGAGCGCGTGGTGCAGGCGTATCCGCGCACCCCGCACTTCAAGGAAGACATTATTCAAGCGTTTTACGATGGCATTCGCCACAAGCCGGACACCACGTTCGGCAACGTGAAGGCGGATGTGCTGGCCGACAAGGACCCGCACTTCCATCGCGGCAATTTCTGCAGCGTGATCCGCTGCTCGCACTGGCACGGCTGAGGCCCGCGCGCCCCCCGCTCTCTATATCTATATAGAGAGATAGCGGCTCACCACGGCGCGGAGGGTCTGGAAGCTGACCGGCTTGGACAGCACCGTATCGATGCCGGCCCGGAGGCAGGCCAGGCGCGCCTCCGGGCCGGCCGTGGCCGTGATGGCGACGATGGGCAGCCGCCCGGCGCGCTTGCCGCCCTCCGCCGCCCGGATCCGGCGGGCCAGCGCCAGTCCGTCCAGCCCCGGCAGGCCCAGGTCCGTCAGCAGCAAGGCGGGCCGTGGGTCCTGCTGCACGGCGGCCCACGCTTCCTCGCCGGAGCGGCAGGGCTGGGCCACGCAGCCGCCGATGCCGGCGAGCTGGTCCTCCAGCACCAGCAGGCTGACCGGATGGTCCTCGGCCACGACGATGCGGGGAACGGGTAGCTGGGAAGACTGGGAGGGGGCAGGCACGGCGGCGGCAGGCAGGTGGCAGAACATGCTGTCATCCTGCCTGCGGAAGTCGCCGCAGAGGTGCGGAAATTTCTGCAAATGGCTGCGGAAATTTCCGAAGATGGTGTCCGATTTGTTACGACACCGCGTTGCGGAGCGGCGTCTGCGTGATCCAGCGGCCCAGGTTGTCGAGGAAGATCTCGACCACGCGCGCCGCGTTGCCATCGGAAAAGCCAGCGCTGTGCGGCGTGGCGATGACGTTGGGCAGCGTCCAGAGCGGCGAATCCGCGGGCAGCGGCTCATGGGCGAAGACATCGAGATAGGCACCCGCCAGCCTGCCGCCTTGCAGCGCGGCGATCAACGCCGGCTCGTCCACCACCTCGCCACGCGACACGTTGACCAGCCGCGCGCCCTTCGGCAGGCTGTCCAGCGCGGCGGCGCTCAGCAGCCCGCGCGTTTCATCCGTCAGCGGGCAGGCCAGCACCAGCCAGTCCGTGCGCGGCAGCACCGCCGGCACATCGGCGAAGGTCACGGTCTCGAAGCCCTCCCCCGCCGGCGTGGCGCGCTGGCGCACCACCACCACCGACATCCCGAACAGGCGCAGCACCGCGCCGATCTGCTGGCCGATCGGCCCCCAGCCGACGATGGTCGCCGTCTGGCCGTGCAGGTCGCGCGGCATGTCGGCGCCCATCAGCGGGGCCCAGCGGCGTTCACGCTGGGTGGCCAGCATCTGCGGCAGGTGCCGCGCCAGCGCCAGCAGCCCGGCCAGCGCCGTCTGCGCCACCACGCTGGCATTGGCACCCGACGAAGTCGTCACCGTCACCCCCTGCTGGCGCAGTTCGCCGAACACCGGGCGGTCGGCGCCGGCCGAGTGCGTGTGGGTCCAGCGCAGCGAGGGCGCCTCCAGCATCGCGGTGTAGAAGCGCCGCGTGGMCGGTTGCACCTCGTGCTTGGTCGAGCGCCCCGTCACATCGCGCGAGACGAAGGCGATGTCGGCGTCGATGGGCCGGGCGTCGTCCACGGCCGGCGGGGCCACGGGAACCCAGTCCCGGCCTGCCATGGCGGCGGCGATGGTGGCGGTGATCGCGTCGCCATGGGCGCGCAGCGCCGCTTCGGAGAGCAGGATGCGCACGGGCGCAGCGGAGGCGGAGGAGGCAGCGGATGCAGTCATGGCGTCAGTCTACCGTCGCTCCCGAGGCTTTGACGACCACCTTCCACTTGTCATACTCCTTGCGCGTGAACTTGCCGAACTGCTCGGGCGTGCCGCCCACCGGGTCGGCGCCCTCGCGGATCATCTGCGCCTGCAGCGACGGCAGCACCTCGTTCACGGCCTGATTCACCTGCGTGATGACGGTCTTCGGCGTGCCCTTGGGCGCGAAGATGCCGAACCACGAGCCGGCCTCGAAGCCCGGGAAGCCCTTCTCGGCCACTGCCGGCACCTCCGGCAGCGAGCGCGAGCGCTTGGCGCTGGTCACCGCCAGCGCGCGCAGCTTGCCGGCCTGGATGTGCGAGATCACCGACGGAATCGTCGCGAACATGAACTGGATGCGGCCGGACAGCAGGTCGTTCAGGGCATCGGCGCCCTTGTAGGGCACGTGCGTGGCCGGCGCGCCGATGCGCTCCGACAGCATGAAGCCGGACAGGTGCGACGAGGTGCCCACGCCCGTCGAGCCATAGTTCAGCTTGCCCGGATTGGCCTTGATGTAGGCGACGAACTCCTCGAAGGTCTTGGCCGGCACCGAGGGATGCACCACCAGCACGTTCGGCACGTCGGCGATCTGCACCACCGGCACGAGGTCCGCCAGCGGGTCGTAGTTCAGCTTCTTGTAGAGCGTCTGGTTGATCGAGATCGGGCCGACCGAGTCCACCAGCAGCGTGTAGCCGTCCGCCGGGGCGCGCACCACGTACTCGGTGCCGATGTTGCCGCCCGCGCCGGGGCGGTTTTCCACCACGAACGATTGCTTGAAGCGCTGGCCCAGGTGCTGGCTCACGCTGCGGGCCAGCATGTCGGTGGTACCGCCGGCGGTGAAGGCCACCACCACGCGCACGGGCTTGGTCGGGTATTCGTCGGCGGCCTGGGCGGGGGCGGCCAGGGTGACCAGCGCGGCGCCGGCAGCCAGTGCCGCGCTCAGGTAGGGGGTCAACCATCGACCGGGGGCGAATCGAGGCATGTTGGTTCTCCTGTTGATGCGGCAGCCGTCTTCGCGGCCGCCGTCGTGGTGATAAGACGCAAAAATCAATGCTTAGCCGAAGTCGTACAGCCGTGCCGGGTTGTGCACCAGCACGCGCTCGCGGCTGGCGGCGTCCGGCAGCCAGCGCGCCAGCAGGTTGAACAGCACGCCGTCGTCAGGCATCTGGGCGGACTCGAAGTAGTTGATGTGCGGCCAGTCGGAGCCCCACACCACCTGCTCCGGGTTGGCCTGCATCAGCGCCGCGACGAAGGGATCGACCTGTTCGTACGGCGCGCCGGCCGGCTGGAGCCGGTCAGCACCCGAGATCTTGGTCCAGGCCACCCCTTCCGCCAGCAGCGCGCAGAGCGCCTGGAAGCCGGGGTCCGCTACCCCGCGCGAGGTGGCCATGCGGCCCATGTGGTCGATCACCAGCGGCAGGCCCAGCGCCTTGAGGCGCGGGCCCAGCGTGACGAGGTCCGGCGCATGGATCCAGATCTGCGCGTGCCAGCCGCGCGCGGCGAGGCGCGGGGCCAGCGCTTCGAGCACCTCGATGCCCACGCCGTTGCGATACACGGCGTGGCCATCCACCTGATACAGGTTGATGCGCACGCCGCGCACGCCGGCGGCGTGCCAGGCGTCCAGCTCGGCGTCCGTGGTGTCCGGCGACGGCACCACGATGCCGCGCAGGCGCGTGGGGTACTGGCGCAGGGCGTCGGTCACCACGCTGTTGTCGGTGCCGCTGGCGCTGGCCGTGACGAGCACGCCGCGCGTGAGCCCGAGTTCGTCCAGATGGGCGATAAAGGCGTCGGCGGGATGCTCGGCCGGCGTGTAGCTGCGGTCCATCGCGAGCGGATAGCGCGCGAACGGGCCGAACACGTGGGCATGGCTGTCACAGGCGCCGGCGGGCGCGCGGAACACCGGTGCGGTGAGGGTCTGGAGCGGGGGCAGGCAGGGGCGGGTCATGGTCGATGGCGTCCGGTCGATACGTTCGGCGTTATTCCGGGGCCTTCAGGCGCCCGGCGGCGGCCAGCGTCTGCGCGCGGGCATCCTCGCGTTGCAGCGAGGCCAGCAGTTCCTGCGGCGACGAGGCCTGCGCCACGCTGCCCACGGTCAGCAGGCGGCTCTTGACGGCGCCTTCGGCCAGCACCTTGCGCAGCGCGCTGTTCAGCGTCTCGATGACCGCTGCCGGCGTGCCGGCCGGGGCCAGCAGGCCCGTGGCCGTGGTCGCCTCGAAGTTGGCCAGCCCGGATTCGCGCAGCGTGGGCACCTTCGGCAGCGCGGCATCGCGCTCGCGCGACATCACGGCCAGCGCACGCAGGGCGCCGGACTGGATATGCGGTGCCGAGCTGGTGAGCTGGTCCACCACCATGTCGATCTGGCCGCCCATGAGGTCGATCAGCGCCGGCGCGGAGCCCTTGTAGGGCACCTCGTTCAACTGGATCCTGGCGGCGTCCTCGAGCTGGAGCGTGGCCATGTGGTTGGTGGTGCCGGGGCCGGCGTGGCCGGTGGTGGTCTTGCCGGGGTTGGCACGCGCGTGGGCCAGCAGCGCGCCGATGTCCTTGAAACGCGTGTCGTTGCCCTTCACCACGATCACCAGCGCCGTGGTGGACACCAGCCCCACCGGGCTGAAGCTGGCCAGCTTGAAGCTGGTGCGCGTCATCTTCGGCAGCACCACGATGGCGTTGGGCGTGGTCACCAGCAGCGTGCTGCCGTCCGGCTCGGCGCGGGAGACCGCCGTCGCGCCGATCACGCCGCCAGCGCCGGGCCGGTTATCGACGATGACGTTGCGGCCGAGGCTCTGCTCCAGCGCCGGGGCGATGGCGCGGGCCACCACGTCCAGGTTGCCGCCCGGGGCGAACGGCACGACCAGCGTGATCGGCTTGTTGGGCAGGCCGCCTTGCGCGCGGGCCGACATGACATAGGGGGCGACGCCGAGCGCAAGCATTTGCGCCAGCAGGGTTCTGCGTTTCATACATCTCACTCCGTTCAGGGCTTTCTTCTGACCTGATTCATCGTTCAAGGCGAGGCCGCCCTGCAATCCCGTTCCATGCGGCCCCTGGGGGACTCCGCCGCCGTCTGATTTACGTCTTAGTCGCGGTAGCTGGGGTCCAGGCGATCGAGCTTGCGCAGCAGCGCCGGCCATTCCATCACGCCGTACGGACGGCGCGTGCCGGGCTGGTAGTTGTTCCAGGTTTCCTGCAGCACGTCTGCCGGCACATCGCGCAGCGGCGTGCTGCACGACATCGCGGCCACCTGCGAGCGGCAGGCCAGCTCCAGGCGGTGCATCCAGTTGAAGGCTTCGCCCACGGTGTTGCCCACGGTCATCGCGCCGTGGTTGCGCAGGATCAGCGCCTCRCCCGTGCCCAGGTCGGCAATCAGCGATTCCTGCTCGGCGGTGTCGAGCACCACGCCCTGGTACTCGTGATAGCCGATCTTCAGGAAGCGCATGGCGGTCTGGGTGATCGGCAGCAGCCCGCAGTCGAGCGAGGAAATGGCCATCGATGCCCAGCTATGGGTGTGGATGACACACGCCACTTCCGGGCGCGCGTGGTGGACGGCGCTGTGGATCACGTAGCCGGCCTTGTTGATGCCGTAGCCGAGGTCGCCGAAGTCCGGCTTGGCGAGGATCTTGCCGTCGTGGTCCACCTTGATCAGGCTGGACGCGGTGATCTCCTCGTACATCATGCCGTAGGCGTTGATCAGGAAGGCGTTCTCCTCGTCCGGCACGCGGACSGAGATATGGTTGGCCATCATGTCTGCCATGCCATACAACTCCACGAGGCGGTAGCAGGCGGCCAGGTCCACGCGGGCCTGCCACTCCGCCTCGCTGCACTGGCCGCGCATCGACGGAATGTTCAGCACACCGGGCTTTGTCATGATGAGTCTCCTTTGGGGATGGTTGGATTCTGTGCGAGCTTGTCAGTCTGCGCCGAGCGCGAGATCGCTAGGCCGACGCTTCTCGATATTCCACTTCAGCAATGCCGCGCTGCGGAAGATGCCGTGGGCGAACTTGCCRTACGGCAGCGTCAGGAACAGCGCCATCACGATGCCCAGGTGCACGGCCAGCAGCGCGGCCATGGCGGACGTGTCGCGCCAGGCCAGCAGCGCCAGGCCGCTGGCGCTGGTCAGGAACAGCAGCGCGATGAAGCCACGGTCCATCGGGCGCTGGCTGGCATCGCCCGTGTTGGGGTCGCGGCGCAGGTTCAGCCACAGCAGGCCGGCCGGGCCGACCAGCAGCCCGATGCCGCCCGCGATGCCCAGCAGCACCGGCAGGCTCGTCACCGGGTACGGCGCGTGGTAGTCCAGCAGGTAGTGGTACAGCGTGGCCACCGTGGTGGCGGCGAAGCACAGCATGAAGCCGTAGAACGTGAAATGGTGGAAGCGGCGGCGCGCCAGCGTGAAGGCATCGTCGGCATTGTTGCAGCCCTGGCCATGACCGCCGTCGAGGTACTTGAGCCGCAGCGCGTCGTGCGCGGCGCCGCCAACAGCCGAACCGCGTGACTCGCCCGGCCGCGTGCCCGGCGAGACCTGCCGCCAGAAGCGCGTGACACCCACGCCCAGCGCGCMGATCGCGAACAGGAACACCACGCCGAACATCGCCGCCAGCAGGTTGTGCGGGAAGATCGCGTAGAAATTGCCGGCCAGCGGTGCATGCAGCAGGCTGCCGCGCATGGCGAGCACCATCAGCAGGAACAGCGCCAGCCCGCCGGACAGCGCCAGCGCCGTGGTCAGGCCGGCGCGGCGGTACAGCCCGCCCAGCGCAGCCGGGAACGCGTAGTCGCCATAGGTCTGCACGCGCACCTTGGCCATCGCCTGGGGGATGTTCACCGCGAACTCGTGCGGCGGCGCGTACTGGCAGGCGTGGTAGCAGGCGCCGCAGTTGTGGCAGAGGTTGGCCAGGTAGTGGATGTCCGCCTTCGGGAATTCCAGCCGGCGCGTCATGGCCGGGAACACGGCGCAGAAGCCCTCGCAATAGCGGCAGGCGTTGCAGATCTGCAGGGTCCGGGCGACTTCGCCCTCGTCGGCGGTCAGCGGCAGCACGCCCTGTGCCAGCGCCGCCGCCTCGCGCGTCAGCGCTTCAAGATGTTGCATGGTCGAATTCCTGTGATGCACGGGCGCGTTGGCCCTTTGCCGGGGCGAGTGCCGCCTTGGCTGCCTGCGTGCCGGCGATGCGGCCGAAYGCCGTGCCGATGGCCATCCCCACGCCGGCCGTATAGCCCTTGCCGAGCACGTTGCCGGCCATCATCTCGCCGGCCACGAACAGGTTGTCGCTGGGCTGGCCGCCGAAATGCACGGCCGAATCCTCGTTCACCTTCAAACCCAGGTAGGTGAAGGTGATGCCGGGGCGCAGCGCGTAGCCGTAGAACGGCGCGGTATCCAGCGGGCGGGCCCAGTGGGTCTTGGACGGGGTCACGCCCTCGGTGTGGCAGTCGTCGAGCACGGTGTGGTCGAACTTGCCCACGCGGCAGGCGGCGTTGTAGTCGTTGATCGTGCGCATGAAGGTGGCTTCGTCGAGGCCGAGCTTGCGCGCGAGTTCCGGCAGCGTGTCGGCCTTCACGCCCGGGAACACTGGCGGCATGAAGCGGCCCACGGCCTTGGCGTCGATGATCGAGTAGCCGATCTGCTGCSGCTGCTGGGCCACCAGCCGGCCCCAGATCGCATAGCGCTTGGGCCAGAAGTCCTCGCCTTCGTCGTAGAAGCGCTCGGCATTGGCGTTCAGCACCACGCCCAGGGACACGCAGTCGATCCGCGTGCAGATGCCGCCGTCGTAGAGCGGCGCGCGGGCGTCGATGGCCACGCAGTGCGACTGGGACGGATCGCCGATGGCATCCGCGCCCGCCTCGATCATGTATTTCAGCAGCACACCCATGTTGAAGCGCGTACCACGGATCAGGAAGTTGTCCGCCGGCCATTCGCCGCGCTCGTTCTGGCCCCAGGCCTCGCGCAGCCATTCGCGGTTCGACTCGAAGCCGCCGGCGGCCAGCACGCAGGCGCGGGCCTCGATCCGCTCGGCGCCGATGCGCGCCGCCACGAAGCGGCCGCCATCCAGCTCGATGGCATCGACCGGCGCGTTGTAGCGGATCTGCACGCCGAGCTGCTCGGCGCTGCGGTAGTAAGCGTTGACGAGGGCCTTGCCCCCGCCCATGAAGAAGGCATTGGTGCGCGCGACGTGCAGCGCGCCCGAGAGCGGCGGCTGGAAGTGGACGCCATGGCTGCGCATCCAGTCACGGCAGTTCGACGAGGCCCGGATGGCCATCCGGGCCAGCCGCTCGTCGGTCAGCCCGCCGGTGACCTTGAGCAGATCCTGCCAGTACTCCTCCTCGGGGTAGGCATCGATCAGCACGTCTTGCGGCGCGTCATGCATGCAACGCAGGTTACGGGTGTGCTGGGAGTTGCCGCCGCGCCATTCGCGCGGGGCGGATTCGAGCAGCATCACGCTGGCGCCGGCCTCGCGGGCCATCAGCGCAGCGCACAGGGCAGCGTTGCCGCCGCCAATCACAAGGACGTCGATCATGGCCGGGCGCCCTCGCGGGGTGTTTGAGTGGGGTTGGACACGACTTTTTCTATGGCTTCGGGAGTCTGAGCCGGACTGTATCCGCCCGCCGGACCGCTGCTAACCCCTTGATGGGCATGGGGGTATCACGATTTGTGATGGGGGTCCGGGGAAGTTCCGGGCCAGTCCGGGGAAATTTCAGAGCTGTCTCATAGGCAAGGGGCTCGCGGTGGGGGAAAGTTGCGTTGGCGGCACCTTCCAGGTGCCCGCTTCCCCGACTTTTGGAGTCCAAGACCATGAACGAACATCCCACCGACCCGGCCACCCTTCCCGAGCCGCCCAAACCCTTGACGATTGAGGAAATAGACGATGCCATCGGTGACGCCATCGTCGAATCGGTGCTCCGGAAACTCAATGGGCCGTACGAGGACGACCCGGACGACGGGCCGCTGAGCCCCGAGGAAATCGCGGACATTGAGGCGCGGCTGGAAAAGGTGTTGCAGAGATATGCTGCGGAGGAGCGCCAATGATAGGACTCGACACTTGTGTGCTAGTCCGGCACTTCACGCAAGACGATACCCCTCAGGCTCGACACGCCAGCCGCGTGATCGCATCGTTTTCCAGTGGGTGCCGCGGTTTTGTGCCGCTGGCCGCCCTCGTTGAACTCGTCTGGGTGCTCAAGAAGCGATACGCCTTCACCCGCAAGCGCATCACGCGCGTGCTGGTGGCCTTCCTCGAATCCCACTGGATCGTCCTGGAATCGTACGCAACCGTATGCCGTGCCATGGTCCGCTACGGGAAGACAGGCATCGACTTCGGCGATTGCGTCATTCTGGAAAGCTGCCAGAGCATGAGATGCAGATTCATCTACACGTTCGACAGGCGCGCGTCACGCGTGCCTGGCTTCCGCCGCGTTCCAGACTGAGCCGCATGTCACCCCTCGATCAACCGCGCCCCTCTCCACCCCCCGGACTTCACCAGTCCGCGGGCGGTGTCGGCCAGCACCACCCGCAGCGCCAGGGCGGCGGGCGACAGTTCGTCGTCGGACAGGCTGCACAGCAGGTTGCGTCGGCCCACGCTCGGGTCGTCGATCTGGGCGAGGTGGAAGCGCGTGGCGGCGTCCGGGTACCGTCCTACCGCCGCCCAGGGCTGGAGCGTGGCGCCGAAGCCCATGTCCACGGCGGACATCAGCATCGCCAGCGAGTCCACCTCCTGGATCACGCGCGGCGCCACCTTGGCGCGGGCGAACGCGGCGTCCAGCGTGCTGCGCAGGCCGTGCACGCCGGTCGGCATGATCAATGGCACCTCGGCAAGGTCCGCCATGCCAAGCTGGGTGGGCGGCTCCGCCTTGCCCTGGGGCAGCGCCTGCCGGGACTGGATCAGGAACAGCGTCTCCTCCAGCAGCGGCAGCACGGTCCAGCGCCGGGCGGCATGCGTGTCGAACAGCACCGCGAGGTCGAGCTGGCGGGCGTTGAGCATGGCGGTCAGGTGGCCGGACAGGCTTTCGACGATATGCAGGCGCACATCGGGGTAACGCTCCCGCATGGCGCGGATCAGCGGCACGCCGATCACCGACGCCGTGGTCGGCGCCAGCCCCACGCTCACGGTGCCGGAAAGGCGCGCGTGATGGGCCGCGCGCCGCGCCTGCTCGGCATGGCGCAGCGTCAGCTGGGCTTCGTGGAAAAAGGCCAGGCCGGCCTCGGTGGGGGTCACGCCCTGCGGCGTTCGGCGCAACAGCCGGGTGGAAAGCTCGCCTTCGAGCCGGCTGATCTGCTGGCTGACGGCCGACTGCACCATGTCCAGCTCGAGCGCGGCACGGCTCATGCTGCCAAGCTCGACCACCCGGACGAAATACTGAAGCTGGCGCAGTTCCATCTGTCTCCCCCGTTCTCGCGGATCCCTGCCGCGCCGGCGGGATTCGACCTGTTGTTCCGGGGTCTTATACCAGATGTACGGGGGCCGCGCGTGGCGCGGGCACCCCGGGCGCCGTCAGGCTTCGTCGGCGCCGCTGTACCAGTCCACGGTCTGGTCGAGGTAGACCAGACCCTTGGCCGCGAGGGCCGGGCGCATGTTGTACATGTCCACGCCGAGTACGCCGGAGGCGAGTTTGTCGCGCTTGGACAGCTCCAGCGCCTCGCGCTCGGCCGCCTTTTGCGCGATGTCCTGCGCCTGCGGGCGCGCCACCACGACCACGCCGTCGTCGTCCGCCACGATCACGTCGCCCGGCCGCACAGTGGCGCCGGCGCAGACCACCGGCACGTTCACGGCACCCACGGTTTCCTTCACGGCGCCCTGCGCGTGCACGGCGCGGGACCAGACCGGGAAGCCCATCGCGTTGAGGGTGCTGACATCGCGCACGCCGCCGTCGATGATCAGGCCGCGCGCGCCGCGTGCCTTCAGCGACGTGGCCAGCAGGTCGCCGAACAGGCCATCGGTGCAGTCGCTGGTCAGGGCCACCACCAGCACGTCGCCCGGCTGGATCATTTCCACGGCCACGTGGATCATCCAGTTGTCGCCGGGGTGCATCAGCGCGGTCACGGCGCTGCCGGAGATCGCCGTGCCGGACTGGATCGGCCGCAGGTACGGCTTCATCAGGCCGGTGCGGCGCTGCGCCTCATGCACCGTGGCCACGCCCAGCTTGCCGAGCGACTCGATCGCGGCGGGTGCCGCGCGCAGGATATTGCGGTAGGCAATCGTCTTCATGCCAGCACCTCCGAAACTTGGGGAAACACGCGTGCATAGCCTTCGCCGTACTGCACCTTGCGATCGGAATTCCGCGTGGCCTGCGCCCCGCGCTGGAGCGCCACCCKGGTGTAGTACTCCCACAGGTGCTCCTGCGCGGCCATGGTCGTGAACGCGCGCTGCTTCTTCTCCCAGACAGAGGAGATGTCCAGCAGCACGTCCGGCTTCCAGTTGCACTGCTCAGGCTGGTGCGGCTCGAACAGGAACACCGGCGGCGCGCCGATCACCGGCACTTCGGGCTTGTAGCCGTGGGCCTGGGCGATCACGCGTGCCTCTTGCGCCACATGCGTGGCGAGCGGGTGGTCGAAGTTGTAGATGTCCTCGCGCGAGTGGCTCAGCACCAGTTCGGGACGGATGTCGCGGTAGATGTCGGCCAGACGCAGCAGCGCCTCGTCGGGCACGCGCATCGGATAGTCGCCGAGGTCGAAGCACTCCAGCGTGCCACCGAGGATCTCGGCGGCGCGCTGSGCCTCTTCRTGACGGGCGGCCTTCACGCGGTCCATCGTCATGCCCGGCTGGCGCCACATCTTGGCCGATTCGCCGCGCTCGCCGAACGACAGGCAGACGATGCGCACGTGGTAGCCGCGCTCSGCGTAGAGCGCGATGGCGCCGCCGGCGCGCCAGACGAAGTCAGCCGCGTGGGCGCTGACAACCAGGATGGACGGCTGGGTAGCCGCGGCCGTGGCAGTGGAAGGAGCAGTGTTTTGGGACATACCTAATACCAGTCAGGGTGAGACTCAGTCGGCCGTGATACCGGCCTTGCGGATAACGCCCGCCCAGGTCGTGGTTTCGGTGCGCACGAACTGGCCGAAGGCTTCCGGCGTGCCGGGCAGGATGGTCACGCCCAGTTGGGTGAGCTGCTTGCGCACGTCGGCGTCGGCCAGCGCGGTGTTGGCGGCGGCATTGAGCTGCTTGATGATCGCGGGCGGCGTCTTGGCGGGCGCCACGAGGCCCCACCAGACCGAAGCGGTGAAGTTGGGCAACCCTTCCTCGCGCGAGGTCGGCACGTCCGGCAGCAGGGCCGAACGCTTGGCGCTGGCCACGGCCAGCGGGCGCAGCGTGCCGGCGTGGATATGGGTGATGACCTCGAGCGGGTTGATCGGCATAAAGGTGATCCGTTCGCCGAGCAGGTCGGTGATGGCGGGGGCGCCACCCTTGTACGGCACGTGCAGCACGTCGATGCCGGCGGTGTCCTTGAGCATTTCGCCGGCCAGATGGCCGGAACTGCCGTTGCCGGCGGACGCGTACGCCAGCTTGCCGGGCTGGGCCTTGGCCTGGGCGACGAGGGTCTTCAGCGAGTCGATCTTCGACTTGGCGGGCACCACCACGACCAGCGAGGCCTCGCCCACGCGCGCCACGGGCGCGAAGTCGGTGGCGGGGTTGAAGGACAGCTTGGCGAACAGCGCCGAATTGGTGGCGAGGCTGTTGGACGCCATCATGATCGTGTAGCCGTCAGCCGGCGACTTGGCGACGATGTCCAGGCCGATATTGGTGCTGGCGCCCGGGCGGTTGTCGACGATGATCGGCTGCTTGAGCGCCTGGCTCATCTTCTGGCCGACGGCGCGCGCCACGATGTCCACCGCGCCGCCAGCGGCGTACGGCACGACCAGACGGATGGGCTTGTCCGGATACGCCTCGGCGGCCTGCGGGGCCGAGACGGCCAGGCCAAGGGTGGCGGCCAGCAGCGTGGCGAGCGAGTTGATCAAGAACGGGCGGCGCGCGCCCTGCGAAACACGACGACGAGCGGACCCGCGCATTGTCTTCTCCAGGTTTCTTTTAAGTGCGCCCATTCTGTGCAGCCGTCGTGATACTGTCCAATATGTTTTCAGATGGCTTGTTATTTCGATTTCGAATCATGGACTTTCGCCAACTCCGATATTTCGTGGCCGTCGCCGAGGCGTTGAGCTTCAGTGAAGCCGCCCGCAAGCTGCATGTGAGCCAGCCGCCACTCAGCATCCAGATCAAGGCTTTGGAGGAGGAATTGGGCAGTGCGCTGCTCGAACGCTCCCGCCATCACGTGGCGCTGACGCCCGCCGGGGCGCTGTTCCTGGACAAGGCCCGCGATGCGCTGGCCACGCTGGATCAGGCGCGCGAGGTGGTGAAGCAGGTGGCATCGGGCGATGCCGGGGAGATTCGGGTGGGATTCACGGCATCCGTGCCGATGCATGACGTCTTTCCGCGCGCCGTGCATCAGTTCCGCGAGGCACACCGCAACGCCACCCTCCAGTTGGTGCATATGTCGACCGGGCAGCAACTGCAGCAGCTTGAGCAGGGCGAGATCGATATCGGCTTCCTGCGGCCGTCGCCACAGTTTCGGCCACCGGCCAGCATCACGGTGCGGGAGGTGCTGGCAGACCGCCTCGTGGCCGTACTGCCGGTCAGCCATGCGCTGGCGCGCGAAGGGAGCGATGACCGGGATGGCGCGGCAGGTATCGACATCGCCGAGCTATCCGCCGAGCGCTTCCTGCTATTCCCGCGCGGGCTGGGCTGCGGGCTGTTCGACCATGTGACCACGCTGTGCAACCGGGCCGGCTACGCGCCCAACGTCGCGCAGGAGGCGCGCGAGGCCACGACCATCATCGGGCTGGTGGCCAGCGGCGCCGGGGTGTCGGTGCTGCCCGAGATCTACGCGCGCACCGGCATTCCCGGCGTGGCCTACCTGCCGCTGGCCGGCCCGGACGCCGGCAGCCGGGTCCTGATGGCCCACCGCGCCGGCGCCCTGTCGCCRATCATGGCGCGGTTTATCGGCTATTTCTGATCGAACGGACGAAGCGATCAGGCCCGTGCCTTCTCGGGCCGCTGCGAGAACGTCCGCTCGAACACCGATTCGGCGATGCGGTTCTTGAGGATCTCGATCGACCCGCCGGCGATCATCCAGCCGCGGCAGCGGCGCTGGCAGTACTCCACCAGCGCTTCCTGGCTGTAGCCCATGCCGCCCATCACCTGGATGGCCTCATTGGCGATGTCGAAGCCAGCCTGGTTGCAGAACGCCTTGGCAATCGCGGTTTCCTCGGCGGACGGGATGCCGCTGTCGGCATTGGCGGCGGCACGGTAGAGCAGCAGCTGGCCGGCGTCGAGCTTCATCTTCATCTCGGCGAACTTCCATTGCAGGCCCTGGAACTCGCACAGCAGGCGTCCGAACTGCTTGCGCTGCATGGCCCACTGGCGCGCTTCCTCGTAGGCATAGCGGCCCAGCGCCAGCGAGCGCGCCGTGTTCCCCATCCGCTCCACGTTGAAGCCGGCAATCTGCTTCTTGAAGCCGCCCTCGCCCAGCAGCACGTCCTCGGGCGCCACGTACACATCGTCGAAATAGATCTGTGCCCACTCCTCGCCCGACATGAACTTCGAGCGCTGGCCGATGCGTACGCCCTGCGCCTTGGTGTCGATCAGCACCGAGCCGATGCCGCCCACGCCCGGGCCGAAGCGGACGTAGGCCAGGATCACGTCCGCATGGGGGCCGTGTGTGGTGAAGACCTTGCTGCCGTTGATGCGGAAGCCCGCGCCGTCCGGCGTGGCGCTCGTCTTCAGCTCGGTCACGGCGGAGCCGGCCTCSGGCTCGGTCATGCCCACCGARATCAGCGCGCTACCTTCCAGCAGCGGGGCCAGCCACTTGGCCTTCTGCGCCGCCGAGCCGTACTCGGCCAGCACGCGGATCGCGCCGAAGTTGCCGGCCTGGATCACGTCGGCACTGCGCGGGCAGTGCGCCGCCACGGCCTGGATGGCGATGATGGCGTCCATCAGCGTGCCACCCTGCCCGCCGTCGGCCTCGGCAATGGTGATGCCGAGCAGGCCCTGCGCGGCCATCTTCTTCGCCACGTCCCAGGGGTAGGCATCGGTATGGGCGCGCTGGTGGGCGCCGGGGCGCAGTTCCTTCTCGGCGAAGCGGCTGACGGCGTCCTGAAACTCCTGCTGTTCCGGGGTGAGGGTGAAGTTCATGTTGAGTCTCCGAATTTTAGAAATTTGTGATGATTACGACGCATCTGGCGTGGCGCTGAGCCGCAGCACGCAGTCGACACCGACCACGCCCTCGGCGCGCACGAACAAGGGGTTGATCTCGGCTTCGTCGATGCGCACGCCCTGCACCACTGCCAGCCGCGAGAAATCGACGATGGCGCGCGCCAGCGCATCCACATCGCCGCGGGGCAGGCCCCGGAAGCCACGGATCAGGCGTGTGGAACGCACCTCGCCGATCATGTCGCGGGCTTCTTCAAGGCTGACCGGCGCCGGCCGCAGGCTCACGTCCCGGTGCAATTCCGCCGTGATGCCGCCCGCGCTCAGCATGACCATCGGGCCGACCAGCGGGTCGTGCCGATAGCCGAGCATCAGTTCCAGCAGCCGGTGTTCCATGCGCTGGACCAGAATGCCGTCCAGCCGCGCGGCGGGGGCGCCCCGCCCGGCGTTGTCGACCAGCCGCGCCGCCGCGCGGGCCAGTTCCTCGTTGTCCCGCACGCCCACTTCCACGCCGCCGATTTCGGTCTTGTGCAGGATGTCGCGCGAGCAGATCTTGGCAACCACCGGGTACGGCACCGCGTGTTGCAGCGCGTTGGGCTGCACCAGCGCCATCGGGGCGATCGGCACGCCCAGTTCGCCAAACGCGGCGGCGGCTTCGAACTCGGACAGGTCGCCATGCGTCGGCAAGCTAGCGGGCCACGCCACGGGCTCGGGCGGCGTGCCAGCGTCCAGCGGCGTGCGTGCGGCGCGGAACAGGCAGGCCAGGGCGTCCGCGCAGGATTCGGGCGTGCGGAACGCCGGCACGCCGGCTTCCTGCAACAGCGTCAGSGACTGYCCGGCCTCCGGGGCCAGGAAGGCCAGCAGCGGCTTGCCCTGCACCGCGGAGGCCTCGACGATCGGCCGCACCGCGTACGCCGGGTGGAACTGCGCCGACGAACCCGCCACGCACAGCACCGCATCGCACCAGTCACTCTGGAGCATCTGCTCCACGAGGTCGCGGTACTGCGCCGGCGAGGCGGCCAGCGTCAGGTCGAGAATCGGCGTCTGGCGGATCTTCAGGCCGCGCGCGGCCATGTGTTCGATGAACGCCGTGGGCGGCGCCACGGCCTCCACATCGGCCAGGCCGAGCCGGTCCACCACCGTGGCCGCGCCGCCGCCCGTGGTGGTGACCACCGCGATACGCGGATTGCGGTCCAGCGGCGGGATGGCGCTGGCGTAGCGGCGCGCCAGCGGTGCGGCCTCGAACAGCGTCTCCAGCATCTCCACGCGCATCGCGCCGTGCTTGCGCAGGAAGGCATCCACGGCGGCGTCGTTGCCAGCCAGCGCGCCGGTGTGGGACTGCGCCAGCGCCTCGCCCTGCGCGGAGCGGCCCAGCTTATAGACCAGCACCGGCTTGCCGGCGGCGCGGGCGCGGCGCAGGGCCGGGCCGAGCACGGCGGCGTCGCGGATAGTCTCCAGGAACAGCAGGATCACCTCGGTGGCGCTGTCATCGACCATCAGGTCGACCAGTTCGCCCACGCCGATGTCCGCCTCGTTGCCCACCGACACCAGCTTGGCGAAGCCCAGCCCGCGCGCCGCGCCGCGCGACAGCAGCGCGCCCAGCATCGACCCGCTCTGCGAAATCACGCTGATGCCGCCCGCGTGCAGGGTGTCGGTCTCCAGCACGGCGTTCACGGACAGGATGGCGCCGCTGTGCACGTCCACCACGCCGATGCTGTTCGGGCCGAGCAGCCGCACGCCCAGCTCCCGGGCGCGCAGTGCCAGCGCCTGCTGGGCGGCCATGCCGGCCTCGCCAAGTTCGGCAAAGCCATCGGAAAACACCGTCACCACGCTGGCGCCGCGCGCGGCGCATTGCTCCAGCACCTCGGGCACGTGGCGGCCCGGCACCATCACAAAGGCATGGTCGATGGTCTCCGGCAGCGCGGCCACGCTCGGGTAGGCGGGCAGGCCCATCACCTCGGTGCGGCCCGCGTTGATCGGGAAGATGCGGCCCGAATAGCCGTGCTTGCGCATGAAGCGCAGCGGCCGGGCGGTGTTCTTGCTCTCGTCGGCCGAGGCGCCCACCAGCGCCACGGCGGCTGGCGTGAACAGCGCCCGGGCCAGCGCGCTGCCGGTCACCGTCGCGTCCGGCGCCACGTGTTCGTCCACTCTCGTCATATCGGTATCTGTCTGTAGGGTTGCGGGTCAGCCGGCGCGCAGCTGGCCGAGGCCGAGCGCCCGCACCGGGCGGTCGCCGAGTTGCCAGAGCGCGTCGAGCAGGCGTGCGGCGGGGCCGGCGCCGATCACGGGCGCGCCGAGTTCCATGAATTTGTCGGTCAGCATGGCGTCGTCGAGCGGCGCCTCGGGGTCGCCCCGGCGGTACGGGGCGAAGTGGGTGTGCCGGCTCCCATCGGCCATCTCGATCTCCACGCGCGCGGCGCGCTGGCGCGGGAAGGCGGCGGTCAGATCGGCGTCGGCGGTCAGCGTGATGCGGGCCATCAGCGCGCGGATGGCGGGGTCGGCCATGCGCTGGGGCTGGAAGGCATCGAGCCGCACGGCGCCGTGCAAGAGCCCGTGCGCCACCACGTAGGGCAGGCTGAAGCGGGCCTCGAAGGCGGTGGTCGGCTGGAAATTGCCGGTGACGTCGAGCGCCACCTGGTAGGTCGCCACGCGTACGGCGGCGATGCGAGCCGGATCGAGCCCGTGGTCGCGCACGATCTGCATCGCGGCATCGATGGCGGCGAAGGTGTGGCCGCAGCAGCCGTGGTTCTTCTGGGTGATCCGCGTGATATTGAAGTCGGTGCCGAGGCCGGCGGTAACGTCGCGCCAGTCGGGCTTGCCGCACAGCGCGGCGCCAAAACCGGCGTCGCCCTCAAGGATGTCGTGCACGCCGTTCACACCATGCGCGGCGGCCTGGGCTGCCTGCACGCCCACCTGCGCGGCGTGGCCGGCGTGGAGCGCCTTGGTCATGGCATCGGAGCGGAACGCCTGCTGGAGGCCGGAGGCGAACGTCGTGGCGGTGGCCATGGCGTCGGCGGCCACGCGTGCATCGCCCGGCGCCGCCAGCAGCGCGCCGGCCGCCGCCGCGCCCAGGCAACCCACCGTGCCGGTGGTGTGGAAGTAGCGATAGTGCGCCGGCTGGATCGCGGCGCCGATGCGCGTGGAGACCTCGTAGCCGGCGATCACGGCGCGCAGGAAATCGGTGCCGCTGGCGTCGGCCTGCTCGGCCAGGGCCAGCGCCGCCGCGATGGTCGGGCAGCCCGGGTGATAGACGGCATCGCGGAAAATGTCGTCGAATTCGGCCGCGTGGGACGCGCTGCCATTGATCCACGCCGCCAGCGCCGGAAACGCCGTGGTGGCGTGGCCGACCACCGTGGACGCGCCCACGCCCAGTTCCGCGCTGTGGGCCCGCACCAGCGGCTGCCCCGGCGCCATCGGYACGCCAGCCAGCAGCGCGGCGAACCAGTCGATGACCGCGCGGCGTGCGTGATGCAGCACCGGAGCGGGCAGCTCCGCCGTGGCGGCACGGCTCACGTAGGCGGCGAATTCGTCTATCAGCATGTGTTGTCTCCTTGTTCCGGGGCGCCTTTCTCCCCTCTCCCTCTGGGAGAGGGGTCGGGGGAGAGGGACGGCGTATCGTCGATGCGATACCGCGCATTCCGCTCCTGCCCTCTCCCCCGGCCCCTCTCCCGCAAGCGGGAGAGGGGAGAAAAGCGGGGCGCCTCAATGCCTCACATGGTAGGGACGCCGCCGGCGCGAGCTTTGACATTTGGAGAACGCTCCCGCGCCGCGCCGTGTATTCCGGGGTATGCGGGGCCGGTGCATACTCCGCAGGCGCGCCGTGCGCCGATGCCGTGCGATTCCGGGAAAACCCGCATCGCCAGATCCGCCGCCCGGCCGCGCGCCCCGGAACCCTTTCCGTCTGGAGAACGCCCGCGCCCATGGACATGGATATCCCCTCGCTCGCCATCCTGATCGCCGCCGTCGAGGAAAAAAGCCTCTCGCGCGCCGCGGAGCGCGAGAACCTCGTCACTTCCGCCGCCAGCAAGCGCATTGCCGAACTGGAGCGCCGCGCCGGCACCGCCCTGCTGCGCCGCCATGGCCGGGGCGTGGAGCCCACGCCGGCCGGCGCCATGCTCTACCAGCGCGCCAAGGCCATCGTGCGGAGCGTGCAGCTCGCGCAGGATGCGCTGGCGGCCTACTCCACCGACGGCATCGCCAAGATCCGCCTGGCCTCCAACCGTTCCACAGTGCTCCAGTTCCTGCCGACCGACATCAGCGGCTATCTCAAGCACGACCCGGAGGCGCGCATCGACCTGGTGGAGTCCTTCAGCATGGATATTCCGCGCATGGTCTCCAAYGGCGACGTGGACATCGGCATCTATCACGCGCGCAGCCCCAGCCCCGGCGTGTACTCGCTGCCGTACCGCAAGGACCGTGTGGGGCTGGTGGTGCCGCGCGGGCATCCGCTGGAGGCCAAGGGCGCGCTGCTGCTGGAAGAGGCGCTCGACTACGACTTTCTCGGCTACTTCCCCCGGCATACCTTCGATGCCTTCCTGACGCTGGTGTCCGGCACCATCTCCCGGCCGCTGACCGTGAAGACGCAGGTGTCGAACTTCGAGGCGCGCTGCCGCATGGTGCGCGAGGGGCTCGGGATCGCCGTGGTGCCCGAGGGCATCGCCCGAAACTATCTGGCGATGATGGGCCTGTCCCTGCTGACGCTGAACGATGCCTGGGCGGTGCGGGATTTCTACGTGTGCGTGCGCGACAAGGACTGCCTGCCGGCGGGCGTGGGACGGCTGCTGGAATACCTGAGCCGGTGCGCGGCGATGGAGCAGCACTTCCAGAAACCGAGGTAGGGGGCATTCCCCCGGGGCGGCCCGATCAGGGTTTTCCGCCATGCGCGCAAAGAACGCTGCGTTGCTCTTTTTTCAAAGCTGGCGGCTGGCGGCTTCCTAACATGGCTGACATAACGACACGATTCGGAGACAGCCATGAACAAGATCCTGCGGCGCACGGCCGCCGGCCTGCTGCTGTGCTGCGCCGCCACGGCGGGCGCCCAGCAACCCTACCCGTCCAAGCCGGTGCGCATGGTGGTGGCCTTCACCGCCGGCGGCACCACTGACATCCTGGCGCGCGAAGTCGCCCAGCAGCTTGGCCAGACGCTCGGCCAGAGCGTGGTGGTGGAGAACCGGCCCGGCGCCGGCGGCAATATCGGCACGGACTACGTCGGCCGCAGCGACCCGGACGGCTACACGCTGCTGGCCACCTCGGTCGGCCCGGTGGCGATCAATCCCACGCTGTACAGCAAGCTCAAGGTCAATCCGCAGACCGACCTCGCCGCCGTGGCGCCCATCGCGGACGTGCCGAATGTGCTCGTGGTCAGCCCCACGCTGCCGGTGAAGACCGTGCAGGAGCTGGTGGCCTACGCCAAGGCCCACCCCAACACCCTGAATTTCAGTTCGACGGGGGTGGGTACGGCGGCGCACCTCTCTGGCGTGCTGTTCAACGAACGCACTGGCGTGAAGACCACTCACGTGCCTTACAAAGGCGCCGATGCCCTGAACGACCTGCTGGCCGGCCGCGTGCAGTTCATGTTCGCGACGATTCCGTCGGTGATCTCGCACATCCGCGGCGGCGCGCTGCGTCCGCTGGCGGTGACCTCGCGCAAGCGCTCCGCCGCCCTGCCGGAGATCCCGACCATGGCCGAAGCCGGCGTGCCGAACCTGGTCACCGGTGCGTGGTTCGGGCTGTTCGCCCCCAAGGGCACCCCGAAGGCCATCGTCGCCACGCTCAACAAGGCGGTCAACGATGCACTGAACAAGCCGGAAGTGCGCACGAAGATGTCCCAGCAAGGCGCCGAGGCCATGCAACTGGCCCCGGAAGCCTTCGGCAAATTCGTGCTGGCGGAATACGAACAGTGGAAGCCCGTGGTGATCCAGTCGGGGGCGCGGATCGATTGATTGGCGGGGCTACCCCCCCGCCCCAACCAACCCATCCGCCCGGAACATCGACTTGATGCCCCTCACCGCCTGGCGGATGCGGGATTCATTCTCGATCAGGGCGAAGCGGACGTATTCGTCGCCGTAGTCGCCGAATCCGATGCCCGGCGATACCGATACCCTGGCCTTTGCCAGCAGTTGCTTGGCGAACTCGAGGGAGCCCAGCGCGCGGTAGGGTTCGGGGATGCGGGCCCAGATGTACATCGACGCCTTGGGGATCTCCACCGGCCAGCCGGCTTCGATCAGGCCCTTGGCCAGCACGTCGCGGCGGGACTGGTATTGGGCGGCGATGTCCTTCACGCATTGCTGGTCGCCCTCCAGCGCGGCAATTGCCGCGACCTGGAGCGGCGTGAAGGTGCCGTAGTCGTGGTAGCTCTTGATGCGCGTCAAGGCGGCCACGAGGTCCGGGTTGCCGACCATGAAGCCAATACGCCATCCCGCCATGTTGTAGCTCTTGGACAGCGTGAAGAACTCCACCGCGATGTCCTTCGCCCCCGGCACCTGCATGATCGACGGGGCCTTCCAGCCGTCGAACACGATGTCGGCGTAGGCCAGGTCGTGGACCACGAAGATGTCGTGCTTGCGCGCCAGCGCGATCACCCGCTCGAAGAAGTCCAGCTCCACGCAGGCCGCCGTCGGGTTCGACGGGAAGCCCAGCACGATCATCTTGGGCTTGGGATAACTGCCCCGGATGGCGCGTTCCAGTTCGGCGAAGAAGTCGATGCCCGGCGACAGCGGCACCGAGCGGATGTCGGCGCCGGCGATCACCGCGCCGTAGATGTGGATCGGGTAGCTCGGGTCCGGCACCAGCACGGTGTCGCCCCGGTCCAGCGTGGCCAGCATCAGGTGGGCGAGGCCCTCCTTCGAGCCGATGGTGACGATCGCCTCCTTGTCCGGATCGATCTCCACGTCGTAGCGCTCGCGGTACCAGTGCGAGATGGCGCGGCGCAGCCGGGGAATGCCCTTCGAGGCCGAATAGCCATGCGTGTCCGGCCGCTGCGCGGCATCCACGAGCTTGGCCACGATATGAGGCGGCGTGGCGCCATCGGGGTTGCCCATGCTCATGTCGACGATGTCCTCGCCACGGCGGCGGGCGGCCATCTTGAGCTCGGCGGTGATGTTGAAGACGTACGGGGGAAGGCGATCGATGCGCGCAAAGCGGCGCTTGCCGGAATCGGCAGTCATGGCGGGAGTCCTTTACGTAAGCGCCCGGAACCGTCCGAGCGACGTCGGCGGCCGTTGTCTCGGCCACCGGGAATCGATCTTATCCAGCCTTGCCCGTTTGCACAACGGGCTTTTTTACTACAGCAGCCCGCCGGGCACCTTGGTGGGACGGTCCGCCGGGAGATGGCGGACGATGCAGTCGAGCGCGGCGGCGTTGGCCTTGTCGCCACCCATGGCGCCGGCGATGGAACTCCGGTACTGCGGCACGCTGATGCGCTGGTAGTAGAGCCGCGAGGTCTGGTCGAGCCAGAACACGTAGTCGCTGTCGCTGTCGTCGCCGCCGCTGCGCAGCCACTCGCCCAGCGGGTGCGAGCCCAGGCGGGTGTTGGCGCATGCCTTCTGCACCGTATCGAGATAGGTGTTGAAGCCCTTGGCTTCGACATTGCGCACGGCGTCTGGGGCGCAGGCGGCAACGGTCATCGACACCACAGCAGCAATCGACAGCAAGGTTGGACGCATCAGCGGCATGGCACATCCCGGGCGGTTGGCATGCCGCCAGTGTAGGCGAGGCCCGCCGCCCGGCCAAACCCGACCCGCTTAATCGTCGAGCGTCTCGTGCACCGCCGCGTTGCCACGCTTCCAGTAGGCCGATGCGCGGATGCGGGCCTTGTCCACGCCGCGCTCGCCCACCAGATGTTGGCGCACGGCGCGCATCGCGGCGCCCTCGCCGGCCGCCCAGACATAGCCCTCGCCATCCGGCAGGTCCACCGATTGCAGCGCCGGCGCCAGCAGACTACCTTCGGGCTGGTCTTCCCGATGSAGCCARWGCACCTGCSCRCGCGGCCCCACGGCSAGCGGGATCTGCGCCTTGGCGCTGGGCACCTCGGCCACCACGATCACCTGGGCATCGGGCCCCAGTTCCTCCACGCGGCGGGCGATGGCCGGCAGCGCCGTGTCATCGCCGATCAGCAGGTGCCAGTCGAATTCAGTCGGAATCACGAACGAGCCGCGCGGGCCGCCCACGCCCAGATACTGCCCCGGCCGGGCCTGCGCCGCCCATGTGGAAGCGGGGCCATCGCCATGGAGCACGAATTCGATGTCCAGCTCGCGCGCCACGGGGTCGTAGCGGCGCGGCGTATAGTCGCGCGCCTGCGGGCGCGGCTGGCCTTCGGGGAACACGATGCCGTCCGGGCCCACCACCGGCAGCACCGGGCGCTCGGCGCCGGGCGCGGGGAAGAACACCTTGATATGGTCGTCGAAGGAGCTGGAGGTGAAATCGGCCAGATCGTCGCCACCGAGCGTCACGCGCAGCAGTTGCGGGGACAGCAGTTGGGTGCGCAGCACCTGGAGCAGGCGCATCTTGAGCGGATGGCGCACGCGCTGGACCGTCAGGTCACGGGAAATCGTCATGGAATACCTTGTATTAGGGTTCAGGGCTGGCCGGCTTCGATCTCGTCGGCGGCGCGGGCCAGGATGGCGGCGATGCGGCGCTGTTCGTCGGCGGAGGCCTCGCTGCGCTGGGTCAGCGCGCGCTTGATGCGCAGGCGCGCCTCGACGAACTCGGGCAGCCAGCCGCCCTGCTCCGGCTCGCGCTGGGGCTCGCCGCTCATGGCGCGGCGCATGAAGTCCATCTTGCGCGCCACGTGGCGCAGCCGGGCGACCATGTGCTCGAGCCGCTCGCGGTTCTCGGCCAGATAGGCGCGGCCCGCATCGGCCAGTTCATAGCGCTTCTTGTTGCCTTCGGTGATGACCGTGGCGTAGCCGAGGTCTTCGAGGAAGGTCAGCGCGGGATAGACCACGCCCGGGCTCGGCTTGTAGAAGCCCCCGGTGCGCGCCTCCAGCGCCTTGATCAGCTCGTACCCGTGCGACGGCTTTTCCTCGAGCAGCGACAGCAGCAGCAATTGCAGGTCTTCCGCGCTGAACTTGCGGCCYCGGCGCCAGCTATCGCCATCGAAACCATCGCCGCCCTCAAAATCCGGGCCRCCSCCCTGSGACCAGAAACCGCCGCCCCGGCGGGACRTGGCGTGCTTGCCGAAGCGGTGGCCGCAGCCGTCGTGGGCGCGGTGATGATGGTGGTCACCGAAGGGAGAACCGAAGGGAAATCCAAAGAGATGTCGCATGCTGCACTCCGTTGCYTGGGTACGAATMTATCGTACGACGTATCGTAAGATATATATCGTACGATATAAAGTCAAGCCCAAAGCGATTCTGCCTTTGCTGTCACAATGCGACGCAAACCACGGAGGAGACGCGATGCCTGACAAGAAAGCCATCCTGGTAGTCGGTGCCGGAGACGCCACAGGGGGGGCCATTGCCCGCCGCTTTGCGCGCGAGGGCTATATCGCCTGCATGACCCGGCGCAGCGCGGACAAGCTCGCGCCACTGGTGGACCAGATCCGCGCMGAAGGCGGCGAGGCCCACGCATTCGGCTGCGACGCCCGCAAGGAAGAAGACACCGTGGCGTTGATCGARCGCATCGAGCGCGACATCGCCCCGCTGGAAGTGGCCGTGTTCAACATCGGCGCCAACGTCAACTTCCCGATCCTGGAGACCACCTCGCGCGTCTACTTCAAGGTGTGGGAGATGGCCTGCTTCGGCGGCTTCCTGATGGGCCGCGAGGCCGCGCGGGCGATGCTGCCGCGCCAGCGGGGCTCGATCTTCTTCACCGGCGCCACGGCCAGCGTGCGCGGGCGCGATGGGATGTCCGCGTTCGCCGGCGCCAAGCACGCGTTGCGGGCGCTGGCGCAGAGCATGGCGCGCGAACTGGGGCCGCAGGGCATTCACGTGGCGCACCTGATCGTCGATGCCGCCATCGACACCGCCTTTATCCGCGAGACCTTTCCAGACCGCTACGCGGCCAAGGCGCGCGACGGCATCGTCAATCCCGACCACATCGCCGATACCTACTGGATGCTGCACCAGCAGCCGCGCGATGCCTGGACCCACGAGCTGGACATCCGCCCGTGGATCGAGCACTGGTAGCCCCACCCCGCCGCCCCGGACAACCGTCACAAACTACAACGGAGACATGCGATGACCAAGCAGGTGGAGTTCTTCTTCGACTTCGGTAGCCCCTATTCCTACCTGGCGTACAAGGAACTGCCGCGCGTGGCGGCCCGCACCGGTGCCACCATCGTCTGGCGCCCGATGCTGCTGGGCGGCGTGTTCAAGGCGACCGGCAACCACAGCCCGGCCGACATCCCGCTCAAGTCGCAATGGTCGAAGACGGATACCGAGCACTGGGCGCGCCGCTACGACGTGCCGTTCCGCCACAACCCCCATTTCCCGATCAACACGCTGGCGCTGATGCGCGGCGCCATCGGCTACCAGCGCCAGGGCCCGGACGCCTTCGCGCGCTACGTGGACGCGATCTTCCGTGCGATGTGGGAGGACGGCCGCAACCTCAACGATCCGCAGGAGATCGGAAAAGTGCTGGTCGATGCAGGGATGGATCCCCGGCAGGCGCTGGCCATGCTCGATGACCCCGAAGTCAAGGCCGAACTCAAGCGGGTGACGGAGGAAGCCGTGGCGCGCGGCATYTTCGGCGCGCCCAGCTTTATCGTCGATGGGGAGCTGTTCTGGGGCAACGACCGCCTGCTGTTCGTCGAAGAACGGCTGGCGGCGTAATGCCTGCTAATTAATACAGTTTCAAGCCGCCAGACGGAACACCGTCACGGCCGCCGCCAGCTGGTTGGCCTGCGCTTCGAGCGAGTCGGCCGCCGCGGCGGCCTGCTCCACGAGTGCGGCGTTCTGCTGGTTGACCTGCTCCATCTGGGACACCGCCTCGCTGACCTGCGTGATGCCGCTGGACTGCTCCTGCGACGCCGCCGAGATCTCGTTGACGGTGGCCGCCAGCCGCTGCACCGCGCCGACGATCTCGCCGATGGTGTTGCCGGCCTGCTCCACCTGGGTGCTGCCGGCGTCCACGCGTTCCACCGATGAATCGATCAGCGCCTTGATTTCCTTGGCGGCGCCGGCGCTGCGCTGCGCCAGCGCGCGCACCTCGCCCGCCACCACGGCAAAGCCCCGGCCCTGCTCGCCCGCGCGCGCCGCTTCCACGGCGGCATTCAGCGCGAGGATGTTGGTCTGGAAGGCAATGCCGTCGATCACGCCGATGATGTCGACGATCTTCTGCGAACTCGTGTTGATGTCGCTCATGGTCTGCACCACGCCGCGCACCACGTCGCCGCCGCGCTGGGCGAGGTCCGCCGCGTCGCGCGCCAGCGCGCTGGCCCGGGTGGCGCTCTCCGCGTTATTGCCCACGGTGGAGGTCAGTTCCTCCATGCTGGCGGCGGTCTGCTCCAGCGCCGACGACTGTTCCTCGGTGCGCGAGGACAGGTCGGTATTTCCCGCCGCGATCTCGCGCGCGCCGGTGGTCACGGCATCGGAACCCGCGCGCACCTTCCGCACGGTCTCGGTCAGGCCGGCACGCATGCGGGCCAGCGCGTCCAGCAGTTGCCCAATCTCGTTGCGGCCAGCCGGCGGCACGGTCATGGTCAGGTCGCCATCGGCCACGCGCATGATCAGTTGGCAGGCGGCGTTGAGCGGCGCCACCACCAGCCGGCGCAGCGCTACGTGCACCGCCACGATCAGCAGCACCGACGCCACCAGGCCCATCCCCACCAGCACCAGCACGCGCTGGAAGCGGTTGCGGCCCGTAGCCACGGCCTCGTCGTTATGCTGTTCGGCGAATTTCTGGAAGCGCTCCACGCCGGCCGAGTACTTCCCGCCGGAAGCGGTGATGTCCTTGTCGTTGATCGCCGCGTAGGCCGCCGGATCATTGTTGCGCAGTGCCTCGAGCGCGCGCTGGACGGCATCCATATGGGCACGGCCGGCGCCGATGATCTCGTCGCGCGCGCCGGCTTCCAGGCCCTCGATGGGCGCGGCCTTCTCGAAGGCGTTCAGCKCATCGGCGGATTTGCGCATCGACTTCTCGGCGCTGGCGATGGCGTCGGCGTTCACCGCGCCGGACTCCTTGGCGGAGCTGTACGCGCGGGTCAGGGCCGAGCGCGCGCGCGTCATGTCCTTATAGGCGTCGTTGATCAGCAGCGCGCGCGTGGCCACCACGTGAATGCGCTCGGAAGCGCCGCTTGCTGCACGTAGCTCGGTCACGCCCAGCGCGGCGCCAAACAGGATCATCAGTCCGAAGACCACCAGGGTGGCCAGCAGGCCATGGCGAATACTGAGGTTATTCATGGGGCAGGTTGTTCGTTGGATCGATGGAGTACCGATCAGGCTTAACGACCCACCCCCTTAAACCTTGAGCGACGCCTGCACGCCATTTGCGTTACATCAAATTGCGAGRTTGCAAACCGCTCAGACGTAGGCGATCAGCCGGCCCGCGCAGATCACCAGCCCCCAGGTCAGCAGCGACACCATGGCACAGGCGCGCGCCCCCGTGGGCGGCGGCCGGCCGATGTCCCAGCTCGCGCCGGCGGGCGCGGCATGCAACTGCCGGTAAGGCCCCTGATGGAACCAGAGCGCGTTGGCCAGCCCGAGCCCGATCAGCACGATCTTGATCAGGAAGGCGCGATTGACGATCAGTTCATCGGCATGCGCCAGGAACAGCAGCGCCCCGCYGGCCACCACGGCGAGAAAGCCCGCCACCGAGGCCGGCAGCGCATGGCGCAGCAGCGTGGTGACCGGCAACTGGCGCCCCAGCCCGGCCAGCCGCAGGTCCACCACGACGATGGACCCGAACAGCAGCGCCATGCCGGCCAGATGCACGATCTCGATGATCGGATACGCCCAGGACGACGCGCGCAGCGCCACCGAGATCGGCCACGCGGCGAGCGTGGCGCCCCACTCGCCAAGTGCCTCCATCGGCACTCAGCGCAGTTCCACGGTCTGGCCGCCGTCGAGCGTGATGCGCTCCACGCGCATCTCGTCGGCCTTTTCCTTGCTCTGGTAGCCGACCATGGTCACCTGCTTGCCCGCGGCCACCTTCTCCTGCGTGGCGCCCCGCGACTCCATGCGCGACACCGGCGCCAGCACGGCGAACCAGCGCTTGCCCTCCGCATCCACGCGGATCGTGGCGTGCGGGTTCTCGTAGTGGCTCTCCACCACCTTGCCGGTCACGGTCAGCGGCTTGGTCTGGTCATAGGTGGACCAGCCATGATGGGCGATGGCCGGCAGGCTGGCCATCGCGAGCAGGACGGCGGCGAGGCGCAGGGGCTTCGAGCGGAACGTCGGTAGATGCATGGTGACCTCCAGGGTGACTACGGGTAGATACAGGGTGGATGGATCAGTGCAGCGTCGAACTGGCTGCCTGCGCCTGCGACGTCCGCCGTGCGCGGCCGGCCAGCGCAGCGAGGCTCGGGTTCATCGGCTTCAGCGCGGCACGCTCGGCCACCAGCGCGGCGGCGAGGTTGGCGTGGCGGCCGCGCAGGGCCGCTTCGATCAGGGTCAGCGCGAAGACGTCGCGCTGGGCATGGCTGCCGCCGAAGCGATGGGTGAGAATGCGCACCGGCATCAGCAGCGTCACCGTGGCGGCATAGTCGCCGCGCGCGAAGGCGATCATCGCGTCGGCCACGGGCAGGCCCACGTCGCGCGACATCATCGCATTGGTGCCCTGCCCGATCGCCGCGCCCGCCATGGCCGCGCGGATCTCGGCCACGGCGTCTTCGCGGCCCGCGCCCAGGCACGCCATGATGGCGTGCACATCGTTGAAGGCGTAGTAGCCGGCGGCGCCGCGCGTGTACCAGTCGTCGGCCAGCGCGGCCCAGCGCGCGCCCGCGTCCACACCGCGCAGGTGCAGGCGCCACAGCAGCGCGGCACCATCGACCAGATCGAGCGCAATGGCCGGCGCGGGCCGGTTGAGGTGSRCGTCGTAGAGCGCCAGTACYTCGTCGTAGCGCTCCTGCTCGAGCAGGAACAGGGCCAGATGCCACCAGTTATGTACCGCCAGCATGTTGTCTTCGGACCAGTCCGATACGCGCGTGTGCAGCCAGGCCGCGCCATCGTCCAGCCGGCCCTGCATCTCCATCACATGCGCCACGGCGTGGATCGCCCACGGATCGCGCGGGTTCAGCGCCACCGCCTCGCGGCCACGCGCCTCGGCGTCTTCATAGCGATTGGATTCCTCGAGCCCGAAGGCATGCATGCCGAGCAGGTAGCCGTAGCCGGGCACATCCTTATCCCAGTGGGGCAGTACCTGCGCGATGCGGTCGCGCAGCATCGACGACTGGCCGAGCAGGAAATCGCCCAGATGAGCCACCTGCACGGCGAGGATGTCGCGCGGATAGTCGATGGCGATGTCGCCGTAGGCCTGCACCGACTCGGCGAACCGCCCATCCAGCCAGGCGCGCGCGGCGGCCAGATGGCGGCGCTCGCGCGGGTTGGCGCGGTCGCCCAATGCCTCGCCTGCCTCCACGCTCTCGCGCAGCAGCGGCACGGCGGTGCCGTCGCCCGAGGTCACCATCAGCGCGGCGCGCAGCGCGTGGCCCATGGCGAAGTCGGGGTGTTCGGCCAGGGCGGCATCGACCGCCGCGAGTGGATCGCCGTAGTAGCCATGCAGAAGCGCCAGCCCGGTCTCGTAGTGCGCGAGCGCTTCGGGATGATCAGCTGTGACCTCCAGGCCTCTTGCATCATGTGCCATGGCGCCCTCCCGGTTTGGGTCCGCATCGGCGCGGACTTCCTCATCGTAGTGGAATCGCGCGTGCTACGCTTCCGCTCCGGCCCCATTCATCACATCTTCGCTGCTCATGCCCCTGCCTTTCGATTTGCCGCCCGCCGCCACCCCTGGCCAGTCCGTCGATGCCATCGACACACCGTCCCTGATCGTCGACCTCGACCCCTTCACGCGCAACGTGGCGCGGATGCAGGACGCCGCCGACCGCGCCGGCGTGAAGCTGCGCCCGCACGCCAAGGCGCACAAGTGCCCCGAGATTGCGCTGGCGCAGATCGCGCGCGGCGCGGTGGGCATCTGCTGCCAGAAGGTCAGCGAGGCCGTGCCCTTCGTGGCGGCCGGCGTGACGGACATCCATATCAGTAACGAGATTGCGTCGCCGGCCAAGGCGGCGCTGCTGGCCGAGTTGGCCCGCCATGCGCGCCTCAGCGTGTGTGTGGACGATGCATCACAAATTGACGTCCTGGCGGTAGCCACCGTAGCCGCCGGCACACAGCTCGATGTCTTCATCGAGATCGATGTCGGCCAGGGCCGCTGCGGCGTGGCCGATGCCCCGGCGGCCATCGCGCTGGCGGAAAGAATCGCCGCCCAGCCCCGCCTGTCCCTGCGCGGTTTGCAGGCGTACCACGGCGGTATCCAGCATCTGCGCGACTGGGCGGCCCGCCGCAACGCCGCCGCGCAAGCTGCCGAACGCACCGGCGCCGTGCTGGCGAAGCTGGCGGCAGCGGGCGTGCAGTGCGAGGTGGTAACGGGGGGCGGCAGCGGCAGCGTGGAGTTCGACCTCGGCAGCGGCGTCTACACCGAGATCCAGCCGGGCTCGTACGTGTTCATGGATGCCGACTACGGCAGCAACGCCTATCCCGGTGCGCTGCGCTTCGAACACAGCCTGTTTATCRCCACGACGGTGATGAGCGTGGCCGCCGGCGACCGCGTCATCCTCGATGCAGGGCTGAAGTCGATGGCGGTGGATTCGGGGTTGCCGTGGATCTGGGCCGATGGCGCGGCGTCCGAGGCGCTGGAGTACGTGGCGGCGAACGACGAGCATGGCATCGTCAAACCCCGCCAGGCGGGCAACGTCGCCGCCCTGCCGGCGCTGGGCAGCCGCGTGCTGCTGGTGCCGGGTCATTGCGACCCGACCCTCAATCTCTACGATGCACTGGTGACGGTGCGCGGCGGCGTGGTGGAAGCGGTGTGGCCGGTGGCCGCGCGCGGCTTCAGCCGCTGACGGGGTGAGCTAGGCGAGCTGGGCGGCCAGCTCGTTGAGATCGGCCGTGGTCCATTCGCGGCCGGTCCACGCCTCGAAGCGCAGTTCGGACAGYGGAATCTCGGTCAGCGTGCCGATCCAGTCGGTGGGCGCGGCGCCGCAGCGCAGGCCGGCGGCGACCATCGCCATGGCATCGGGCACTTCGATATCGGCCACGCGCGTGACCGTCGGCCACGGCAGCAGGCGCGAGTCATTGGCGGCGATGCCAAACCGGTAGAGCCCAAAGCGCGCATGCAGGGCAGCCCGCGAGAGCGCGTGACGCGCCTCGCTCAGGCCATCGTCCTGGGTGGCGGATGGATCCCATTGCTGATTGCGCGAAAACCAGAGGATGTCGTGCTCGCCCGGACGCGCGGGACGGCCGTGGGCCATCGCGGGCCGCAGCCGTCCCGACCGCGCAATTGCGGCCAGTGGCGTACCCACGGTGTAATGCCAGACGTAACGTGATTCGGTGTTCATGTACCGCTCCTGCAAGCCCTTCCGCATTGCAGAATGGGGGCGGAAAGCCTTGCTAACAAGCAAGGTCATGCCACGTTGCAAGTGCAACAAAAATGCGTTTGTGGGGGGGCTATCCAATGTGCCGGTCCTGCAGCCCGGTCTGGGCAAGGATCTTCCCGAGTCCGGCAGTCTGACAGGTAAACGGGATTCGGGGGCAAATTGGAGGAAASCTTCCAAACACCATAGCACAGGACTTGGTGCGACGCAGCAACTGACGCCGTCAAATGTGCGTCAGGCGCCCTTTGGGGCCAAATCCGCGAATGTCCGTATCAGGATTCTTGGGGCATATGTCACCGCCGGGACAAGGCGGGACCGTACGCTGCGAAGCGCATCGCGAGCCACGCGAACGACGCGAGCAACGCATAGGGCGCTTGACGGCCCCCGTCCCTCCCCACCGCAAGAGAATCCAGACCATGCACGACATCCGCACCCTTGCACGCCTTGCCCACGTGCGGCCACCCAAAGCCCCGCGCCCCCTGGCCGGGCTGGCCGCCGCCCTGCTGCTCTGCGCGGCGCTGACCGCCTGTGGCGGCGACGACACCCCGCCCACCCCCGGACAACCGGGCGGCGGCACCCCGACCCAGCCGGGCGAGCCCACGGTCAAGCCCCAGATGAAGTGCGCGCCCTGAAGCGCCGCGATCCCACCTCCTCGAATCCAGAACCGCTCAGGGCAGAACTCGACATGAACTCCAGCAGCCGACGCAATTTTCTCAAGATGGCAGGCGGCAGTGCCGCCGCAACCGCCGCGCTCGCCGCGTTTCCGCCGGCTATTCGCCGCGCACTGGCCATTCCGGCCAACAACGTCAACAAGTCGATCCAGGACGTGCAGTACGTGGTGATCCTGATGCAGGAAAACCGCTCGTTCGACAACTACTTCGGCACCTTCAAGGGCGTGCGGGGCTTCGGTGACCGCTTCCCGATCCCGCTGCCGGGCGGCCGCAACGTCTTCCAGCAGACCTACGCCAGCGGCAACACCAACCGCGTGGTGCTGCCGTACCACCTGGACAGCACCGCCGGCAACGCCCAGCGCGTGAGCGGCACCCCGCACAGCCAGCCGGACGGCCAGGCCGCCTGGGACCTGGGCCGCATGAGCGCCTGGCCGACCTCCAAGCAGCGCCAGTCGATGGGTTACTACAAGCAGAAGGAGGTGGAATTCCAGTTCGCGCTGGCCGACGCCTTCACGCTGTGCGATGCCTACCACTGCAGCTTCCACGGCGGCACCAACACCAACCGCCTGTTCCACTGGACCGGCACCAACGACCCGTTCGGCCAGAAGGGCGGCCCGGTGATCGACAACAGCGGCGACTCGCTCGACGCCACCGGCATCAACTACACCTGGACGACCTACCCGGAACGYCTGCAGACCGCCGGCGTGACCTGGAAGGTCTACCAGAACATGCCGGACAACTTCACCGACAACCCGCTGGCCGGCTTCGCCCAGTACCGCGCCGCCAACGCCGCGCTCGGCAACGCGGCCAACGGTGCGCCCTACCCGGCCTACACGGCGGCCAACGACACCGTGAACCCGCTGTTCAAAGGCATCGCCAACACCATGCCGGACGGCGGCTTCCTGCAGGCGCTGCGCGACGACATCGCCGCCGGCACGCTGCCGCAGGTATCGTGGATCGTGGCACCGGCCACGTACTCGGAGCACCCGGGGCCGTCGAGCCCGGTCCAGGGCGCCTGGTACACCCAGGAGGTGCTCAACGCGCTGACGGCCAACCCGGACATCTGGAGCAAGACCGTCCTGCTGATCAATTTCGACGAAAACGACGGTTTCTTCGACCACGTGCCGCCGCCCTGCGCGCCGGCGCTGGATGCGGCGGGCAAGCCCGTCGGCGCTACCACGATGGACGCCGCCACCGAGTACTACAGCGTGGACAAGACCCCGTTCGGCCCCGGTCCGCGCGTGCCGATGTACGTGGTGTCGCCGTGGAGCCGTGGCGGCTGGGTCAACTCSCAGGCGTTCGACCACACCTCGGTGCTGCGCTTCCTCGARCAGCGATTCGGCGTGCAGGAGACCAACATCAGCCCCTATCGCCGCGCGGTGATGGGCGACATGATGACTGCGTTCGACTTCATCAACCCGAACGGCACCACGTCGATCTCCTTCACGGGCCTCGACAAGACCGGCGCGGACGCCCAGCGCACCCAGCAGGAAGCGCTGGCGCAGATTCCCACCCCGACCGTGGCGGCGCAGACCATGCCGACGCAGGCCAGCGGCACGCGGCCCTCGCGCGCGCTGCCGTACACGCTGCACACCAGCGGGCTGGAAGATCCGGTCAACCGCGCCATGGTCCTCAAGTTCCGCAATGACGGCACGCAGGCCGCAGTGTTCCATGTGTACGATCGCCTGCACYTGGGCAGCGTGCCGCGCCGCTATGCGGTGGAGGCGGGCAAGGGCATCGACGCCACCTGGGATGTCTACGCCACCGACAGCGGCCGCTATGACCTCTGGGTACTGGGCCCGAATGGCTACCATCGCGCCTTTATCGGCGACGTGAGCGCCCAGAAGGAAGCCGGCGGCGGCGCCGCGCCGGAGATCCGCGTGTGCTACGAGGAATCCGACGAGCCCAAGGTCTGGCTGACGCTGATCAACCGCGGCACGACGGCCTGTACGTTCACGGTGGTGCCCAACGCCTACCGCACGGACGGCCCGTGGACCTTCGAGCTGCCCGCCGGCAAGGAACTCGACCAGCCCTTCCCGGTGAAGTCGCAGGGCAACTGGTATGACTTCACGGTGACCACCCAGCAGGGCGGCTTCTCGCGCCGCTTTGCCGGCCGCCTGGAGAACGGCACCCACACGGTGTCCGATCCGGCGATGGGGAGCTAAACCCGCGTCCGGCGTTCTCCCCTCTCCCTTTGGGGAGGGGGGAACGCCGTCATACTCACCACTGTCACATTGCCGGGCTAGGCTCGCGGGTTCGTCCTGAACTCGATGGGAGCCCCATGCTTGGCGATCTGCTGATGACGTTCTATGAAGTGGCGCGACAAGGCAGCATCACGAGCGCGGCCCGGCAGCTGCGCCTCAGCCAGCCCACCGTCACCGGCCGCATCCGCCAGCTGGAAGTGCTCTACGGCGTGGAACTGTTCCACCGCCGCGCCAGCCGGCTCGACCTCAGCGACGTCGGCGTGGCCCTCATGCCGCTGGCCGAGCAGATGATGCAGCAGGAGGGCGAGGCCGATTTCCTGCTCCGCAACGCCGGCAACCTGCGGCTGGGCAGCCTGCGGATTGGCGCCACTGGCCCSTATTACATCCTGCGCAGCGTGGCCGCGTTCCGGGAGCGCTACCCGGCCGTGGCGATCAGCATCGAGATCGGCAATTCCCGGCAGATGCTCGACGCGCTGTTCGAATACCGGATCGATGCCGCGGTGTCGTCGCACGCGGTGGACGACGACCGGCTCTCCCGCGTCATGCTCGCCGCCGACCCGATGGTGCTGGTCGCCCATCCGCTCCACCCGCTGGCGCGCCGTCCGCGTGTGGAGGTGGCCGAACTGGCCACCTGCCACCTGATCGTGCGCGAACAAGGGTCGATGACCCGCGAGGCCACCGAGGCCGCGCTGGGCGCGGTGGGCATCGACCTCCCGCCCCATACCGTGATCGGCAGCCGCGAAGCCATCTGCGAGGCGATCCGGCACAACCTCGGTGCCAGCGTGATGCCCGTGGGCGAGGTCCCGCGCGACCCCGCGCTCTGCGTGGTGCCCTTCGCCAGCCAGGCGCCGGTCATCCACGAATATCTCTACAGCCTCAAGATTCGCAGCGGGACACGGCTGGTGCGCGCGCTGCTGGACTGCCTGGTCCTGCCGGGCAGCGCGGCGCAACGGCATTGCGAGGTTCTGCAACCTGCACCTATATTGAACTGAGTTGACCTGAGTTGACTGAGTCGACCTGAGTTGACCTGAGCCTCACGCCCCCACCGCACCGCCCCCAAGGACCCCCTCCGCCGATGACCGACCCGGGCCGCCCCAGCTTTCCCGAGTACGACCAGTTGCTGACGCTGCTGGAATTGGGCGCCCCGTGGTTCCGGTCGCGCGTGGCGTGCGAGGTARCCRTGGACGRCCGCTCGTTYGGCGTCCAYGTGGCGGCGCTGGGCACGGACGCGCCCGACGCGCCGGCCATCGGCATCTTCGGCGGCATTCACGGGCTCGAGCGCATCGGCACTCAGTTGGTGCTGGACTACATGCGCTCGCTGCTGTGCCGCCTGCAATGGGACGAACTGCTCCACCGCGAGCTACAGGCCGTGAAGCTGGTCTTCATGCCGATCGTCAACCCCGGCGGCATGTACGCGGCCACGCGCGCCAATCCCCGGGGTGTGGACCTGATGCGCAACGCGCCGCAGAACGCCGATGCGCGCGTGCCCTTCCTGGCCGGCGGSCAGCGSCTCGGCGCCTGGCTGCCGTGGTATCGCGGCCGCGCCGGCGCGCCGATGGAGCCCGAGGCYGCCGCGCTGCTGCGCGTGGTSGAGGAMGAACTGCTGGGCCGGCCSCTCAGTTTCGCGGTGGATTGCCATTCCGGCTATGGCTGGCGCGACAGCATCTGGTTCCCCTACGCGCGCACCCACGCGCCGATGGCGCACCTGCCCGAGATGTACCTGCTCAAGACCATGTTCGAGCAGGCCCACCCGCACCACGGCTACGCCTTCGAACCCCAGAGCCATCAGTACCTGCTGCACGGCGACCTGTGGGACTACGCCTACGACCGCGCGCCGGCGGGCACGTTGTTCCTGCCGATGACGCTGGAGCTGGGCTCGTGGCTGTGGATCAAGAAGAATCCCCGCCAGCTTTTCTCGCGCGCGGGCATTTTCAATCCSATCAAGGCYCACCGCACGGCGCGCGTGCTGCGCCGGCAYGTGAGCCTGTTCGAYTTCCTCGGSCGCACCGCCTTCGCCCCGGAGCGATGGCTGCCCCRGGGCGACCATCGACAGCAGTTGCTGGCGCAGGCAAGCGCGCACTGGCAAGACCGGAAACCGGCACCATGAACCCGTGGATCTTCCTGCGCGGCCTCACCCGCGAATCGCGGCACTGGGGCGACCTGCCGGCGCTATGGACCGCTCGCGGCCTGGGCCACCCGTCCCTGATCGACCTGCCCGGCAACGGCACCGCCCGCCACGCGATGGTGCCAGTCGACGTGCGCGGCATCATGGAAGCCGTACGCGCCACGGCCCGCGCCGACGGGGTGGCCGCGCCATGCCGCATCCTGGCGATGTCGCTCGGCGCCATGGTCGCCACCGAATGGGCSCAAMGCTACCCCGGGGAAGTGGCCGGACTGGTGCTGATCAACACSAGCATGCGYCCCTTCAGCACCATGCCGCAGCGCCTGCGCCCCSAGAACTGGGCCGCGCTCATCGGCATGGCCAACCACTGGCASGACCGCGCCCGCTGCGAGCGCACGGTCCACCGGCTGACCTGCGAACGGATGGACACCCGCGACGCCGACCTGGCGRMGTGGGTCACCATCGGCCAATCCGCCCCGGTCAYCCGCKCGGCGGCCCTCCGCCAACTGCTGGCCGCCGCCCGCTACCGCGCGGCCCCCTCCGCCCCGCCCTGCCCCACGCTGATCCTCTCCTCGGACGCCGACCGTCTGGTCAACCCGATCTGCTCGACCCGCATCGCGGCGGCCTGGCAGGCGCAGCACCTCCGCCACCCGTGGGCGGGACATGACCTGCCGCATGACGATGGGGGGTGGTTGTGCGCGATGGTCGAGAAGAACGGTCCTCTTTGATCTGCTGCCGGGACACGGCGTCGAGGCGCGTTGCCTGTTCGGGTGCAATTCCCAGTTCGAGAAACAAAAACCGCCGGAGGCCTTGCGGCCATCCGGCGGTTTTTTATGCAGCGACTACGTCAGGCGCAGGTCTTGCCGAGCAGTGCGGCGGCGCGTTTGTTGCACAGGGCGCCGAGCAGGGTTTCGGCGGCGGCTTCGAGGCGCTCCTGCGTGCCGAACAGGCGCGCGGCGATCAGGCCGCTTTGGAGCGCGCCATACAGTACTTGCGCGAGCATTTCGGGCGGCACGGGGTACAAGGTCTCGCGCTGCTCCTGGCCACGTTCGAGCAGCTTGGCGAGCCAGGCCTCGTTGATGTGATAGAAATCCTTGAGCACCTTGTGCACGGGCTCGGGCAGGGACAGCACCTCGGTGGAGAGCATGCCGGCCAGGCAGATCTGGTCAGATCCGCAGGTGGCGCGCAGCGGCTCCAGGTACTGGCGGGCCTGTTCCAGCACCGGCAGTTCGGGGTCGATATTGCGCAGGCGCTCGACGATGCGCGCGCTGTATTCCTTCACCGCTTCCAGGACGAGGTCGTCCTTGGACGGAAAGTAGTAGTGGATGCTGGAGGTCTTGACCCCCACCAGCTCGGCCAGATCGCGGTAACTGAAGCCATTGAAACCACGGCGGCGAATCAGTACCAGCGTGTGTTCGAGCAGCTGCTCACGGACGGGTTGGGTTTTCATGGGGCAAAGTTTATCTACACGCAGATAGATACTCAACCGGGATTACCCCGATGTCAACGTCAGGAAGGCCGGCACCCTTTTGGGGCGCCGGCCGGTACCGCTTGCCGCGATCCGCGGCGGGGCGATGGTAGAAATGCTTTAAGCGGTTTCGACAGCCGAATCATCCGCGCGGCCCGGTTCGGCGGAGACGCCGGTGCGGTCGCGGCCGGCCACGGTGTGGGTGCCGTCGGTGTACGGGTCGAACTTGCCGGCGCGGGCGCCATCGGAGAACGGGCTGCGCTGATCATTCACGCGGGCGCCGTCCACGAACGGGTTGCGGGGGCGATGTACGTCGCGGGCACCGTCGCTGTACGGGCTGCGTGCGTCGTTCACGCGGTAGCCGTAACCGTAGGCTTCACCGGTCTGGTTGCTGGCGGGAGCGGCCTGGGCAGCGCCCGTGACGAAGGCGGCGGCGAGAGCGGCGGCACTGAGGATGGTCTTGGCGTTCATGGTGAAGCTCCTTGTATTGGCTGCGTTTGCCGGGGCTACCTTCCGATGCTATCTACCACTAGATAGATGTTTTGGCTCTGGAAGGCCCCGTTCGAGGTCTTGCTCAGACCACCGCTTGGTTTGTGCGGCGAGTCCATGGGTTGGATAATATCTACTGGTAGATAGACAAGCAAGGCGAATCTGGGGATCGCGCCGAAAACTTATTTATGAGGCCGATAGCCTGTCTCTCTTGCGGCCGGCGCCCCGGCCCATCGGGTGCTAGGCTTATCACATCCCCCGCGCCCCCGGCCCGCCATGTCTGCCCCGCTGCCCACCCCGCCCGCTGCTGGCTCCCGTCCCCTGAAACGCTGGGTTGCCGGCGTGGCTGGCGTCGCAGTGGCCGCAAGTCTAGGCCGCTGGCTGGTCTTCCGGGCGATGGAACGTGACGCTTTCGTCACCATCCCGATCGGGGATGTCACCCCCGACCACCTCGGCGTGCCGTCCCGCCAGTACACCTTCGCCAGCGGGGATCGCTCGCTGCACGCCTCGTTCGTCGCCGCGCCCGATCCGAGCGGCCCGGCGCTGTGCGTGTTTCACGGCGATTCCGAATCCCTGACCGACTGGGCGCCGGTCCAGGCCATGCTCCACGCGGCCGGCATCGGCTCCTTYGTGTTCGATTACAGCGGCTATGGCGCGAGTACCGGGCGGCCCTCGGTSCGCAACCTGCGTCAGGACGCGCTGGCCGGCTACCTCCAGTTCATCGCCGCCACGCCGGCTGCGGCGCGGCGCCACGTGATGGGCTATTCGCTGGGAAGTGGGATTCTGCTCGATGTGATTGGCCGGCTGCGGCCCAGCCCGGACGGCGCCGTRATTGGCGCCGGTTTCCGCTCCGCGCGTGCGGCGGCGGTGGTCACGGGGCGGGTGCCCGCGTGGCTGGCGTGGATGCTGCCGGAGCCGTGGAACAACGCCGCGCGCATCCGCAAGCTGCGCATGCCGCTGCTGCTGATCCACAGCCGGCAGGACCAGACCATCCCGTTCAGCCATGGCGAATATCTGGCGCAGATGGCGCGCGCGCCGAGCCGGCTCGAGATCTTCGAGGACCTGCCCCACAACGCCGCCATCGAACCTGCGCACGCGCAGGCGTTCTGGGCGCCGGTGATCGCCTATCTCCAGAGCGGCGACCTGGGCGTCGCCGCCGCGCCGGACATCGCCCCTTAGATATTAGGTATCAGATATGAGTAAAGTCAGGCGCGCGCCAGCCTGGCCTGGACGCCCAGCGCCTGGCGTGCCGCCGGCCGGACCGGCTCGTCGTCGAGCTTGAACTCGCCCACCACATGCTGGAGTTGCTGGGCCTGCTCGGCCAGCGCCGCAGACGCCGCGGCGGCCTCTTCCACCAGCGCGGCGTTCTGCTGCGTCACCTCGTCCATCTGCGCCACCGCCTCGTTGACCTGCTCGATGCCGCCGCTCTGGTGCTCGGAGGCCTCGGCGATCTCGCCCAGGATCTGGGTCACATGCCGCACCGACTGGACGATTTCCGCCATGGTCTGACCGGCCTGCCCCACCAGCGACGAGCCCGACTCCACCTGCCGCGCCGAATCGTTGATCAGCACGTTGATTTCCTTGGCCGCCGCCGCGCTGCGCTGGGCCAGGGTGCGCACCTCGCCCGCCACCACGGCGAAGCCGCGCCCCTGCTCACCCGCGCGTGCCGCTTCCACGGCGGCGTTCAGCGCCAGGATATTGGTCTGGAAGGCGATGCCCTCGATCACGGCGATGATGTCCGTCACCTTGCGGGAGCTGGCGCTGATGGCCTGCATGGTCTCCACGACATTGCCGACGATGGCGCCGCCGCGCTCGGCCACGCCAGACGCGGACGCCGCCAGCCCGTTGGCCGTGCGTGCGCGCTCGGTGTTYTGCTTCACCATGGCGGTCAGCTCGCTCATGCTGGATGCCGTTTCCTCGAGCGTGGCGGCCTGTTCCTCGGTGCGCTGGGACAGATCGGTATTGCCAGCGGCAATCTGGTGCGACGCCGACGAGATCGAATCGCTGGACGCCTTGATGCGCGTGACCAGGTCCGTCAGCATGTCCTCCATCTCGCCCAGCCCGCCCAGCAGGCGGCCGAAATCGCCGCCCCGCTCGGTCTCGAATTCCTTGCTGAGGTCGCCCGCCGCCACGGTTTCGGCGATGAACTCGGCCTCCTTGAGCGGGATCTCGATGGCGCGCGTCAGGCGGAACCAGCACACCACGCTAGCCAGCAGCACGGCGCCGCCCAGGCCCCAAATCCAGGTGCGGGTGTTGTCCTCGTTCGGGGGCACAGCCTGAGCCGTGGCGGCGGGCTTGTCCGGCGCGGCCGCCGCGCGCTGCTCCAGCTCGCCAATGCGCCCGAGCGCCAGTGTCATCATGACCGCCACCAACAGCACGACCACGCCAAACGCCGCGCCCAGCCGCGTGCGCATACTCAAGTTGTCCCAAGCCATGATGCCGTCCGCTCCTCGTAGTGCCCCGCTGTTCGTCGTTGCGTGTCGGGGCTATCGATGGGCTAACGGCCAGTCGGGTCCGGGACTTTAGGCCGGGCATGCCCCACGGAAGGGGGATGTGGCGCAAGGGTGGCTTTTAGTCGAACTTAGTCGATCAATGCGGCGGCGTCGCGGTAGTCGGCGTCCCACGCCGTGGCCAGCGCGCGGCAGCGGCCGAGCGCCACGGCGCGTCGCTCCACGTCGACGACCACCACGTGATCGGCCCAGGCGGGCCGGGGCGGCAGTTCACCGCTGCGCCCATCGGTCAGCAGCCAGAGCCAGCGCCGCTGCATCGGCCGGTGGCGGGCCTGCGCCTCGAGCAACTGGCCGGCGCGCGCCACGCCCAGCGCCAGCGGGGTGCCGCCGCCGCCGGCAATCGGGCGGATCCAGTCGGCGTTCCAGTACCGTGCGCGCGACGGCGCGAGCCGCACTTCGGCCTGCTGTCCGGCAAAGCAGACCAGCGCCACGTCCGCGCGGGACTGGTAGGCGCGCTCCAGCAGCCGCACGAGCACGCCCTTGGCCAGCGCGAGCTGCTCGCCCTGCGTCATCGAGCCGGAACAGTCGAGCGCCACGCAGTGGAGCACGCCAGCGCGTGCATCGGCCCGCCGGTGGCGCAGGTGCTCGGCGGCCAGCCGCGCCTGCCGCTTGGCCGCCAGCGTGCGCGGCCAGTGGATGCGCGCCCCGGGCACGCCCGCGCCCGGTGTGGCGGGACGTGGCATCGGACGCGGAGTCTGCCACCGGTTGCCGCCTTGCCGGACCTGCCCGGCGGCCTGCCGGTGGCTCAGGCTTTTTTTGGCGGGCGATTCCCGAAGGCGCGCAGCGGCTTGATGCTGGCGATGCCGGCGGCGGTGTCAGCCGGGGGCGGCATGGCGCCCCACGGGTTGTCCTGCGGCGCGGGCGCCGTGGCACGCTCCCCGGCCGAATCCACTTGGCCAGCTTCGGGGGATGCCGGCGACCCCGCATGGCGACGATGATGGAGCACCAGCTCCGCCACGGCATCCACATGCGCGACGGTCACCGCCGGGGCGCCGTCCCACGCGGCCAGCGCGCGTGCGGCGCGCAGCATGACGAGGTCCGCCCGCACGCCATCCACCGCCGCCGCCAGGCACAGCGCGCTGACATGGGCGTGCACGGCATCGGAGAAATCCAGCCCGCCGAGCGCGCCGCGCGCCCGGGCGACCTGCGCCGCCAGCGCCTGCTGGGCCGTCGCCACGGCGGCGCGGAACGCCTCCGGGTCGGTATCGAACGCCAGCCGGGCGCGCACGATGGCCTGCCGCGTGGCCGGGTCGGCGTAGTTGTCGAGCGCCAGCGCGAGGCCGAAGCGGTCGAGCAGCTGCGGGCGCAACTCGCCCTCCTCCGGATTCATCGTGCCGACGAGCACGAAGCGCGCCGCGTGCTGATGGGACACGCCATCGCGCTCCACCACGTTCACGCCGCTGGCCGCCACGTCGAGCAGCTGGTCCACCAGCGGGTCCGGCAGCAGGTTGACCTCATCCACATACAACACGCCCTCGTGCGCGCGCGCCAGCAGGCCCGGCGCGAAGCGCACCTCGCCCTGCTGCAGCACGTGGCTCAGGTCCAGCGTGCCGGTTAGCTGTTCCTCGCTGGCGCCCAGCGGCAGCGTGACGAAGTGGCCATGCGGCAGCAGCTCCGCCAGCGCGCGCGCCGCCGTGGACTTGGCCGTGCCGCGCGGCCCGGTGACCAGTACGCCGCCGATGCCGGGATCGACGGCAGCCAGCAGCAACGCCTGTTGCAGCCGCGCCTGGCCGACCAGGGCGCTGAACGGAAACGGATGTCGCACGACGGTGACGGGACTCATAAGGATTGACMTTCGATGCGCTGCTCGTTATCGAGCAGATGTTGTTCGATCCGGCCGCGCTGGGCGCCCGGTTCTTGCCAGAGCCCGCGTTCCATGGCCTCCAGCAGCCGCTCGCAGATGCCTTGCAGCGCGCGCGGATTGTGCCGGGCGAGGAATTCGCGATTGACGGGATCGTGGACGTAGGCGTCCGCCACCAGCGCGTACTGGTGGTCGCCCACCACGCGCGTCGTGGCATCGTAGCCGAACAGGTAGTCCACGGTGGCGGCCATCTCGAACGCGCCCTTGTAGCCGTGCCGGCGCGCGCCATCCATCCACTTGGGATTGACCACCCGCGCCCGGATCACGCGGGCGATTTCCTCGCCCAGCGTGCGCACGCGCGGCGCGGCCGGGTTGGCGTGATCGCCGTGATAGATCGCCGGCTGTTCGCCGCCCAGATGCCGCACGGCGGCCACCATGCCGCCCTGGAACTGGTAGTAGTCGTTGGCGTCGAGCAGGTCGTGCTCGTGGTTGTCCTGGTTCTGCACCACGGCGTCGATCTCGGCCAGCCGGGTGGCGAAGGCGTCGCGCGCGTCGATGCCATCGGCACGCTGCCCGTAGGCGTAACCACCCGCGTGCAGGTAGGCGTGGGCGAGGTCCGCGTCGTCCTGCCACTGGCGGCCGTCGATCAGGGCCTGGAGGCCGGTGCCGTAGTCGCCGGGTCTTGCGCCGAAGACGCGCCACCCGGCGCGCTCGCGCGCCTCGTCCGGCGCGGCGCCCTCGGCTTGCAGCCGCGCCTGCTCCGCCAGCACGCGGGCGCGGATCGGGTTGACGTCCGCCGGCTCGTCGAGATCCGCCACGGCGCGCACGGCGGCGTCGAACAGCGCCATGAGGTTGGAGAAGGCATCGCGGAAGAAGCCGGACACGCGCAGCGTCACGTCCACGCGCGGGCGGCCGAAGTTGGCCATCGGCAGGATCTCGAAGTCCACCACGCGATGGCTGCCCTGCGCCCACTTGGGCCGCACGCCGAGCAGGGCCATGGCCTGGGCGATGTCGTCGCCGCCGGTGCGCATGGTCGCCGTGCCCCAGACCGACAGGCCCACCGCGCGCGGATATTCGCCGTGTTCCTGCAGGTGCCGTTCGATCAGCAGGTTGGCCGCGCGCAGGCCGAGCGTCCACGCCGTGCGCGTGGGCACCGCACGGGTATCCACCGAATAGAAGTTGCGGCCGGTGGGCAGCACATCCGGCCGGCCGCGCGAGGGCGCCCCGCTCGGGCCGGGTGGCACGAAGCGCCCGGCGAGGCCGCGCATTAGCTGCGTCAGTTCCTGTGCGCCGCAGGCGTCCAGCCGTGGCGCCACTTCCTGGCGCAGCCGGGCGAGAACCTGCGCGGTGTGCGGCAGGGGTGCCTCGTCGTCCAGCCCCCCGTCAAGCAGGCGCAGKGCCAGCATTTCCAGCCGCTCGCGCGTGTCGCCATGGTGGCGCCACGGGCCGGCGTCGATGTCCGCCAGCAGCGCCGGGCGTGGCCCCAGCCACGGCGCGGCCCAGTCAGCGTCGAGCGGGTCGAAGTCGTCGCCCAGCGAGAGGTCGGCGCCCATCGCCGACAGCAGCCCCGCCCGGGCGTCCCGGCCATCGCCCACCGGAAAACGCGCCAGCGCCGCCAGCGTGTCCCGGCGCTGCACGCCGGCCGGAGACTGGCCGAACACGTGCAGGCCATCGCGGATCTGCGACTCCTTGAGTTCGCACAGCCACGCATCGGTGCGATTCAGCAGCGCGTCTTCCTCCTCGCCGCCGGCCGGCGCCGCCAGCCCCAGTTCCGTGTGCAGCTGCTGGCCGACAATCGTCGCCAGGATCTCCTTGCGCAGCAGCCGGGCGCGGCGCGCGTCCACGGTCAGCGCCTCGTAGTACTCGTCCACCTGCCGCTCCAGATCCTGCAGCGGCCCGTAGTTCTCGGCGCGCGTGAGCGGCGGCATCAGGTGATCGATGATCACGGCCTGCGTGCGGCGCTTGGCCTGCGCGCCCTCGCCCGGATCATTGACGATAAACGGGTACAGGTGCGGCAGCGGACCGAGGATGGCGTCCGGCCAGCAGGCGTCGGAGAGCGCCACGCTCTTGCCCGGCAGCCATTCGAGGTTGCCGTGCTTGCCCACGTGCACGATGGCGTCGATGCCGAACACGTGGCGCAGCCAGAAGTAGAACGCGAGGTAGCCGTGCGGCGGCACGAGTTCGGCATCGTGATAGCTSGCGTAGCCATCCAGGCCATCGCCGTCCACCCCATAGGCGCGCGCGGGTTGAATGCCGACGAACACCTGCCCGGTGCGCACGCCGGCGATCATGAAGCGGCCCTGACGCACCATCGGGTCGGCTTCGGGCGCGCCCCAACGCGCGGTCATCGCGTCCTGAAGCGCCGCCGGCAGCGCCGCCAGCCAGCGCCGGTAGTCGTCCACCGTCACGCTCTGGAACGCGGGCCGCACGGCGTGCTGGTCGAGGTCGTTGGTGATGCCGCGCGTCAGGCCCTGCATCAGCGCATCGCCGTTCTCCGGCAGCGCGTCGATGGCGTAGCCCTCGGCATGGAGGGCGGCCAGGATGTGCACGACCGACGCCGGCGTATCGAGCCCCACGCCGTTGCCGATGCGCCCTTCGCTGGCCGGATAGTTGGCCAGCACCAGCGCCACGCGCTTCCCGGCGTTGGGCAGCGTGCGGAGCCGGCACCAGCGGTGCGCCAGTTCCGCCACAAAGCGCACGCGCTCCGCGTCCGGCTGGTATTGCACGATGTCCGCCTCGGTGTGCGGGCAGCGGTAGGCCAGCCCCTTGAAGCTGACCGCGCGCGTGATGATCCGCCCGTCGACCTCGGGCAGCGCGATGTGCATCGCCACGTCGCGCGTGCCCAGCCCCTGGCTGTCGGCCAGCCAGTCCTCGCGATTGCCGCCGCTCAGGATCACCTGGAGTACCGGGGCATCGTTGGCGAGCGGGGCGTCCGCCTCGCCATCGACGCTGTCGAGCGAGGCGACGGCGAACGCCGTGGTGTTGAGGACGAGCGCCACCTCGTGCGCATCGCACAGGCGCTGGAGCACTTCACGGCAGAGCGGTGCCTTCARCGAGGTCACCGCCAGCGGCAGCGGGCGCAGGCCGGCATCGAGCAAGGCATCGGCGATGGCGTCGAAGACGGCCGTGTTGCCGGCCTGCAGGTGCGAGCGGTAGAACAGCAGCGCCACCACGGGGGCGTCGTCTGCCAGCCCGTGGGCGGCCCAGCGCGCGGCCCAGTCCTCGACGGTGGCGACCGTCCGTTCCGGGTGATGGATGGCGGCTTCGGGCAGCACCTGCGGCGGCAGCGCGGGTGTGCCCCAGCCGAAGGCATGGTGAGCCAGACAGCGGAAAAACTGCTCGGCGTTGCCGGCGCCGCCTTCGCGCAGGTAGTGCCAGAGCTGATGGGACAGCGCGGCGGGCGCGTTGCCGTGCCGGGCGAGGTTGTCGTCCTCGGCCAGATCGCCGGACCCCATCACCAGCAACTGGCCACGCGCGCGGGCCAGTTCCGGCAGCCGCTCCAGCCCGTAAGCCCAGTCGTTGACGCCGCCCAGATGGTCCACCACCACCACGCGCGCGTGCTGGAGCACTTCGTCGATATAGAGATCGAGCGAGGCCGGCTGGCGCAGGTACATCTGGTTGGCCARCCGCACGGACGGGTAACCGGGGCCGAGGCGCGGCACCGCGCCGGCCAGCAGCGACAGCGTGGTATCTGCCGCGCTTAGGACGACGATCTCGCCGGGCGTCTGCGCGATGCGCAGCACGACAGCGCTGTCCTCGACAAAGCCGCCGGGCCGGGTGGACAGCAGGTGCATGGGTCAGCGCGCCGACAGCGCGGCGCTGCCGAGGAAGCCGGCRACGAGGGTGGCGGGGATCATGGCGGTGTGCATGCGGAATCCAGTGGCGGGGCGGGTCGCGTGAAGGCGATCAGGATAAAGAGATGTGGGGTGGCTGTCCATCGGCGGCGGACGACGGTGATGGCGCCGCGCGCCGCGCCCGACGCCATTCCCGGAAGGCGCCCAGCGCGATGGCGAGCAARGCCAGCGCCAGCGCTATCGGGCCATGGTGCGAGCGGGCGGGCGATGCCGCCGCTACCGGCGCCACGCGCGGAACGAGGTGTTGACCCGTCACCGACTGGGCGCGGTCGGCCTGTGGCGATGGGGCGGGTGCTGGCGCGGGCGCGGGCGYSGGCGTCGGCGTCGGCGTCGGCGCAGCCTTCGCCGTCATCGACGGCCGCGCCACCGGCCCCGGCGCCACCACCGCATCGGCCAACTCCCGGCCCAGCGCGTGCAGCAGCGCCGGGTCCACCCGCGCGGCCCGGCCCGCCTGCGCGATGTGCGCCATCAGCACCGGGTTGCCGCAAGTATTGGCCGTGCASGAGAGGCCGTCCCGCCGCACGGCATCCGCGTAGCGGCGCAGCAGCTCGGCGCGTTCTTCGTCCGTGAAGCGATAGCTGCCCTGCCGGTCCACCTCGAGCAGCCGCGCCAGRATGCCCTGCTGCGCGTGCGGATTGGCCTGCCGGAAGAAGGCGTCCATGCCGAGGCCGAGCTTGTCAGCCACGTAGACGTCATAGGTGCGCTGCCAGAACTCGCCCGGCATCTGCTCCGGCACGGTGGCCTGGAAGCCGTAAAGATGCTCGATCTCCTTATACATCTCRCGCGCGCCGGCATAGCCCGAGCGCTGCATCGCGCCGATCCACTTCGGGTTCCATTGCCGCGCRTTCAACTCCGTGGCCAGCCAYGTGCGGGCATCCACGGTATCCGTCTCGCCGGCGCGGCGCAGGTTGTGCAGCCAGAAGCGCGGCGCCTGCCCGCGCACCGCGCGCGTGGCGGCGGTCAGGCCGCCGGCGTACTGGTAGGTATCGTCGTTGTCCAGCGCGCCGTACAGCGTGCTGGTGCGCGAGAACAGCACGGCCTCGTTCGAGGCCAGATGGCTCGCCAGCGCATCCGGCGCGCTGGCGCCCCAGCCTTCGGCCGAATAGGCGAAGTTCATGTAGCGCAGGTACTGCCGCGCGAGGGCGTCCGGGCCGTCCTGCGCATCGCGGCTCTGCTCCACCATCTGCTGCACGCCGATGGCGTAGTTGCCGGGCTTGGCGGCGAACACGCGGGCGCGGGCCAGTTTGCCGGCGGTGTCCGGGTCCGTGCCCCGGGCGACCAGCGCGGCGGCCACCGTGCGGTCGTGACGGCTGATGGCGTTGTCGCCGGCGGCAGCGGCCAGCCGCGCGGCCTTGTCAAGCAGCGCCACCTTGTCGCCAAACCCATCGCGGTAGATGCCGGAAATCGTCAGTAGCACGTTCACACGCGGCCGGCCCAGTTCGGCATCGGGAATCAGCCGCACGTCCTCCACGCCGCCGCGCGCGTTCCATACCGGCGTCACGCCCATCAGCCAGAACGCCTCGGCCTCCATCGCGCCCTGATGCCGTTCCGTTTCGCCGTACCAGAGCACCATCGACACCGACTCCGGCAGCCGCCCCGTTTCCTGCCGATAGCGCGCCAGCGTCTGCGCGGCCATGGTCTTGCCGAGCGCCCACGCTGCCGGCGTGGGGATCTTCGCGCCATCGAAGGCATGGAGGTTGCGGCCCGTGGGCAGGCCGTCGGGCGTGCGCACGGGGTCACCGAGCGGCCCGGTCGGCAGATAGCGGCCCGACAACACGGTGACGAGACCATCCAGTTCGCCCCGGGGCGATGCGCGCAGATCGGCCAGCCATTGCCGGGCGAGTTGGAGCGCGGCCCGCACAGCAGGCGCCTGATCGTCGGCCAGTCCGTCCAGCGACGGCGCGCGGCCGGCGACCAGATCCTCGGCCCAGCCGTGCACCCGGGCGTCATGGGCGGAATTGCGCAGTTGGGACGACAGCAGCAGCGYCAGCGCGTCCGCCTGATCGGCCTCGGGCGGCATCTCGCCGAGCGCGTGGATGCCCAGCGGCATCGGCTCGGCCTCCACCTTRTGCAGGAAGGCGTGCAGGATCGGCTCGATCTGCCCCCACGGCGCGTCGGCATCGAGACCCAGTTGCTGGTCGAGCTTCAGCGTGCGCATCTGGGCGATGGCCTGCTGCCGGTACTGCGCCGATAGCTCGGGCGAGCTGCCCCGCGTGGCCTCGGCCTGCTCGATGGCTTCGTCGAGCTGCGCCAGCACGGGCGGCTGGCCGGCGCTGGCCAGCAGCGGCGACAGATGGCTCACCAGCACGGCGGCGCTGCGGCGCTTGGCCTGGACCGCCTCGCCGCCGCCATCCTGGATGTAGACGTAGGCGTTGGGCAGGTCGCCGAGCAGCACTTCGGCGCTGTCGTCACCGGCCTGCCCCACCTGCTTGCCCGGCAGCCACTCCAGCGTGCCGTGCCGGCCCACGTGCACCATGGCATCGGCGCCGAAGGCATGGCGATACCAGAGATAGGCGGCGAGGTAGGAATGCGGCGGTGGCGTGATGGTGTCGTGCGAGGTATCCATCGCGCGCGCGAAGGTCGAGCGCAGCGGCTGGGGGCCGACGAACACATTGCCGAAACGCAGGCCCGGAATCACGAAGGCCGGCTCGCCCTGTGGGTCGCGCGCCACCATCAGCGGATTGCGCTCGGGCGGGCCCCAGGCCTGCGTGACGGCGGCGCGGAAGGCGGGCGGCAGCGCGTCGAACCAGCGCCGGTACTGCGCCATCGGCAGCAGCGTGACGTGGCCGCCGCGCACCATGCGCGCCAGCTCGCCGGGCGACCAGGTTTCGATGTTGCGCCCGTTCGCTTCCAGCAGCGCGGTCAGCGTGGCGGTGTCTGGCAGCTCATCGCCCGTTTGATAACCCGCCGCGCGCAGCCGCTGCAGGATCTGCGTGAGCGACGGCAGCGTGGCCAGGTAGCTGGCGCCGAGATTGCCGCGCCCGGGCGGGTTGTTGTAGTAGAGCACCGCCACGTGCTTGCTGGCGGGCGGCTTGTCCTGCAGCGCGATCCAGCGGCGCACGCGCGCCACGATGGCCTCCACGCGCTCGGGCACCGCCGCGCTGCGCTGGCTCCCCTCCCCGCCTTCCTGCGTGGCGAACAGGATCGGCTCGGTCGCCCCGCTGCGCTCGGGCGCGGTGAGCAGCAGCGGCAGCCGCTCCCCGGCGATGCCACGCACATCGGCACGCCAGCCGGCTTCGCTGTCGCGCGTGGCAATCAGGTTGATCGTGTGCAGGCCGTGCCGCGCCAGCCAGTCCTTGTCCTCGGCGCGCGGAATGGTCAGGTTCAGCGCCAGCAGTGCGCGCAACGGCGACACGCCATCCTGCGTGACCAGCGCATCGAGCCCGGAAAGCGGCCAGCCGAACACCGGCACCGCGCCCACGCCCTGGCGCTCGAGCGCGGCGATCAGGGCGTCGATATGGGCGAGGTCACGCTGGCGGTAGTGGGTGGCGTAGAAGGCGATGCCGACCRGCGGCGCGCCGTCGGCAACGATGCCGGCCTGCCGGTACCACTTGAGGTAGTCCGCCAGCGACGYGAACGGCTGCGCCGCGCGCGGATGGTAGATGCCGGCCGCCGGCGCAGGGCGCACGGCGGGCACGGCGATCACGTCCTGCGCCGGCAGCCCTTGCATGCGCTGCCGCGCCGCCACGGCGAGAGCGAGGAAGGCGGCGAGGTTGTCCACGCCGCCCGCTTCCCAATAGGGCTGCGCGGCATCGGCAACATCGCGCCGGGCCGCTACCGGGCCCCACGCCGCATCGACGCTCTCCGCCGGGGCGCCGAAGACCAGCGCACCACGCGCGGCGGCCTGGCGCACGCCGGGTGCCATCGCGCGCAGCACCGYGGTCGGGGCGAATCGTGCATAGATGACATCGGCGTGCGCCAGCGTTGCGGCGTCCGGGGCATCGGTGCGGAAGGTGAACATGGCCAGCGCGTTGCCGTGCGCAGCGCGGAAGGCGGCTTCGGCGGCGGGCAGCAGGTGGGCGTTCGACGTGACGACAAGCACGCGCACCGGCGCGGCAGCGACCGCGGCGACTGCAGCCACCACCGAAGTGGGCAGCAGCAGGCAGCAGAGCAGCGCGAGCCACAGGCGCAGGCAGCGGGCGACGGCAGGATGGGGAGTCACTCGGAGGGGGCAGGATGGCATGACGGGCAGCACACCGCACATCGCGGAAGCGGCTGGCCCGGCATTTTACCCGCAGTGGATGCGGCAGCCGCGCGCCATTCGTACGTATGTTTGATGCGTGCAGATCACCTGCTGTTGCGCGCCACCCACGCGCGTGTTGTTTTTTTCATCGGATGGGCGCCGGCGGTCCGCTTTGCAATGTTGACCATGACAGGCAATTACGTCACACAGCCGCCGGTAGTAATCACAAAGTATGGCGCCGGAATCGCCCCGGATCGCGCCCGGATCCCCGCAATCACGGGGCGGGAGGCCAATGGGCGAACAATCTACTCATCCAGGTAAGTGGCGGCAATCATCCTTGTGGGCGACGCCACATGCATTGTGGTGACCCATCGTGTACCTCGCGGCGAATCGACTATATTTGACCTATGGCGCGCACATCCCGAATCACCCAGCCGTAAGACAGCCCTGGAGGTAACTGCCATGCGTTCGCTTGCCAACTTGTTCAGTCCGCCGACGCCAGAGAAGATCGCCGAGAAGGAACTGCAAGACATGAGGCTGACGCTTTTTCAGGCAGAGCGTCGCCTGCTGGAAGCGCAGATGCAAGTCGATTACTACCGCAACATGATCTCGTTCCTCGAGGAAGTGGGCGCGACCGGTGTCGAAGGCGTGGCGGACCGTCGCCATGCGGCCATGTCGCCGACCCCCGGGGCACCCGCCCTGCCGCCGGCCTCGCAGCCCGCGCGCGTGGCGCCGGGCCTGACCACCGTCCCCATCGTACCCTCGGCCGCCTGACCGTTCCTTCGCCCGGCCGGCATGCCCGGCTGTGCGATACTCGCCGCGTTCGATGCCATGCCGCCCCCACTCCGGGGCGGCATGCGCACGTCTGCACCAGACTTCAAGGAACCGGCCCATGAGCACCCTTCTGCCCGCGATTGACCTCGAGACCGCGCCAAACCCCACGCACAGCGTGATCTGGATGCACGGCCTTGGCGCCGATGGCAACGATTTCGTCCCCGTCGTGCCCGAACTGGGCCTGCCCGCCACGCTGGCGGTGCGCTTCATCTTCCCGCATGCCCCGGCGATTCCCGTCACCTGCAACAACGGCTACGTCATGCCGGCCTGGTATGACATCTATTCGCTCGACGAAGCCGGCCGGCGCGCCGACGAGGCGGGCATCCGCACCTCGTGCGAGGCCATCCGCGCGCTGATCGCGCGCGAGAACGCGCGCGGCGTGCCGACCAGCCACATCGTGCTGGCCGGGTTCTCGCAGGGCGGCGCCATCGCCTACACCACGGCGCTGACGCACCCGGAGACGCTGGCCGGAGTGATCGCGCTCTCGACCTACATCCCCTCGCCGGACCTGATCGCCGCCGAGGCCACGCCCGCCAATGCCGCCACGCCGGTGTTCGCCGCGCACGGCACGGAGGACGACGTGGTGCCGCTGGGCCTGGGCACGCGCGCCCGGGACTTCCTCACCGCGCGGGAGCAGCCGGTGGCCTGGCACACGTACCGCATGCCGCACTCGGTCTGCCTGGAAGAAATTGCCGATATCGGCCAGTGGCTGCGCGAGCGGCTGGCATGATTCCCACCACGCCCCCGCCCCGCATCGATTTCAACACCCGCAAGGCGCTGCTGTTCGCGCTGACGGCCGAGCGGCTGGCAGCGTTCTACGAACACGGCAAATGGATGACCGACGCGCAGGGCGCCACGCTGGCCGGGATGTGGCTGTCGCGCTCCAAGCTGCAACTGGCGCTATCGGAACGGCGCCTGCTCTCGGAGCTGAGCGATCAGTTCGCGCGCCAGTTGTCCGAATCGCTCTCGCGGGAAGCCGGCCTCTACGCGACGCACGAGATGATGGAAGCGCTCGATCCGAACTACCAGTCCGCCTTCGCCCATGACATGCTGGACGAATGCGAACGGCTGCTTCATGAGAACGGCGTGACCGAGTGAGAGCTAGGGCTCAGACCGGGCTCAGACCGCGCGGCGCACCGGATTGAGTGCCTCGCCGTCCAGTCGCCGGAACACGAAGGCCGACAGCAGCGTGATGATGCCCACCGCCAGGAAGGCCAGCCGATAGGCGGGCGCGGCCACGCCCAGCTCGTTCGAGAACAGGCTGACGAGCCCGCCGCCAATCGTCACGCCCAGGCCGATGGCCAGCATCTGCACCATCGAGAACAGGCTGTTGCCGCTGCCGGCGTCCTCGCGCGAGAGGCCCTTCAGCGTCACGCTGTTCATGGCCGCGAACTGCATCGAGTTCGAGGCCCCGAACGTGGCCAGTTGCAGGATGGACAGGGCCAGCGGCCAGCCCGGCGACATCGCCGCGAACGAGGCAATCGAGGCCCCCACGATCAGCGTGTTCACCAGCAGGAAGTTGTCGTAGCCGTAGCGGTTGACCAGCGGCACGATCCAGCGCTTGGACACGGTCCCGGCCACCGCCACCGGCAGCAGCATCAGGCCCGAATGGAACGGCGAATAGCCGAGCTGCAACTGCATCAGCAGCGGCAGCAGGAACGGCACCGCGCCGGAACCGATGCGGCAGACCAGATTGCCCACCAGCCCCACGCTGAAGTTCGGCTCGCGGAACAGCGCCAGCCGGAACAGCGGCGTGGCGTGCCGGCGTGCATGCGGGATATAAAGCAGCGCGGCGACGATGCTGACGGCGGCCAGCCCCAGGCTCCACAGGAGCGCGTGGGATGCGCCGTGCGGCACGTCCAGCGCCAGCGAGAACGCCACCATGCATAGCGACAGCAGCCCGCAGCCGACCCAGTCGAACGGCGGCGCCACGCCGGCCTCCCCCGCCGGCAGGTAGCGGCGCACCGCCAGCAGGCCCACCAGCCCCACCGGCACGTTGATCAGGAAGATCCAGTGCCAGGACGCGCTCTGCACCAGCCAGCCGCCCAGCACCGGGCCGAAGATCGGCCCCACCTGCCCGGCGATCGACACGAACGCCAGCGCGGCGATGTACTGCTCGCCCGGGATATTGCGCAGCACGGCCAGCCGGCCGATCGGCAGCAGCATCGAGCCACCCACGCCCTGCAGCACCCGCGCGATCACCAGTTGCGTGAGCGTATGGGCTGTGGCGCAGTAGATGGAGCCGAGCACGAAGATCAGGATGGCGCAGAAGTACACGCGCCGCGTGCCGAACTTGTCGGCGAGCCAGCCGGAGGCGGGGGTCAGCATCGCCATGGTCAGCGTGTAGGCCACCACCACCGGTTTGAGGTCGAGGGGCTTTTCGCCGAGGCTGTGCGCCATCGAGGGCAGCGCGGTGTTGACGATGGTGGTGTCCAGCGTCTGCATGAAGAAGCCGGCGAAGACGATCCACAGCATGGCCTTCTGCGAGGCRRCGGCTGGGCTGGCGGGGGCTGAAGCGGTGGTCATGGTGATTCTTTGTAATCCCTGGTCGGCAGTGGCCAGGAACAATGGACCYTATGGTAAACACCGGGCTGCCCATCGGGAACCCCTCTGGCGTTATTGACTGCAATCGGAAAAGCCGATGACAATGGCCCGATGCTCAATCCCGTCTGGATCCAGACCTTCGCCACCGTGGCGACGGCGCGCAGTTTTACCGATGCTGGCCGCCAGCTCGGCCTCTCGCAATCGTCGGTCAGCGACCATATCCGCCGGCTCGAAGACAGCGTGGGGCGGCGCCTGTTCGTGCGCGACACCCACTCCCTGCGTCTGACTGCCGATGGCGAAGCGCTGCTGGTCCACGCCCGGCTAATCCTGGAGGCGCTGGCGCGCGCAGAATCGCAGTTCAGCGCGCCCCGGCTGCGCGGCCGCGTGCGGCTGGGCACYTCGGACGACCTCGCCCAGGGCCCGCTGCCCAATGTGCTGGCGGCGTTCCGCGACACCCATCCCGACGTGGAACTCGAAATCACCATCGGCATGACCGGCAAGCTCTATGAATTGGTCGATGCCGGCATGCTGGATCTGATGATCGGCAAGCGGCGCGAGGGCGACCGGCGCGGCGTGTCGCTGTTCCGGGGGCCGCTGGAATGGCTGGCCCGGCCGGGCACGGTGATCGACGTGCGCCAGCCGCTGCCGCTGATTCTGGTGAACGAGCCCAGCGTCACGCGCTCGATTGTGCTCGCCACGCTGGCCAAGGCCGGCTGGCCCTGGCGCGTGGTCTGCGCCAGCAGCAGCCACTCCGGCTGCATCGCGGCCGCGCGCGGCGGGCTCGGCATCACCGTGCGGGCSCATGCGCTGGCGGGGCGCGGGCTGGTGCCGCCCGTCAACAGTCAGGAGTTGCCGGCGCTGCCAGAAGTGGAATTTATCTCGCTGGCGGCTGGCCGCCTGTCSGAGCCGGCGGAGACGCTGCTGACGCTGCTGCGCAAGAGTGATCTGCGCGCATCGCGCATGGATTGAGGCGTCAGCAGCCCGCTTCGTCGCCGATTCAGCCGAGCGTGCGCATCGCCTGATAGGCCGTGAGCAGGTGGTAAGGCGTGGTGGACGGCATTTCGGCGCGCACCACCTCGCCGTCCGGCGCCACGCATTCGTGCCAGCCATCGGCATGGAGAAAACGGCTGCGGAAGCGGTCGATCCACTGCTCGAGTTCGATCAGCGGCGCCGCGTCTTGCTCCACGGTGCCCTTTACGGCCAACGCGCGGGCGAATTCGGTCTGGGCCCAGATCCGCTGGGTACCGTCCTGCAGCGTGCCGTCGAGATCCAGCGCTGCGCTGACACCGAGTGTGTCATTGATCACACCATGGGTGCGTGCGAAGTCGTACGCGCGGCGCAGCGAGGCCGGCAACGGCGTATCGGCGAACAGGGCCGGCGCCATCATCACCAGCGAATACCACTCGAACTGATGTCCCGGCTCGATCCGGTTGCCGGGCGTGCCCTGCGGCTGCTCGGCCACGCAGCCATTGGCGGGATCGACGAAACGCTCCGCCACGGCCGCCGCCATCTCTGGCAGGCGGGCGGTGAACCAGCTATCGCCCGTGACMTCGCACGCGGCGAGGTAGGCCTCCGTCAGGTGCATGACCGGGTTCTGGAGCACGCCGCCGCCGTTGACCGCAAAGTTGGGCGACAAAGCCGCGTGATAGAGGCCGTTTCCGTCGCCGAATCGATTCTCGATCACATCCACGGTGCGGCGCAGRGTCTCGAGCGCCGCCGCACTGCCCCCGGCGCGATGGTAGTGGGCGCAGGCGAAGACCACGAAGGCGTGGGTGTAGAGGTCGCGCGTGGTGTCGCGCGGCGCGCCATCGGCATCGGTGCTGTAGATCCAGCCGCCTGCGCCATCACCGAAATAGTGCTGGAGCGAGGCGAACAGCGTATCGGCATGCGCGAGGTGGCCGGCGGTGGCGAAGACGTACAGTTGCCGCGCGCAGGCCATCGCCCGGAAACGCTTGTCTGGCAAGGGCTGGCTGGTGGCGCCATCGAGCGCCTCATGCGCCAGCCGGAGGTCTGCCCGCCAGCCGGGACCGGTCCAGGCGGGCAGAATGGCCGTGTCGAAATGGGCGATCAGCGAGGCGATCCGTTCGGAAAGTGTCGGAGAGGCGAGCATTGGGGGTGAGCGAAATGCGGGCGCTGCCGCGTTGCGCGGCCACTGCCCAGGCGACACAAGATACTGGAAATGACAGGGCGGCGGAAGGCGCCAGGCGCCGCGCGCGCCGCACGGCGGCAGATGACACTGGCAAAGCGGCCATGCGGTGCTATGTTGAAAGTCCACCACCGGTCGTAACCCTGCCCTCCGGGAGAACCGCCATGTCCGCTCATCCCACGACAATCGCCGACCACCGTCGCACCCTCGTGATGCATGTGATGGAAGACCCACCCGGACGCTATACATGGCGCATCGTGGTGGAGGAGAAATGCGGAGGCGCCGAATGCGACAGCATGATCGAGGCGGCCACCGACTACGGCTCCCAGGCTGAGGCCGAAGCGGCCTGCTGGGCCGCCGGCAACAGCATGCTCGACGGCCAGCGCGCGGCAAGCGAACTGCCCGGCATGTATCCGAAGGACATGCGCCATTAGACGCATCGAACATCCGTTTGGCAGGCATTAAGCGACGTTAGCGCTTGTTTGCCCTTGATCCACCGTGGCCGCCGGCCTAGTCTGAAAGCGTGGCGGCACACGGCACGGGACGCTTTGTCCCGTTTTTTCCCGTATGCCTCTCGGAGAAAAGCGATGGACAAGCCCACTGTCAGCCCCCGCCGCTTTGTCGAACTGATGAACGAGCGGCTCGCCCGGCATCCTCTCTATCGTGAAGGGATGCACGTCTACGCCATCCCGCCSCATTCCGACCATCCGCGCAGCCTGGTCTGCGTGGGCCCGCGCGGCACCGAGGGCATCTGTGCCACCATCGAGAACATCGTGCGGGGCGAATGCGATGTCTTCCCCGAATTCCCGCCCGACCCGCATCGCCGCCCCGGACACGAATCGCGTGCGCGGTAAGACAATTCGCCGAAATCCCGCTTCCGGCAGTGCGCCCCCGAAAAAATCAGGCCACCCTGGCCTGCGATATTGACCGGCCCTAGATACAATGGCCTCCGCATCCCCTGCCCGGAGCGCCAATGAAAAGAGCTTTCGAAGCCGATGGCAGCGTCGCGGACCTGCCATCCGCCCCTGCCGACACCGCCAGTTCGCCGAGCCCGTCTGCCCCCGCCAGCGCTGAGGCGCGTGCCGCCGCCGTGGCGGCGACCATCGCCCGCACAGCGGTGGAGCAGGCCGACCATGCGATGCGCCACTGGACCGATCCCTTGCCGGACCGGCTCCGCATCGGCTCTCCCGAACACCTGCGCATGTTCTGCAACATGCTGCTGCAGACCCACAACCCCTACAAACCGTCCGTGATCGACTGGCCGGTGCTGCCGCCCGATGCGCTGCGCCGGGTGACCTCGCTGCCGATCTGGGACATCGCCGTGCAGACCGAGGGCCGTGCGTCCATCCGCGTGCACAGCTATGCMCGCACCGTGCGCGACCCGCTGCTGCGCAGCGCGCTGGAGATGGATGCCGACGAGGAAGCGCGCCACAAGGTGGTGCTGGCCAAGCTGGTGGAGGCGTATGGCATCACGCTGGCGCCCGAACCCGAGTACCTGCCGCCCGCCGACCCCGAATGGGGCTGGCTGGTGACCGGCTACAGCGAGTGCATCGACAGCTTCGCCGCGTTCGGGCTGTTCGCCGCCGCCAAGGACTCCGGCTTCTTTCCGGCCGAGCTGGTCGAGACATTTGAGCCCGTGATCCAGGAAGAAGGCCGCCATATCCTGTTTTTTGCGAACTGGGTGGCGTGGTACCGCGCCAGCCTGCCGTGGTGGCGCAAGCCCGCCTTCGCCTGGAAGGTCTGGCGGGTCTGGTTCTTCCTGATCCGCGAGCGCATCGGCATCGCGCGCGGCATTGACGTGGATGTGGACGGCGCCGCCCAGGATGCGAATTTTCCGATGAACGCCGCCGACACATTGGGCCAGACGCTCTCCCCCGGCGCCATGATCGACCTCTGCCTGGCCGAGGACGCGCGGCGCATGGCGGGGTATGATGCGCGGCTTCTGCGCCCGACCACGGTGCCCCGGCTGGCCCGGCTGGTGCGCCGCTTTCTCAAATGAATCTGGAATTGACGCACGCCATGGCGTTTGGATTGTCCCTGCTGGTCCTGCTGATCTGGTGCGTACTGGTCTTCGCCCGCGACGGCTTCTGGCGCGTGCGCAAGCCCGCGCCCTCCCCCCGCCCSGCCGCGTGGCCGCCCGTSGTCGGCATCATCCCCGCCCGCAATGAGGCCGATGTGATCGGCCGCGCCGTGACCGGCGTGCTGGGCCAGCACTACGCGGGCCGGCTTCACCTGATCGTGGTGGACGACCACAGCAGCGATGGCACCGCCGATATCGCCCGCGCCGCTGCGCTGTCGATCGGCAAGGCCGACCAGCTCACCGTGGTGGCGGCACGCGACCTGCCTGCCGGCTGGAGCGGCAAGGTCTGGGCGCAGTCCGAGGGGCTGGCCGCCGCCGACGTGCAGATGCCGGACGCCGGCTTCGCCTTCCTCACCGACGCCGACATCTGGCATGGCCCGGAAACGGTGACGGAACTGCTGGCCCGCGCCGAGGCTGAGCGCCGCGACCTCGTTTCGCTGATGGTGCGCCTGCGCTGTGAATCAGCCTGGGAACGCATGATCGTGCCGGCTTTTGTCTTCTACTTCGCCAAACTCTACCCGTTCGCGCGGGTGGCAGACCCGTCGAGCCGCGTTGCGGCGGCGGCGGGTGGCTGCATGCTGGCGCGGCGCTCGGCGCTGGCCCGTATCGGCGGTTTCCATGCCATTCGCGGGGAGTTGATCGACGATTGCAGCCTGGCGGCGCGGATCAAGGAAGGCGGCCCGATCCGGCTCGATCTGGCGGACGACAGCRTCTCGCTGCGTCCCTACGACGACTGGGAAAGCCTCTGGAACATGATCGCGCGCAGCGCCTACACCCAGTTGCACTACTCGCCCTGGATGCTGGCCGGCGCCACGCTCGGCATGATCCTGACCTACCTGGCCCCACCCGTGCTGGCGCTGGCCGGTGGCGCCGCGCTGTGGCCGGCGTGGCTGGCGTGGATCCTGATGGCGGTCAGCTATCGGCCGATGCTGCACGAATACCGGCAACCGGCCTGGCTGGCACCGCTGCTGCCGCTCACCGCGCTGTTCTATCTGGGCGCGACGCTGGATTCGGCGCGCCGTTACTGGCTACGCCGGGGCGGCCAGTGGAAAGGCCGCGCCCAGGCGCCGATCCGCTCGTGAGCGCGATCGCTCTATCTGTATCTAATAGTGCTAGTTGAGATAGCCGGCCTCGCGGAACCAGGTCAGGGCGTCACGCAGCCCCTCCTGATACGGCCGCGGCGTGTAGCCAAGTTCGCGCCGCGCCTTGTCCGACGTGAAGAACATCCGGTATTGGGACATCTTCAGGCCGTCAACGGTCACGAACGGCTCCTTTCCGGTGAAACGCGCCACGGTCTCGGCCACCCGCGCCAGCGGGTACAGCGGCCAGCGYGGCAGTTGCACGGTGGGCGGCTTGCGGCCGGTCATGCCGGCGATGTCCTGCAGCATCTGCCGCAAAGTGACGTCCTGACCACCCAAAATGTACCGTTCGCCGATCTTGCCGCGCTCCAGCGCCAGGAAATGGCCCGTCGCGACGTCATCGACATGGGCGAGGTTCAGGCCSGTATCGACGAACGCCGGGATCTTGCCCGTGGCCGCCTCGACGATGATCCGCCCGGTGGGCGTCGGCCGTACATCGCGCGGGCCGATCGGCGTGGACGGATTGACGATGACCGCCGGCAAACCCTCGGCGACCAGGCGCTCCACTTCGCGCTCGGCCAGCACCTTGCTGCGCTTGTAGGCGCCGATGGCCTCGTGGCCGGCCATGGCAGCCGTCTCGTCCACGGGCGCCGTGGCGCCGGCCACCCGGAGCGTGGCCACGCTGCTGGTGTATACAATGCGCTCCACGCCGGCCTGCCGGGCGGCTTCCATCACGGTGACGGTGCCATCCACGTTGGATCGGACGATTTCCTCGGGATCGGGCGCCCAGAGCCGGTAATCGGCCGCCACGTGGAACAGATAGCGCACGCCCGCCATCGCGCGCGACATGGACGCCGCGTCGCGCATATCGCCCTCCACCACCTCCACAGGCAACCCGGCAAGGTTGGCACGCGGGCTGGTGGCCCGCACCAGCACCCGGACCTGGAAACCCCGGTCGAGGGCCTGCCGCATCACAGAAGAGCCAAGAAAACCCGACGCGCCTGTCACCAAAATGCAATTGTTAATTTCAGTTCCCCTGTCTACAGATTGCCATTTTGGGCCGTTAAGGCCCTAAACCACGCGCATTGTGACCCAAAAGCCCGTGTTGGCCGCAGCCAACGTGCCAGACAGAAATTTCTGCACCGGTATATAGTAACCACCGTGAGCCGGAAAGTGATGCCGGCATACCAAGATAAGAAAATGTTGAATATTCGTCAGTGGGTCGGGGGGCCGTCCCTATGCAGGTAATACTCGCCCAGCCTCGGGGCTTCTGTGCCGGCGTGGTCCGTGCGATCGAGATCGTCGACCGCGCGCTGGTCAAGCATGGCGCTCCCGTCTACGTYCGGCACGAGATTGTCCACAACAAGCACGTGGTGGAAGGCTTGCGGCAGAAAGGCGCGCGTTTCGTCGAGGAACTGGAAGAAGTGCCCGGTGGMGCCGTCACCATCTTCAGCGCCCACGGAGTCTCGCGGGAAGTCGTGGCGGACGCCCGGCACCGAGCGTTGCACGCCATCGACGCGACCTGCCCGCTCGTCATCAAGGTGCATACCCAGGGCCGCCAGTATGCTGCGGCCGGCCGTCACGTGATCCTGATCGGCCATGCCGGGCACCCGGAGGTGGAAGGCACGATGGGCCAGATCCCCGGCAAGGTGATCCTGGTCCAGAATGAAGCGGAAGTCGCCACGCTGGACCTGCCGATAGATGCCCCCGTGGCCTATATCACGCAGACCACGTTGTCCGTGGACGACACCCGTAATATCATTGCGGCGCTCGCGGCGCGCTTCACCAATTTGGTCGGGCCGAACACGCGCGACATCTGCTACGCCACCCAAAACCGCCAGAGTGCGGTGCGCGAGATGTCGTCGCGGGTGGATGTGATTCTCGTGATCGGGGCGACAAATAGCTCCAATTCCAACCGTTTACGCGAAATTGGCACGGAAAGCGGCGTGCCGAGCTACCTGATTGCCGATGGCAGCGAGCTGGATCCCGCCTGGGTTCGGGACGCCGATGTCGTGGGCATTACCGCGGGGGCCTCGGCGCCCGAGGCGATGGTGGAAGACGTGATCGCGGCGTTACGCCGACTCGGGCCGGTCGAGGTATCGACCATGGAAGGCATCGTGGAACACGCGGAATTCCGCCTGCCGGCCGAATTGGCCGACACAGCACTGGCACAACCCGCCAGCAAGACAACCGAACAGCGCGATGCGCGCCTCGCCGACCAGACGGCGGCAGGCTGAACCGCACCGCCGAACCCTCACAGGAAGCACCCCTTGGCCATTCCGTTTCTGCAGGTCGCCCGCGTTGGCGCCTATATTGCTCGCAAGCACCTCTCCGGGCAAAAGCGCTACCCGCTCGCCCTGATGCTGGAACCCCTGTTCCGCTGCAACCTCGCCTGCTCCGGCTGCGGCAAGATCGACTATCCGGATCCCATCCTGAACCAGCGCCTGTCCGTGGCGGAATGCCTGCAGTCCGTGGACGAGTGCGGCGCGCCCGTGGTGTCCATCGCCGGCGGTGAGCCGCTGCTGCACAAGGACATGCCCGAGATCGTGCGCGGCATCATCGCCCGCAAGCGCTTTGTCTACCTGTGCACCAACGCGCTGCTGATGGAGAAGAAGATCGACCAGTACGAGCCGAGCCCGTACTTCGTGTGGTCGATCCACCTCGACGGCGACCGCGAGATGCATGACCACTCGGTCAACCAGGAAGGCGTGTACGACCGCTGCGTGGAAGCCATCCGCATGGCCAAGGAACGCGGCTTCCGCGTGAACATCAACTGCACGCTGTTCAACGACGCCAAGCCGGACCGCGTGGCCAAGTTCTTCGACTCGGTCAAGGCGATGGGCGTGGACGGCATCACGGTGTCGCCGGGCTATGCCTACGAGCGCGCGCCGGACCAGCAGCACTTCCTGAACCGCAACAAGACCAAGCAGCTGTTCCGCGACATCCTGTCGCGCGGCCGTGCGGGCAAGAACTGGGCATTCAGCCAGTCGACGATGTTCCTGGACTTCCTGGCCGGCAATCAGACCTACAAGTGCACGCCCTGGGGCAACCCGGCGCGCACGGTGTTCGGCTGGCAGCGCCCGTGCTACCTGGTGGGCGAAGGCTACGTGAAGACCTTCAAGGAACTGATGGAAGACACGGACTGGGACGCYTATGGCGTCGGCAAYTATGAAAAGTGCGCCGACTGCATGGTCCACAGCGGCTTCGAAGCCACCGCCGTGGCCGACACGTTCTCGCATCCGCTCAAGGCGCTGGGCGTGACCCTGCGCGGCGTGAAGACGACCGGCGCCATGGCCCCGGACATCTCGCTGGACAAGCAACGCCCGGCCGACTACGTGTTCTCGCGCCACGTCGAGATCAAGCTGGCCGAGATCGGMAACCWGAAGAAGGCTCAGGGCAGCCGCGCCGAAGCCGTGCAAGCGACGCATTGAGCGCAATCTCRCAGTCGAAGCATTTTTGGCTACAATCGTAGCCGAAAATGCTTCAATCTCTTTCCGACACCCTCTTCAGCCAATACCGGCGCCGTGTTCTGGGCCTGCTCCTGCTSCGCCCGGAGGCGTCGTATCACGTCCGAGAGATTGCCCGCCTGACCGGCACGGCGCCCGGCACCCTCCATAAAGAACTGAGCAAGCTGGCGGAAGCCGGCATCCTCACGCGTACGCCCCAGGGCAACCAGGTGCTTTATCGCGCGAACCGGGCTTCCCCGGTGTTCGAGGAACTGGCCGGGATCATGCGCAAGACGTCCGGCGCAGTCGAGGCCTTGACGCTTGCCCTCGCGCCAGTCGCCGCCTCAATCCAGGCGGCGTTCATCTTCGGTTCCGTGGCAGCGGGCCGTGACGTGGCCGACAGTGACATCGACGTCGCCATCATCGGGTCTATTACCTTTCGGGACAGTGTTCAGCTGCTGTATCCGGTACAGTCGTCGCTCGCCCGCGAGATCAACGCAAAGGTGTTCTCCGCGGAGGAATGGCAATCACTCGTCCAGCGCCGGGATCCGTTCGTCGTGGATGTGGTTGCGAAACCGAAGCTTTTCCTGATCGGCAACGACGATGACCTTGGAGAAYCTGCTGGGACTGAGCCTTGACGCGACTGCGCCAAGCCGGGAGCAAATCGAACGCCTGCTCGGTGCCGCGCGGCGCAACCTCGCCGACGCCCGGATCGAGGCCGTCAGCCACGAAAACCGCTTCGATGCCGCTTACAAGGCCATCCTGCAGTGCGCCATGGCCGCACTCAACGCCCGCGGCTACCGCACGCTGACCAGCCGACCCGGCCATCACCAGACTGCGCTGCAGACGTTGAGCCTGACCATCAGCCTGSCCGCCGAGCGGCTTATCGTGCTTGATGCACTGCGCAAACAGCGCAACCTTTCCGACTATTCAGGGGATCTGGTGCCGTTGTCCGCCGTGCGCGAATGTATCGCCTGCGCCGCGGAACTACTGGATGACGTGACCGGCTGGCTCCGGGGTCATCATCCCCAATTGCTGGGATGACGGCCACCGAGGCCCGCCCTTCACCGCTCAAGCTACCTAGGACCGATTAAGCCGCCGCCCGGGCGTTGTGATTGGTCAGATACTTGATCAGGCCGTCCACGCCGTCGCGGGCGACGATGTCGGCGAACTGCTTGCGGTACACCTCGATCAGCCACGCGCCCATCATATTGATGTCGTAGATTTTCCAGCCGTCGTTGCCGCGTTGGAGGCGGTAGTCGATCAGCATCTCGTCGCCATTGTTCAGCACGCGGGTGGCCACCACGGAGTCGTTGGCGCTGCTGCCAGCCTTGGCCGGCTTGTAGGTAAATTTGGGACTCTGGTCACGCAGTTGCGAGAGCGAAACYGCGTAGCTGCGCACCAGCAGGGCCGTGAATTGCTCCTGGAGTGTTTTTTGCTGTTCAGGGGTAGCCTGCTTCCAGGCATTCCCGACCGCGAGGCGGGTGGTGCGGCCGAAATCCGTGTAAGGCAGGAACTCACGCTGCACGACGGCGGTAATTTTTGCCAGATCGCCGCTGCGCGTCTCGGGATCGGCCTTGATCTTGGCAATCACGCCTTCGACGGCGGTTTGCACGAGCTTGTCAGGTGACGTCTGGGCGTGCGCGGTGCCGATCATCGCTACGGCCGCAATCGCCACGGCAACGGGGGCAATCGCGGGAGCAATGATGGCGCTGGGAAATTGTCGGTTCATGAGTCTCCGATGCAGGGATAATCGACCACAGGGCCAGTCGGCCCAGTATATAGCGGATCGCGGCGCGGCCGGACCGCGGCGGGTGCGGAGAAGCCGCTGCCAGCGGCTATACTCCGGGCTGCCGCCTCCGTGCGCCCCGGCCGGGCCGGGTGCCAGAACCCCACGCAAATGATCAGATCCACGCTGACCCGTATCGTCAAGTTTTCCACCGTTCGCGCCTGGACCGTGATCGGCGTCTCGCTGCTGCTCACCATTGCCAGCGGCGTCTACATGGCGCGCAACTTCGCCATCAATACCGATATCAGCCGCCTGCTGGAGTCCGACGCGCCGTGGGCGCAGAACGACGCGGCCATCAGCGACGCGTTTCCGCAGCGCGACAAAATGATCCTGGCCGTGGTGCAGGCCCCGGCCAAGGAACTGGCCGACGCCGCCGCCAACGAGCTGGCCGACGCCCTGCGCCAGCAGCCGCAGCGCTTCCGCGCAGTAGGCCAGCCCGGCGCGGGCGCCTTCTTCGAGCGCAACGGCCTGCTGTTCGCCGATACGGCTTCGGTCAACGACATGGCCGCCAAGCTCACCCAGGCGCGACCGCTGATCAACAACCTCGCCCATGACCCCACGCTGCGTGGGCTGTCCGACCTGCTGACCACCACGCTGACCCTGCCGCTGCAACTGGGCCAGATCAAGCTGGGCGATATGGAGAAGCTGCTGGCGGCCAGCGCCACCACCGTGGACGGCGTGCTGGCCAACAAACCCGTGGCGCTGTCCTGGATGGGGCTGGTCGACGACAGCCTGAAGCCTAATGCCGATGGCCGGGCGTTCAGCTTCGTCACGCTGTCGCCGGTGCTCGACTTCAGCGACCTCAAGGCCGGCGCCGGCGCCAGCGAGGCCATCCGTCGCGCCGCCGCCGATCTCAAGCTCGACCAGCGCTATGGCGCCGCCRTCCGTCTCACCGGCCCGCAGCCGCTGGCGGACGACGAATTCGCATCCGTGAGCGAAGGTGCCGTGCTCAACGGCCTGCTCACGCTGGTGGTGGTCATCGGCATTCTCTGGATGGCGCTGCGTTCCGCGCGCCTGATCGTGGCCGTGCTGGCCAGCCTGGTGGCCGGCCTGCTGATGACGGCCGCGCTGGGCCTGATGATGGTGGGCGCGCTGAACATGATCTCGGTGGCGTTCGCCGTGCTGTTCGTCGGGCTGGGGGTGGACTTCGGCATCCAGTTCGGCGTGCGCTACCGTGCCGAGCGGCACGAGCACGACGACCTCGACGAAGCCCTGCGGCTGACCGCGCGCGACGTCGGCACGCCGCTGACGCTGGCCGCCGCCGCCACTGCCGCCGCGTTCTTCTGCTTCCTGCCCACCGACTACCGGGGCGTGGCGGAGTTGGGCAAGATCGCCGGCGTGGGCATGTTCATCGCCTACGCCACCACGTTCACGCTGCTGCCGGCCCTGATCCGCGTGCTGCGCCCCAAGGGCGAAGCCGAGTTGCCCGGCTTCGGCTGGTTGGCCCCGGCCGATGCGTTCTTCGAGCGCCATCGCAAGGGCGTGCTGGTGGGCGTGCTGGTGCTGATCATCGGCGGCGCCCCGCTGCTGCCGCACCTGAAGTTCGATTTCGATCCGCTGCACCTGAAGGACCCGCATTCCGAGTCGATGTCCACGCTGCTGGCGCTCAAGGATGCCCCGCAGGCCGGCACCGACGACGTGAAGGTGCTGGCCCCGTCCCTGGCCGCCGCCCAGCGCACCGCCGACAAGCTCAAGGCCCTGCCCGAGGTGGAGCGCGTGGTCACGCTGCGCACCTTCATCCCTGACGACCAGGCGCCGAAGCTGGCGATCATCGCCGGGCTGGCGAAGACGATGATGCCGGCGCTGACGCAAWCCCCATCCGCGCCGGCTGACGATGTGCGGCGCGTGGCATCACTGCGCAACGCCTCGCGCCAGCTCGACCTGGCCGCGCTCGATCATCCCGGCCCGGGCGCGGAAGCCGCCGCGCATCTGTCGCGTTCCCTGAAGAAGCTGTCCGATGCCGAACCCGCCACGCGCGATCGTGCCGAGCGCGCCATCGCCCTGCCGCTGCGGCTTGCGCTGGCCACGCTGCAACGTTCGCTGCAGCCGGAGCCGGTGTCGCAGCAGACCCTGCCGCCGGAACTCCTGCGCGACTGGCTGGCCCCGGACGGCAAGGCGCTGCTCAGCGTTACGCCCAAGCTGCCACCGCCAGGCGTCAAGAACGAGGCCGCGCGCGCCGCCGCGCTCGACCACTTCCTGGACGTGATGGCCCGCGTGCAGCCCGATGCCACGGGCGGCCCGATCGCGATCCGCGGTTCGGCGGACACGATCATGACCGCGTTCAGCCATGCTGGCCTATGGGCCGTGCTGTCGATCACGGTACTGCTCTGGATCACGCTGCGGCGCATCGGCGACGTGCTGCGCACGCTGATTCCGCTGCTGGTGTCCGGCATCGTCACGCTGGAGCTGTGCGTGGTGTTCGGCATCGCGCTGAACTTCGCCAACGTGATTGCGCTCCCGCTGCTGCTCGGCATCGGCGTCGCGTTCAAGATCTACTACGTGATTGCGTGGCGCAACGGCAAGACCAAGCTGCTGCAATCGAGCCTGACGCATGCGGTGCTGTTCAGCGCCGCCACCACGGCCACGGCGTTCGGCAGCCTCTGGCTGTCGCACCACCCGGGCACGGCGAGCWTGGGCAAGCTGCTGGCGCTGGCGCTGGTGACCACGCTGGCGGGCGCGGTGTTCTTCCAGCCGATCCTGATGGGCCGGCCGCGCCGGGCGCCGGTGGGGCGCCATGACCCGCTCGGCCCCTCGCTACCCCCCTTGACGGTGGCTACGACGCTGGGGAATTCCGCCGATAACCACCATGGGGCAGACAACGGGAATACCAGGCGGTAAGTGGCGGTGATGCGGTATTGTTGCCTGCCGCCGCCCTTGAAGTACCGGCGGCCGGCCCCCATAACCACAAGAAATCAAGAAAGACCAACCGTCTCACCATGCTCTCCCGTCTCCCGCTCATGCCCGGCGCCCGCCATCTTCCGGTTTCCCCCTCTGTTCCCCGCTCGATGGGCCGCTCGCGGATCGCCAGCGTGCTGGCCGCTACCGCCCTCTCCGCCCTGATCACGGGCTGCGCCTCCGGTCCGCAAGCCAACCCCGACGATCCGCTCGAGCCGATGAACCGCGTGACCTTCAAGGTCAACGACACGGTGGACCAGTACGTGGCCGTGCCCGTCGCCAAGGGCTACAAGGCCGTGACGCCCGAGCCGGTGCGGCTGGCCGTGACCAACTTCTATTCGAACCTCGCCGACGTCGGCAACTTCGCCAACAACCTGCTGCAAGGCAAGGGCACCGCCGCGGCGGAGACGCTGATGCGCGTGGCGATCAACTCGGTGCTYGGCATCGGMGGCCTGATCGACATCGCCACGGCGGCCGGCATCGAGCGCCATTCGCAGGATCTGGGGCTGACGCTGGGCGTGTGGGGCTTTCCGCAGGGGCCGTACATCGTGCTGCCGCTGTTCGGGCCGAGCACGGTGCGCGATGGCATCGGGCTGGCCGGCAGCTTCTACCTCGACCCGGCGCACTACCTCGACCCGGCATGGCGCAATTCGCTGTTCGCGCTCAACGTGGTGAACGTGCGGACGAACCTGCTCGGCGCGACGGACCTGCTCTCGCTGGCGGCGCTGGACAAGTATTCCTTCGTGCGGGATGGCTATCTGCAGCGCCGCCGCTACCTGCTGGGCCAGGGCGGCGACGATCTGCCGTCGTATGACGATGAGGATGAGGGCACGCCTTCGGACGTGCCGAAGCGGATCAASCCGGATACGCCGGCTTCCCCCGATGCATCGGCCAAGCCGGACGCCGACGGCGCCAAGCCCGAACCCACCCCACCGGTGCCGGCCGCCACGCCGGCGCCTGCACCGGGGATGGCGAAGTAAAAAAAGCCGTGTCCGCGCCGAGGCCAGCGCGGACACTAAAGCCTCGGATGCGGAGTCCGTGGCCCCACCCATCGTAGGCAAGTTCGGCTCTGCCGATTGCCAACAATTGTGTCGGCGCGGCCGGATCAGCCGGCGCGGCGGCGCAASGGCAGCAACAGCGTGAAGGTGGCCCCGGCGCCGGCGGCGCTGTCCACCATGACGCGGCCGCCGTGCCGCTCTGCCACGGTCTTCACGAACACCAGCCCCAGCCCGCTGCCGCCCGGCGCATCGGCGCCCGGCGCATGCACGCGGCGGAACGGTTCGAACAGGCGTGCCTGATCCGCGTAGGAAATCCCAGGGCCGGAATCCGACACCGCCACCGCCAGGAACGGCCCCATGCGCCGCARTCGCACCGACACCGGTTTGCCCGGCGGCCCGAACTTGATGGCATTGCTGACCAGATTGGCGATGGCGCGCACCAGCAGCACCGGCGCGGCACGCAGGGTCTCACCCTCCGCCTCCAGACTCAGTTGCAGCTCGATGCCGCGCGCCTTGGCCAGCGCCCAGAGTTCATCAGTGGCATCCAGCACCAGCCCGGTCAGCTCCACCTCGGCAAATTCCAGCCGCTCCGAGTCGGCCTGCGCCAGCCGGATAAAGTCATCGGCCAGCGCCAGCGTGCGGTGAGCGTGCTCGGCGATGCGGGCCAGCAGCACCTCCGGCGGCAGCGCGCGGTTGGGCCGCGACTGCATGTCGATCAGCGCCAGGATCGACGCCTGGGGCGAACGCATGTCGTGCGACAGGAAATGCAGCATCTGGGCGCGCTGGCGCTCGGCGCGGCGCACCGTGGTGATGTCGATCAGGCTGACGATGGCCCCGGGCGGGCAGCCCGCCTCGCCCTGCAGCGGCGCGCCGTGGAGCAGGAAGCGGCGATCGTCCTCGGTGGCGAGTTCCACGCCCTGGGAATCGTCGGACGACATGACCGGCGCGTGGGAATCCAGCACCGCGCAGAGCCCGTCCCAGTAGGCGAGGCCGGGGCCCGGCACCGGGAACAGCGCTTCGATCAGGTCCGGCAGGCCCGGCGGCGCGAGGCCGCCATAGGCATCTTCGGGGAAATCAGGGAAATCGAGGGATGCGCCCGCCGCCAGATCCTCGATGCCGGACARCATGGCAGGCGCCAGCGCCACCGCGCGGCGGTTCGCCACGAGGATGCCACCGTCGATATCGACGATCACCGTGGCCTCGGGCAGGTTCTCGAGGCCGTCGAGATACCGGGGCAACGGCGGCGCCTGGCTACGCATCAGGCTGCCCKGCGGCCAGCGTGCTGGCCTCCTCGAACCGGTAGCCGTGCGAGTAGACGGACATCAGCCGCACGCCGTTGTCGGGCCGCATCTCCAGCTTGATGCGCAGCCGCGAGATATGGGTGTCCAGCGTGCGCGAGCCGGCCTCCATGGCGCGGCCCCAGACGGCCTGCTCGATCACCTCGCGCGAAAGCAGCCGGCCGATATTGCGGAACAGGAACAGCGCGAGATCGAACTCGCGCGGCGACAGTTCCACCAGCGTGCCCGACAGCGTGATGGATCGACGGCGCGCATCCACTACATAGCGGCCCTGGCGCAGCAGTTGATCGTCATGAGGCACCGCCGGATAGGCGCGGCGCAGCAACGCACGCACCCGGGCCACGAATTCGGCGGGGCGCACCGGCTTGGCCAGGTAGTCGTCGGCGCCCACGGCGAGGCCGGCGACGATGTCGGATTCATCGATCCGGCTGGTCAGGAACAGGATGGGCGGCAGCCGGCCGGCATGCTGGCGCACCCAGTTCACGACTTCGTAGCCGCTCATGTCGGGCAGTTGCCAGTCGATGACCAGCAGGTCGAATACCTGGTCGCGCAGCGCGCGCAGGAAATCCGATCCGGCGGCGAAGCTCGTACAGGTAAAGCCGGCCTCCTCGAGCAGTTGTCGGATCTGTGCGGCCTGGCTGGGGTCGTCCTCCACGGAGGCAATTCTCATACATCCCTCTGATGACTACCGCCGATGTGTGGCGCGGCCGCGTCATGTTACCCAAACGCACGATGGCGCGTCGAGGCTCCGTTCGGGGGGCATGCACCAGTGTTGCGGCGCCGCCGCGACGGCGGGGGATGGCGCGCGGCAAGCGCAGCCATWGGGCCACATTGGGCCACATKGGGCCGGCACGTTTGAAACGATGGCKRGCGAGGCGCMCKYAAGCGCCCCGCCGCGTGTAAAAGCTACAACAACCCTCCCCTGCCCGCTCCGCCCTACTGCAGCATGTAGGTCTCGTACTCCAGGCGCTCCAGCTTGCGGTCCAGCAGGTACAGCGCCAGCGCCACCACGATCAGCAGCGACACCGCGAACCCGTAGCCATACCAGGCCGGGCCCAGCTCCAGCGTGAGTCGGGTCAGCACGAAGTTCAGCACCACGAAGGTCCCGGTCAGCAGCAGCACCTCGCGCCGGCGGTCCAGGTAGAAGTAGATGTTGAGCACGCCGAGCAGCACCACCTGCAAGCTCGCGCCGATCACGTCGACATAGAGCAGCGGCAGGTACAGCTCGGAGATGCCCAGCAGCCGCAGCACCCACGGCCCGACCACGAACAGCAGCAGCGCCGCGATGGCCTGCACCTTCACGATCTCGTACAGCCCCAGGCGGATGGTCTGGACCATCGTGTTGCGCATGTCCTCGATGTGCTCGAGCGAACTGCCGCCGCGCACCGCGTTGTAGAACGCGTCGTAGTACTCGACGAAATCGGTCTCGATACGCACCAGGAACACGGCCATGCCSGGGATGATGGCGAGGTAGGCCAGGAACACCGGGATGTCGTAGATGATGGACGCGTGCAGCGGGCCGATCACCTGCTGGCCCGTGGACGGCGCGTACCAGAACATGAACTTGTCCATCCAGATGCCGAGGTTGTAGAACAGGCCGATGGCCACCAGGCTCGGATAGGCGTAGCGCTTCTGGAACACCTCGAACGACATGAAGCGCTGGCTGGTGTAGTTGCGGTAGATCAGCGTGATCATGCCCACCAGCAGGCAGAGCTGCCCCACCACGAAGCCGGCCAACAGCCCCTCCAGCCCGCGCGAGCGCAGCGCCAGCGCGCCCAGCACCGTGATCGTGTAGCCGACGAAGAACGTCCACACGATGGCCTTGTACTGCTTCATGCCCGACAGGAAGATCGCCGCGATCCAGATATTGCTCATGATCACGAAGCCCGCGATCATCAGCAGCCGGTACAGCACCGACTGCTCCGGGAACGCCCAGACCGCGCAGCCCACGCCGATGGCGCCGGCCAGCCCGGTGGAGAGCAGCGCCACCGCGTGGTAGTTCGACAGCACGAGGTGGTCGCGCCGCTCGAACAGCCGGTCGGAGGTGAAGCGCGTGAACGACAGCTGCATCGGCCCGGTCAGGATCAGGCTGCAGGCAATCAGGTAGGTCACCGACACCTGGAATTGCGTGATCAGCATCCCCGGAATCACGAAGCCGATGCTCAGCAGGCCGATCAGCAGGATGCCGAGGATCGACAGCACCCACGGCCCGGAGCTGATCACGCCGGCGTAGGCGTAGGCGCTCAGCATGCCGGACAGGCTGTCGCGCCGGAGCATCTTGCGGAGTTCGAAACCAATCCCGGCCATGTCAGCGTCCTCCGTGCACGGGGCACTTTGCCGGATTGCCGGCGGGCGCGACCCCATCCGTGCGCCCCGCGTGATCGGGCTTGTCCATCAGCGACGCATACAGCGTGCGATAGCTGCCCACCATCTGTTCCTGCGTGTAGTAGCGCTCCACCCGGGMGATGCCGGCCGCCTGGGCAGCCTGCCAGCGCGGCGGGTCGGTGAGCAGTTCCAGCGCGGCACCAGCCAGTGCGGCCGGATCGGCGATACGGACCACGCCGCCCGCCGCGCCCAGCGCTGCATCCTCGCCCGGCAGGCCGAAGATCAGTTCGCGGCACGAGCCCACGTCAGTCGTCACGCACGGCACGCCCGCCGCGAAGCCCTCGAGCACCACCAGCGGCAGCGCCTCCGAGATCGAGCTGAGGATCAGCACGCCCACCTTCGGCAGGAGTTCGTCGATCTTCTGGAAGCCGAGGAACTTGACCTTCTGGCCGAGCCCCAGGCTTTCCGCCAGGCTGCGGCATTCCTGCGCGTACTCGGGATCCTCGTCCTCGGGGCCGGCGATCCAGCCTTCGGCGTCCGGATACTCGCGCACCACGGTCAGCATCGCGCGGATAAAGGTCTTGATGTCCTTGATCGGCACCACGCGGCCGATCAGGCACAGCACCGGCGGCACGCCCGGCGCCCGCTGCGTGCGCAGCGCCGACAGCCGCGGCAGGTTAATGCCGTTCGGGATATTGCGCGTGCGGGTTTCCACCGCGCCATCGGCCACCTGGCGGCGGCGGTTGCCCTCGTACAGCGCCACGATCTCKTCGCCGGCGTCGTAGCAGACCCGGCCCAGCGTCTCGAAGAAACGCACCCACAGCTCGCGGAAGTAGCTGATCTGGGAGATGTCGCGCTCGAATATGTTGCGGTTGTCCCGGATCCACTCGCTCTGGAACAGGTCGATCTTGCGTTCCTTCGTATAGATGCCGTGCTCGGACACCAGCAGCGGCCGCCCGCTGCGGTAGCGCAGCATCGCGCCCAGAAAGCCCGCGTAGCCGGTGGACACCGTGTGGTACATCTTCGCCGGGATCAGCGAGTCGGCAATCCGCACCAGCTGCCACAGCGGCTTGTGCATGATGCGGATGGTCCAGAAGTAGTCCGTGAACGACGGGTCCGTGCAGAACTGCCGATACTGCTCGGTGATCGTCTGCCAGGCGCGGCGGCTGTAGAGGAAGGCATCTTCCGACAGCGCCCCGCCCTCGCGCAGCGCCGGCATCAGTTCGCGGATCAGCTCCCCCGCCTCCTGTTCCTTGCCGGGCTCCCGCAGCATTTCGTGCAGCGCGTCGGACTTCTCRAAAGCCTTCGGGTCGCCCGCGCTGCCGTGCACCATCGGCGGCGGCGGAAAGTCGTACAGGAAATGGGTTTCCAGATGCACGACGTTGTCCGGCAGCGCGTAGGCCATCTCGCCATAGTCCTGCCGGCGGCTGCCGATAAAGACGATGCCGAAGCGGATGTCCGGGAAAGCGCGGATCATCTGGTYGACCCAGCTGGACACGCCCCCGCTCACATACGGGAACGTGCCTTCCAGCAGCAGCATGACGTCGGCGGACGTTCCCTTGACCAGYATTTCACTCATGATTGCCAGTACCGCAACAGGGGCCGCACCAGTGGGAGCGGCGAAGGACTGTCGAAAGCCGCCATCAGGCGATGCACGGCGGCGTAGTCGCGTTCCAGGTAGGCGGCTTCCGCCAGCAGCGGCAGCACGCGCTCACGCGCGAAGCCAAGCGACTCGGCCCGCGTGAGCCACGCGCGCGCCTCGGCCGGCGCATTGCGCGTCAGCGCCAGCCGGCCGCGCATGTACCAGAGCGCGGCGTTGGTGTCGTCGGTCTCCAGCGCGGCGCTGGCGTAGCGCTCCACCTGGCTGGCGGTATAGCGGTAGACATCGCCCTGTACCAGGTTCTGGTAGATCAGTTCCCAGTAGAGGTCGGCCAGCCGCTTGTTGATCTCGCCGCGCGCCTGGGGCGTGTCGGCGGCTTCCAGGCGCGGCAGTTCGGCCAAGATCTGTTGCGTCAGTTGTTTCTCGGCGCCGTCGAGCATGCCGTAGGCGAGCAGGCGGATATCGTCCGTGCTATCGGCCAGCAGTTCGCGCAGCACCGGGCTGGCCGTGCGCGTGGGCATGGACTGCATGGCCACCAGCGCGTTCATGCGCTCCGGCAGCGGCGCGCGSGTATTGCCAAGCTGCGCGCGCAGGCGCGCCCCGCCACCGTGCGTCACGCGCTGGATCAGGTGGGTGACGAAGGCCGGCAGCGCTACCGAGGCAATGCCGGACGCATCGCGCCGGCCCGGGAACAGCCGCGCGAACAGCAGGCTGCCGAGGCAGACCAGCGTGCCGCCGAGCGGCACGAAGAAGCAGAACGCGGCGAGGTAGGCGTAGGTCCACGCAAACGGCGCGCGGAAGCGGCGCGGCAGCAGACGCCACAGCGCCAGCCCCAGCAACCCGGAGGCCGCCGCCTGCAGGGCGAAAAATGCCAGCAGCAGCGGCAGGCCCGTGCCGCCCTGAAACAGCAGCGCCAGCGCGGCGATCTGGAAGGCGGTGCCGCCGAAGGTCAGCTTGCCCATGCGTCAGCCCGCCTGCGTGCCGGCCGAAGCCGGCACCGGAGCGTTGTTGCCGGCGGCGCCAGCTACCACGCCGGGGGCCACCGAGCGCGGCGCCGTGGCATCGGTCGCCGTGGCGCCATCGATCTGGCAACGCTGCAACAGCCGCACCAGCGCGTCTTCGGCGCCGGTGGCCGGCACGGTCAGCGAGTACACGCCGATGTGCGAGGTGGCGAAATCGGTGCCGAACTGCGCGCGCAGCATGTCTTCGATCCGCACCAGATAGGCCGAGACGGCCTGGCTGTCGGACAGCGGCATCAGCGTCAGCATGGCGCGCTGGCGCGGGCTGTGCGCGGGCCAGGCCACGTCCAGCGCCCGGCGGCTGCGCACCACCTGTTCGAACAGCGCGTCGCGGGCTTCGTCGAGGTCGAACACCAGCGCCACCACCGAGCTTTCGACGCCGGTTTCCTGGCGCAGCCGCGACAGCCGCGCGTAGTCGAGCGCAAACGCGTACGGAATCGCCGGCATCAGCGCCTGGATGCCGTGCGTGGCCTGCCCGTGCTCCACGCCATCGGCGTAGTAGCCCATCAGCACCATCAGCAGTTGGAGGTTTTCATAGGTCAGCGAGAGGAACGGCATGCGCTCCACCACCAGCACGCCGATCAGGCGGTCGGAACCGGCCAGCACCGGCGCCACGGCSACGTAGCGGGTCTCGGCGTCCTGCTGCAGGCCCGAGGAACGCAGGTGGGCCAGCTCGCGCGTGTCGAGGCAATGGCGCACCAGCGGGTCGTCCAGGTTCAGTTCGAAGGCCGGCCCGATGCTCGCGGCGGCCTGCGGCGAGATGCGCTCGCCATCACACGCGAACAGCGCCGCGCCTTCGATCTGGCAGGCCTGCGCCACCACTTGCAGCATCGGCTGCGCGCCGGGCAGCGTGGTCTCGGGCTGGTCCACCCCACCCCGGGCCGCGTCGCCCATGGCGACGGCCCGCATCTGCGAGAGCGTGTCGCGCAGCGTGGTCGGGCGTGCCAGCAGGTCGTTCTCCAGCCGCGCGTGGGAAATGCGCAGCAGGTAGTGGTTCTTGGTCAGCGCGGCCAGCCGCTCGTCCAGATAGCGGTTGACGGCGCGAGCGCGCGCCAGCCGCGTGCCCCACACATCGCCGAACTGGCCCGAGATCAGCACCAGCAGCAGGCCGCCCAGGAAGAACATGCGCGGGAACGCGCTGGTGTAGCTGCCAAGCGCTTCGAAGACAAACCAGCCGCCCAGCAGCATCAGCACCGAGCCCACGCCGATCAGCGTGCCATAGCGCAGCGCCAGGATCACCGGCAGCAGCCACGCCCAGGGAAAGCCCATGCCGAGCAGCAGCGGGTTCTGCGGCAGCACCAGATAGGCCAGCCCCATCGCGACCACCATCGTGGCGATCAACTCCAGCACCGCAGCCGGCCCGCTCACCGCGGGCGCCAGCCAGCGCGCATAGCGCCCGCCGAGGCCGATCCCCTGCCCCTGGCGCCTTTTTTCCGCAGAATTCCCCACGCGTGTCACCTGTCCTTTTCTACAGCGTCCGAAAACGCGATCAACCCTGCATCAGCGGTGCCAGCAGGCGGCGCAGCAGCTTCTGCGCGGTGCCCGACAGCGAGGCGCGGCTCCAGCCGCTGTCGCTGCCCGTGGCCGACCACACCACCTGGCCGCTGGCCACGTCGATCAGTTGCAGCGAGATGCCCACTGCCGGTTCGCCATCCACGCCGACTTTATAGCGCCATTCCTGCACCGCGCCGGTCAGCGCGTAGCGGGCGCGCTCGCCCCGGGCCCATTCCAGCGCCTTGCCCACCGACTCGCGCTCGGCCGGCTCGAACAGCGTTTCCGGGTTCAGCGAAGCCGGGTAGCGCTTCAGGTTGGCGATGCCGCCGGTCTTCAGCAGCGATTCGGCGATGGCTTCGGCGCGCAGGCCGGCCTGCGGCGTCTCGGTGTAGTTGACAATCGGCAGCACCGCCACCGTGTCGCCGGGCGACATTTGCGGCGCACGGCCCACATCCGTCACCGCGCAACCCGCCAGCCACAGTGCCGCGCCAACGGCACCGATCCATGCTGCCATCCGCCCGATGCGGCCCTTGCCAGTCATTGTCTTTTTCATGGGATTCCCCTCGTTTACCTTGAAAACCTTCGTCGTCAATCGTCAGTACAGCCAGCGATAGCGCAGGCCGACCTCGGTCAGCGGCGTCCCGCTGGTGCGGGCCGCGGTGTCGTGCGAGATATACAGCGCCAGGTGGTCGTTGCCGAACACCGACCCGGCCAGGCCTGCCTGCCCGTGGAAGTTGTGGCCGGCGCGCGAGTCGTACAGCGCCCCCACCTCCGCGAACGGCCGCCACTTGCGCGTGTATTCGGCGAGCAGRTCGGTRCCGAAGCCGAACAGCACGCCGGTCTGCGTGAAGCTCTGCGGCATGTAGAACGCGGTGTTCGCCTCGTCGTCATCGGCCGGCATCAGCCGCTGCAGGGCCGGCGTGAGCGTGCCGCTGTTGCGGGTGTAGATGCCGCGCGTGGCCACGGCGCGYACCGTGTAGTCCGGATACTGYGTGCGGATGCGGTAGCCGGCCTCSACGTCGAACAGCAGGCCATGGCCCAGCGCGCTGCGGTCCTGGCCGTAGAAATGGCTGTACTCGAARCGTCCGCTGATGAACTCGCGCAGGCCCAGTCGCCACGTGGCGCCTGCGCCCAGCACATCCTTCATGCCGCCCACGCGCAGTTGCGACGACTCGTCGGCCTGCTGGTTGTAGCCGGCCAGCGTCGTGAACGACACCCGGCTTTCCAGATTCCACTGGCCGGTCATGCGCGCGGTGGTGAAGCTCTCCAGGCCGTCGCGGCGGCCCACGCCTACCAGCCAGCGCTTCTGCGAGTCGCGGTAGTCCAGCGTCAGCTCGGCGCGGCGGTCGCCCGCCGGCACGTTGGCCAGCTGGGTCGGATCGGTGCTGCGCTGGTCGCGGAACACGCCGCGCAGGCCCACCGCGTAGCCGTCCCACAGCCGGGCACCGGCGCCCAGGCTGTATTCGAAGTATTCGAGCGGCTTCTGGTGCTGGAAGGTCACGCGCGGCTCGATGGCCTGCGCGTTGAACAGCAGCGCATCCTGCAGGGTCTCCTGCAGGGTGTCGTCGGTGCGGGCCAGCTCCTGGGTCTCGAACGCCTGGGTCTGCGCGGCCGAGATGCGGTCAAGCTGGCGATTGGCCTCGATCTGGCTCGCCACGGGCACGCGGCCCGCCTGGCGCTCCATGATGCGGTCCAGCGCGTTCAGGTCGTTGTTGTCGAGCGCGATCGACACTTCGGCGTACGCCGGCCGCTGGAGCGTCTTGACGTACTGCCGCGCCAGCCACGCGCGGGCCAGCTCGTTCGACTCCGACGACATCGCCCAGGCTAGCGCCACCTCGCGGCTGGCGGCCGAGATCAGGCTCTGGCGACGGCGCTCGCGCTCGGTCAGTTCGGCCGGCGGCGCCACCACCAGCGGCGGCAGGCCCGGCACCTCGCCTAGCTTCGACGCACCGGTGACCGACGGCAGATCCCCCGGCGACTGACGGCGCGCAGCCACTTCCGCGCGGTCGCGGCGCAGCATTTCGATGACGAGGCTGCGCGAGACATCGCCCGACGCGAACACCTGGCCCAGCGCCACCGTCTGGCGGCGCAGGTCCGCGCGCGCCGGGGCGCCCTGCGCGTTTTCCTCGTCTTCGGGGTCAGTGGCCGCGTCGTCCTCCTCGCCGGCCTGCGGTGCATCGGCACCCTGCAGCCCGGCAGGCGACCACGCTTTGTGAAGGTCGATCCACGCCTGCTTGCGGATGCGCCACGCCATCTGCGTCTGGCCGATGGCCTCGTACGCATCGGCCAGCAGGCCCAGCCAGAGCGGATCGGCGCTCTTGCCCATCTGGATCTTGTGCAGGTAGTGCAGCGCCGTGCGGCCGTCCTGGAAGCGCATGGCGCCGGCGGCGTAGGCGCCCCAGAGACCGGGATCGTCCTCGGCCTCGGGCTTCAGGCGCAGCATCACGGCGCGCACTTCGCTGTCCGTGCCCATGTCGACCAGCGCCCACAGCAGCGCGGCGAAGGTCTCGCTGTCCGCATCGGGCTGGCCCACCGCGTGGCGCAGGTCGGCCAGCGCGTGCTCGCGGTCGCCGGTCAGGCGCCAGTATTCGGCGCGGCGCATCAGGAACGTGGCCGATCCTTCGGCGTCGCGCTTCTGCTCCGGCGTCAGGCTGGCGAACAGCCGCTCCACGCGCACGTAGGCATGGGCRCGSGTGTAGTAATAGATRGCCAGTTCGAGCTGCTCGCGCTTGCCGCCCTTGCGCCAGCCGGCCTCGGCAATCCGGCCGGCATCGATCGGCGTCTTGTCGTAGTACTGGATCAGGTTCGAGAAATCGGCTTCCTCGGTATCGCGCACTTCGGCCAGACAGTCGTTGCGCGCGGCGCCGGGCGGCATCGTCATGCAATGGTCGTCGTGCGTGTTGCTGACCGCGATCATCATCTGGCGGTARCCGTCCGCGAGCAGGTCGTCGCGCTGCGTCAGCCGCGCGAGGTCCGTGTAGGTGCGCCAGTACAGCAGGTCGCGCGGGCCGGCCTTGGCGCGCGCGGGCAGCATCGCGTCCATGGCCTGCGTCAGCCGGCCACCCACGTAGAGCATATTGGCGCGCTTGAGCGCGTACTCGGGCCGGGGGCCGAAGCGCTGTTGCAGCTGGCCGTACAGCTCGAAGGCACGGCCGTCGCGGCCTGCGCGCTCGGCCAGCTGCGCGTTACGCTCCATCACCTCGCGGGCGTGCGGGCCGCTGCTCAGGGAATCGAGGAAGGCCATGCCGGCCTCGGGCTCGCCCAGCCGCTCGTAGGCAGCCACCACCTCGTCGATGGTCTTCAGGTCGCCGCCGCCGGCGCGGTGCCGCAGCGCCGCCAGATAGGCGCGGTCGTCGGACAGGCCCGGGGCCAGCCGCATGACGTTGTTCCACGCGCGCTCGTCGTTGGTGGCCTGGGCGTACTGGAGCCAGCTTTGCAGCGCGATCATCGGCTGGCGGTTCCATTCGGCCACCTGCGCCAGCCGCTCACGCCAGACCGGCTCGTTCGGCAGCTTCTGCACGGCGGTCTGCGCCACGCGCTGCGCCTGGTCGAGCTTGCCGGCGGCCAGGAAYACGCGATAGGCGAGATCGTAGTCGTCGGCATTGAACGCCTTGCCTTCGGCYGCCGCMGCYGCCACTTCGGCCTTGGCCGCCGCCTGGGCGTCRGCCTGCGAGACATTGCCGGTGTCCGCCACGTGGCGCACGCCAAGTTCGCCGGCTGCCGCCAGCTTGTCGCGCAGCTTCACGCCGCGCGGGCCGTCGAGGAACACCACCTCGCGGGCCAGCCACGGCTCGGTGTCGGAGACACGGCGCAGATGGGCCTGCGCGAGCAGCGTCGCGCCCATCGGCTTGTTGGCCGACAGCTTCAGCAGCCGCTCCACGTACTTCGCCGCCACCTCGGGCTTGCCCGCCGCCAGCGCCAGCTTGGTCAGGTAGCGCAGCACCTCGGCATCGTCGAGCAGCTTGCCGCCCCGGCGCTCGGCTTCCGCCAGCGCCTCGTCGAGCAGGTTGCCCGATTGCAGCGTCTGCAGCGCCTGCAGGAACAGCGTGCGCTGCTCGTACAGGTTCTTGGCGCGCGCCTGGGCGTCGAACAGCGCCTGGGCGGAGTCGCGATAGTTGCCGCCGGCCAGCGCGATGCCGGCGAGCTGCTTGTTGTAGAAGTCCGCGTTGCCGGGGTCACGCACGGCCAGTTCGCGGAACAGCTTGCCGGCCGGGTCCGCCGCACCGATCTGGCGCGACTGCGTGGCCAGCGCCTGCAGATCGGCGAGCGACCACTTGCGCATCTGCGCCGGCGTGGTGGCGTCCTTCAGCAGGTCGTTCATCATCGCCAGCCGCCGCGCGCGCTCGGGCGTCTCCGGCAGCGCCGCGTAGGCGCGCTGCTGGGAGATCTCGATCCGGGTGCGCAGGATCGGGCCACTCAGGTCCGCACCCTGCACCGCCTGCATGCGGGCGAGCATGGCCTCGGCGTCGTCGAGCCGGCCGCTGCGGGCGTACTGCTCCGCCAGCACACCCATGAAACTGGTGTCGTTGGGGGCCACGCGCGACCACGCCTCGAGGTAGGCCACGGTCAGGCCGTCGACGGTGCGGCCCTGGCCGAGCAGGCGCTCGCGCAGCGTTTCACGCGGGAACATCAGCGCGAGTCCCACCCCCACCATGGCGGTGAAGGTCAGGACCAGCGCGGGCGGCAACAGCCGCTCGCGCTCAGCCGGCGCAGCGGACTTCGACTTGTTGCTGGACATGGATCGGATCATTCACCGCGGGGGTATCGATACGCAGCGTGTTGCGCTCGCGCACACCGGCGACGGGCTTGCCGTCGACCGTCACACTGCACTGGCCGGCATTGGCCAGCCGGAAGAAGGGCTTGTAGTAGCCGCTGAAACGGAAGCGCGTGACCTGGCCGTCGCGCTGCCAGTCGCGCACCAGGCCGTTGGCCTCGGGGATCTCGGGCACGGCGCGCGTGGCGGCCGGCACGATCTGGAAGCGCGCATTGCCGCCATCGAGGTGGACATAGGTGCCGCCGCCCGGCGCCGGCGACGAGCCGGTCACGCCGCGCGCGGTGGCCACGTCCGGCACGCCCGTGCCGTTCCAGCGCAGGTTGCGCAGGTTGCCATCGCCCCGCACCACCCAGGCCCCGGCGGCCGGCGCGCCCATCTCACCATTCTCACCATTCGCGCCCTCGCCCAGCTCGCGCGCCACGGCCATGCCCTGCCAGTCGATGACCTTGAGCACATAGTCGGTGGAATGGATCGGCAGCAGCGGCTGCGTGAGCACGTAGTCATAGACCTTGCGCAGCGCCCGCAGCGACGCCACCTTGGTGCCCGAATAGCTGTGGTAGTAGATGTTCACGGCCTTGAAGCGGTACGGCTTCTCGGTCAGCTCGTAGGTCTCGATCACGCGCTCGAAGCCGTAGTACGGGCCGTGCCACAGGTTGGTGTAGATGTTCTCGTTCTGGTTGGTCGCAAAGACCTGGAAGGTGTTGTCGGCCTTGTGGATGCCCAGCGGCGCAATCGCGGTCCAGCTCGGGTTGCTGCGCGTGATCATGGTGTCGCCACCATTCATGTTCAGCACGCCGGCCTGCTCGGTCAGCTTGAGCGCCTCGGGCGGGGCCTGGCAGTCGCCGGGCCACAGCACCATCTTCACCGGCTTGCCCGGGGGCGCCAGCACCTTGTTGATATAGTCGATCGACCCGCCGATCTCGCGGTTCAGGTCCATCTTGTAGCCGGGAATCGCCAGGTGATAGGCCTCGTCGCCCTCCTGGATCCGGGCGTCGTTCTCGTGACCGGGCACGGTGCGGCCCCACTCGAACGGGTGCGAGTAGGTGTGGCTGGCCACTTCCACGTAGGGCTGGGCGAAGATCTTGCGGGCGATCGGCTCCAGCTCSGCCGTCAGCTTCGGGTACATGCCCGACTTGCCCACCTCGCCCTCGATCACGGACATCGTCATCGGCAGGCGGTATTTGTCGAAGATCTCGCGGAACAGCACTTCGCCCGAAAAACCGCCGCCGGGGATCTCGGCCTTGGAGGCAAAGCCGTCGCCATCGATATGGATGGTCAGCAGGCGGCGGCCACTCTCCGTCGTGGAATCGGGGACGGGCATCTGCGGCAGGCGCAGCGCCTCGCGCAGGAACTGGAGCGGCTGGATGGTCCAGCGGTCCTGGTCGGTCGCCACGTTCTGGCGCACCGCGTATGGGCCTGTGACGTATCCGCCCCATGGCGTGATGGCAGCGGCGTCGAAGGTCAGCGTGCCCGATCGCATGCGCAGCAGCGACCGCGTGTTGGCGGCGCCGTCCTGCACCTGCACCGGCACGGCCTCCGTGCGGTCCGGGGCGACCGGCATCTCGAAGCCCACCATCGGGTCCTTCGACACAATCGACACCGGCCCGGAAACGCGCCCCTTCACCGGCTTGAGCCCCAGCGTACGCGCCAGCGAGCCGGCCACGGGGGCGCCGAAGCCGTTCATGAAGACCACGGGCACACCCTGGGCGATCTGCTTCTCCACCCAGGCCAGGAAACGGCCGGGCTGCTGGGTGAAATAGCCGTTGGACCAGACCACCACGCCGGCATAGCGGTCCGGGCCAATCTCGGGCAACGGATCGCGCGTCTCGGCGAAGTCCACCCGGTAGCCCAGGTAATTGATCGGCATGGAGACGAAACGCACGCCTTCCGTGTTGTCGATGGCCACGCCGGGCTCGCTCTCCTGCACCACCAGCACGCGGCGCGGCATGACCTCGATCTGGCCGACGCCCACGGTCTGCAAGCCGGAATCGGTCACGTACGGCGTGATGCCGAGCGCGCGGATGCGGCGCGCGGTGTCACGGGCGCAGCGGCGGTCGGTCGGCGGGCAGTAATCGATGGAAATGACCGGCAGCTTGTACTGCTCGCGGATGACGCGGGCCTGCGCCAGCAGCCAGTCGCGGTCCTGCTGGCTGACYTCSGTATAGCGGCCCTGCGCCTGGTTCCAGCCCCGGAACAGCGATTCGAACACCACGCCGTAGACCAGGCTATGCACCTGCGGCAGGATCTCGAAGCCCCGGTTGAACAACAGCCGGGCCTCGGGGTAGCGGGCCTTGATGGCCTGAATCACACGCACCATGCCGGCTTCCTGCCGGGCGCGCTCGGCGTCGGTCTTGGCCACGAGGTGATAGGAATCCATCGTATCGAGGAAGAAGCCGCGATAGCCGCGCTCCCACAGCGGGGCGATGACCTTGTCGACATAGAATGCCGGCCAGCCGTCGGCGGCCTGGTCGACCACGCGGGCCTGCCAGGCGTCGTTGCTGCCCACCAGCCAGTTCTTGGGGATGTCCGGGAAGTAGGCCCGGCTGGGCAGCACCTCGCCCAGGCTCACGTAGGCGAACCACGCCGTCTGCGGCGTGGAGACGCGGCGCGGRTCGAAGCCGCTGTCGGGCTCCACCACGGCCACGTCGAAGGCCTGCAGGGCGTCCACGGGGGGCTTGCTGCCGTAGTGGAAGGCGACGTTGGGCGCGGCCGGCCGGGCCAGATCGGCCGCCGGCTGGGCCTGAACCGCCGTCGAAGGCGTCAGCGTGGCCAGCACCACGCCGAGCGCGGACGCCAGCACCGCCACGACCGCCATGGCGCGTTGCCATGGGGCGGCGGCCCGTGACGGCGCCTGGCTGGCATCGCCGGCATGGCCGAAAAGTCCCCGGATTGAACGTTGCACTTGCTTCACTGGCTGTTATCCGCTTCTTCTGTTATGCCTTGGGCGCGCCGTTGGCGGCGCTGCCCGCGCGATGCCCGTCCCCGTGGCCATCGATACGGGATTTTCCCTAATGTGCCGGGCAAGGGGCGATGCTAGGGCATTCGCTGGGAATGGATTGTGAAAAATTGTGGCGGGAGTCCGTCCAGCCCGGATATGGGCCGATGTGGACCGAGGCAGGCCGMCCCTGGCGACGCGCGCATGCACGTCCGGTCGGCCAGGCTATGGCTCGATTGACATGAAAATCCCCGTTCTACGTTCAAATTGCGCCTTGGGCGCGCGCCGCCTGGTGTCCAGACGACGTTGTTTTCTATTGGCGGCAATTGTCGTGGCATCCTCCGCCAAACGCCATAGTCCATATGGAGTACAGGAGTTTGAAGCATTCGGCGCCATGGCGGGAAGGGGGCCACCGAACTGCCCGGCGGAACGGAATCGCGCGAATTCGTACCGACTATCGATACTCGGTATGCGGATAACCCTGTCTTACCATCGTCCAAGGTGTTGAGATGTCAGACAAAACCGYGTTCGATGTAGAAAACTCTAATATCTGCTGTTTGCATGCCGAAATACCGTTAGGGGCTTAGTCCGATTGACACGCGAAAAAAAACCGGCAGAATGGGTCCTCGCATGCGCACTGCCCTCTAACGAATTTTTCGACGCGGGCTGTTGCGAAGATCATGCCTCGTCGGGCGATTACGCTCATCTGAAATTCAAGGTTGGAAAGATATATGGAAACCGGTACCGTTAAGTGGTTCAACGACGCCAAGGGCTTCGGCTTCATCACCCCGGACGCAGGCGGCAACGACCTGTTCGCGCATTTCTCGGCGATTGAAGGCAATGGCTTCAAGTCGCTGAAGGAAGGCCAGAAGGTCCGCTACGTCAAGGCAATGGGCCAGAAGGGCGAACAGGCCACGAAGATTCAGGCAGTTTGATAACCGCCTGAAGCGCCCGGCAATATCTTGCCTGGGAAGCCCCGCCACTGGCGGGGCTTTCTGCTTTTTGCACTCTTGATAATGTATGGCTTTGGGAACGTTTCCCGGGGCATCTGTTTTAGTTCTCGCATACCCATATTCCATGTCGCGGGAATGACTACGCGCATTGCCGGGACAGAAATCTTCGGCGCCCCTGTCTCAGATCGGGCCCGACGCCAGCCGGCGCCAGACCCGGAGCAGGCGCCAGTCAGGCCGCGATGGCCTTGACTTCCATATATTCAGCCAGCCCGTAGCTGCCGAACTCGCGGCCATTGCCAGACCGCTTGTATCCGCCGAATGGCGCGCCGCTGTGCGGCTGGGCGCCGTTGATCCGCACCATGCCAGCCTGCAGACGTCCCGCCACGCGGCGCGCCCGGGCCGGATCGCCCGACCAGACATAGGCGGCGAGCCCATATTCGGTGTCGTTGGCGATGGCAATCGCCTCTTCCTCCGAGTCATAAGGAATGATCGCCAGCACCGGGCCGAAGATCTCCTCGCGCGCCACGGTGGCGTCGTTGCGGACGTTGGCGAAGACGGTCGGCCGCACGAAATAGCCCGACGCCAGCCCTTCGGGCCGGCCGACRCCCCCCGCCACCACCTGCCCGCCCTCCTCGATGCCAATGCCGATCAGGCGCTGGACCTTCTCGAACTGGGCCCGRTTGGCCATCGAACCGACCTTGCTGTCGGGCTGCGTCGGGTCGCCCACCTTCAGCGCGGCGACCGTGGCCCCCGCGATGGCCACGACCTGCTCGTGCAGATGGCGCGGCACCAGCATACGCGTAGGCGCCACGCAGGTCTGGCCGGAGTTGATCATGCAGCTGATCACGCCGTCCGAGACCGCCGCGCGCAGGTCCGCATCGTCCAGAATCACGTTGGCCGACTTGCCGCCCAACTCCTGGAGCACGCGCTTGACCGTGCCGGCGGCMGCCGCCGCCACCTCGATCCCGGCCCGCGTGGAGCCTGTAATCGAGATCACATCGACGTCATGATGGCGCGACAGCGCCGCGCCGACCGYCGGCCCATCGCCATAGACCATATTGAAGACCCCCGCCGGCACCTCGGCTGCGTGCACGATCTCGGCGAAGATCCGCGCATCGAGCGGCGCCAGCTCCGACGGCTTCAGCACCACCGTGCACCCCGCCGCCAGCGCCGAACCCACCTTGGTGGCGATCGTCGTCACCGGCCAGTTCCACGGCGTGATCAGCGCGGCCACGCCAATCGGCTCGCTGACCACCTCGGTGCCACCCAGCTGCCGGGTAAAGTCCGCTTCCTTCAGCGCGGCCAGCGCCGACTCCAGCATCTGCAGGCCGAGCGGCGCCTGCTTGACCTTGCACAGCCATTGCGGCGCGCCAATCTCGTGGTGGATGGCCAGCGCGATATCGTCCATGCGCGTCTTGTACAGCGCGATCAGCCGCGTCAGCACGTCCACGCGGGCTTCGCGGGTGGTGGCCGACCAGGCCGGGAAGGCCGCCCGGGCCGCCGCCACGGCGGCATCGACATCGGCCGCGCCGCCCATGGCCACGTGGCCAATCACCGCCTCGGTGGCCGGATTGACGATGTCGAAGCGGCCGGCGCCCGCCGCTGGCGCCACCCATTGGCCGCCAATATAGAAATGGTCGAGCTGATACATGCGCTGTGTCTCCCTGAGGGTTGGACTTCGGGTGTTTGAAACGAGGATGCCCGGCTCACTGCTCGCAGGTGGCGAGCTTGCGGGCCGCGACGATGGCTTCGTAGCGGCTGGTCACCTGCAGCTTGACGAAGATCTTCTTGAGGTTCCACTTGACCGTCTGCACGCTGATGTTCAGCGTCAGCGCAATCCGCTTGTTCGACATGGACTGTTCGAGCAGCGCAAGCACCTCCTGTTCGCGCCGGGTGAGTCCCGGCGTGGCGGCGATGGTGCGCACCGGCGCGGCGGGTGCCGGCGGGGGTGAGGCGGGCAAAGCGGTCGAAACTGTCGAAACGGTCGAAACGGGCGCGGGGGCCATGGCTGGCGCCGAGACACCGCCCGACTCGCCCAGCAGCGCGCGCACGTGGTCGACCAGCGCCGCGCCACCATGCGTGGCGGCGCGCAGCAGCATCGGGTGCAGGCCGGCGCCCTCCTCGATCAAGGTGCGATGGAGCCCKAGCCGGTAGCACGTGGCCACGGCCGACTGCGCGCAAGCCTGGGCCTGTGCGCTGCGGCCCAGCGCTTCAAGCGCGCGGGCTTGTAGCAGGTCGGCCACGGCCTGCAGGCGCTCGCACCCGCGCACGGCAGCAAACCGTCGCAGCGTCTCCAGCGCGGACAGCGCCTCCTGCGGAGCGTCCTGCGCCAGCGCCAGCCGCGCGCGTCCCAACGCCGCCGTCGCGCCAATCTCCACATCGTGAATGCCATCGCCCGGATGCCGTGCCGCGTAGCCGTCGAGCACCGCCTGCAGGGCCTGCGCGTGACGGCGGTCGCCATARGACAGCACCAGCCGCTGCTGTTCGGCGACCATTGCCACCACGCCGCGATCCATGCCCGTCGCCCGGAAATGCGCCTCCGCGCGCGTGAAGTAGGCGAGCGCATCCTGCGGGGCCTCGCGCAGGGCCTGGATGCGGCCGAAGACGCGCGCGGCGCGCACCTTCAGTTCCGCCGAGGCCCCGCGCAGGCGCACCCGGCACGCCGCCAGCGCGGCGTACGCCTCGTCCAGGCGGTCGAGTTCGAACCATGCCTGCGCCACCACGCCGGCGCAAAGGGTCGCGCAGAGCGCCCCGCTGCCGTGGATGGTCCGCGCGCGGCGCAGCGCGGCGGCGCCGATGCGCTCCGCCTCGAGTGCGTTGCCTTCGCGCATCGCCACGTTGGCCGCCGCGGCCGCCGCCACCAGCGCCAGCTCGCCACGGCCGGTGCGCGTGGCGCGTGCCGCCGGGGCGCTGTACAGGCAGCGCGCCGCCAGATGGTGGCCCTGTGCCGAGAGCCAGTGCAGGCGCACCGCCAGTTCAACATCCTCCAGCCCACCCGGCAGCGACCGCGCCGGGATCGCATCCAGCCCCTGCAAGGCGGCGCGCGCGCTGGGCTCGTCGTCGCCATGGGTGGCCAGCACGGCGCGCAGCAGCAGCCGATGGCGCAGCTCGATGGGGTCTTCGGCCAGGCCGTCGGCTTCCGCCGTGGTCTCCAGACGCGTGAGCCAGCGTTCGGCAAGGTCCATGCGCGCGGTCAGCGCGGACGCCCACGCGCCCATGCGCAACAGGCGCGGATGGGCCGCCATGCGGTTGCCGCCTACGCTTTCGGTCCAGCGCGCCACCACGCCGAGGTGCGCCAGCGAATGCGCCGGCGGCAGCCCGCCATCGACCAGYTGCGTGGCAAGCTCCAGGTCGTCGCAGAGCGCGGCGCTGCGCATCGCGTCGGCGAACCGCCCCTGCTGCACRAACCAGAGCGCCGCGCGGCGGTGCAGTGGCTTCGGGTCGATGCCCGCCTGCGCCCGGCGCTTGTCCAGGTAGGCGACGAACATCGGATGGAAGCGATACCACGCCAGATCGTCGCGGCGGTCCACGCGCCGCAGGAACACGTGGCGCCCCAGAATCTGGTCGATCAGGGTCGCGGCATCGTCGCGGCTGGTGACGAATGCCGCGAGGTCAGCCTGGAAGCTGCGCAGCACCGACACATGCAGCATGAAGTCGAGCAACTCGGCCGGCAGTTCGTCGATGACCTCCTCCGACAGGTAAGCCTCCAGGTTGCCGCCGTCGCCCACGCGGGCCGGCATATCGCCGGCGCTATCGCAGGCGGCGTCGCGCGTGCGGCCCGCCAGCCGTACGCCCACCGGCCAGCCTTCGGTAATCTCGTGCACCTGCCGCGCCACCTCGGCATTGGCCGGCACGCCGGCACGCGCCGTCAGGAAAGCCGCCGTCTCGTCGAAGTCGAACGTCAGTTCGGCCCCGTCGATTTCCACGAACTCTTCCATGGCCCGCAGGCGCCCGAGCCGCAACGCAGGCACGGTGCGCGAGGCGATCACCAGATGCAGGCCGGGCAGGATGGCGTCGGTCAACGCCTGCACCAGCGTCAGCGTGGCGGGGTCCTGCACATGATGGAAATCGTCGATCATCAGGTACAGGTCGGCCGGCGTGCGCGCGAGCACTTCCAGCAGCGACGCGATCAACGCCTCGCTGCCCTCCCCACCCTCCCCGCCTTCGCCAGCCTCGATGGCGAGGCCCGCGTGCCCGAGCGCCCCGGCCAGAATGGCGCGGAACGTCGGCAATGCGCCATCCTGCATGGCCAGCGTGAGCCAGGCCACGCGCGCGCCGGCCTTGTCGAGCCGCTGGCGCCACTGCGCCATCAGCGTCGTCTTGCCGAAGCCGGCGCCGCCCGTGAGCAGCACCAGCTTGCGGTCGCTGGCGGCCTGCAGCCGGCCGATCAGCCGATCGCGCGAGATCGCGTCGCTTGCGGGGCGCGGCGGCACGATCTTGGGCAGGATGCAGGGAGACGCGACCATCGACGTCTACGACTTCCAGTGGCGTTTGCGCAGCTCGTTCTTGAGCACCTTGCCGACGCTGGACAGCGGCAGGCCGTCGACGAACTCGGCGCTGCGCGGGATCTTRTACCCCGCGATCAGCTCCCGGCAATGGTTCTGGATCGACTCGAGCGTGGCTTCCGCACCCGCCTTCAGCACCACCACCGCATGCACGGACTCGCCCCACTTCTCGTGCGGCACGCCGATCACGGCGACTTGCGCCACCGCCGGGTGGCTCGCCAGCGCGCGCTCCACCTCGGCGGAATAGACGTTCTCGCCACCGCTGATGATCATGTCCTTCATGCGGTCGACCAGGAACACGAAGCCGTCCGTGTCCATGTAGCCGCCGTCGCCGGTATGCATCCAGCCGTTGCGCACGGCCTCCGCGGTCGCTTCCGGCTGGTTCCAGTAGCCGAGCATCACGTTGGGGCCGCGCACGGCGATCTCCCCCACCGTGCCGCGCGGCACCTCGCGGCCCTGCTGGTCGACGATCTTCACTTCCACCATCGGCGCGGGGCGTCCCACCGAGTGCATCTTGCCGCTCGCCAGGGCGGCCTCRCTGTGATACTCGGGGCCGAGCAGCGTGGCCACYGGCGCCAATTCGGTCATGCCATAGCCCTGCGCGAACTGCGCGTTCGGGAACGCGGCCCGGGTACGGGCCAGCAGCGCGGGCGTCATCGGCGAAGCGCCGTAGCGGATCAGGCCGAGCGACGACAGGTCGAGATCGGCCGAGCGCTGCGGATTCTGTTCGCGCCAGTCGAGCCCCATCTGGATCATGGTCGGCGCCAGCAGCACCGAGGTCACGCGGTCGCGCGCAATGGTCTCCAGCATCTGGCCCGGATCGAAAGCCGTCATCGGCACGTGCGTGCCACCGACCAGGAAGACGGCGTTGATCGCCGCGAAACACGCCAGGTGGAACATCGGCATGACGTGCAGCATCACGATGGTTTCGTCGAAAGTGCCCGTCATCGGCTGGTTGCAAGCCGAGGAAACGAGGTTCGTGTGGCTGAGCATCACGCCCTTCGGGAAGCCCGTGGTGCCGCCCGTGTAGAAGATGCCGGCCAGGTCGTCGCCGTGGCGGTAGGCGTCCTCCACCGGCTCACTGTCGGCGACCAGTGCCTCGTAGTTCAGCATGCCCTCGGGCGTCTCACCGTCGCCGGCGTAGATGACGTGGCGCAACGTCGGGCATTCGGCGGCCACCTTGCGGGCGACGACCGTGAAGGGGTCGTCGACGATCAGGACGGCGGTGCCCGAGTCATTGAACGAATACAGGATCTCGGCCGCGCTCCAGCGCGTGTTCACCGGATTGAGCGCCGCGCCGGCCCACGGCACGGCCATGTAGTACTCGATATAGCGGGCCGAATTGAGCGAGAACATCGCCACGCGCTCGCCGTCGGTCACGCCGAGCTTCTTCAGCGCGCCGGCCAGCCGCGCCACGCGGTCGGCCAGTTCGGCATAGGTCTGGCTGCGGCCCTGGAAACGCACGGCCGTCTTGTCCGGCCGTTGCTGCAGCGATCTGTGCAGCGATTGTGTCATGTACATGCGATGTGTCTCCGTCACCAACCGAGAGGGGCGGTAGCGGCCTCTTGTCGGGCCGCTCTGTGGGTCTTCCGGGTGCAGCCGGGCTTAGAAATTGCCGCCGGGGCCACCACCGCAGTAGACGACCTGCCCGGACAGGAAGTTCGACTCCGGCGTGCAGAACAGATACACGGCGCCAGCCGCTTCTTCCGGCTTGCCGGCGCGGCCCAGCGGCGTCATGCGGCTCACGCCGTCGAGCATCGCCTGCTGCACACCGACCTTGATCTCCCGGCCTTCGATGGTGACGGTCTTGCTCTGGTCGCCGGCCAGTGCCTGCGTCAGGCGCGTTTCGATCAGGCCGAAGGCCACTGCGTTCACGTTGACCTTGAGGCGGCCCCATTCCTTGGCCAGGGTCTTGGTCATGCCCAGGATGCCGGCCTTGGCTGCCGAGTAGTTCGACTGGCCCGGGTTGCCGCCAGCCGCGCCGGACGAGATATTGACGATCTTGCGGAACACCTCGCGGCCCTCGGCCGCTTCGGCCTTGGCAGCGGCGCTGATCACCGGCTGGGCGGCGCGCAGGATGCGGAACGGCGCGGTCAGGTGGCAGTCAAGGATGGCATACCACTGCTCATCGGTCATCTTCTGGATGACGTTGTCCCAGGTGTAGCCGGCATTGTTGATGATGATGTCGATGCCCTTGTGGTGCTCGACGGCTGTCTTGACCAGGCGGTCGGCGAAATCGGGAGCAGTGACGCTGCCGACGCATGCCACGGCTTCGCCACCCTGCGCGCGGATCAGCTCCACCACTTCGGCGGCCGGATCGGCATCCAGGTCGTTCACCACCACGCGGGCACCTTCGGATGCCAGCTTCAGCGCCACTTCACGGCCAATGCCACGGCCCGAGCCGGTGACGATGGCGGACTTGCCTGCGAGTTTGCTCATGTCTGTTCTTCCTGTATCGATTCGTCTGGGGTGCGATGGGGAGCCGGCTTACTTCAGGGCGACGATGGCTTCGCCCAGCAGCTTGTCCTCGCCATACTGGTTGGCGCAGCGCAGCGCCACCTTCACGCGCTGCTCGCCATCGGCCTCGAATTTCTCGGTCACCACGCCGGTGCAGGTGGGCTGATTGCCCAGGTGCGTGATGCCGGTGAAGCGGATGGCCACATTGCGCACCTGCGTCTGCGGCACCCAGCCGGTCAGCAGGCGGCCCAGGTAGGCGGCGGAGAGCATGCCGTGCGCGAACACGTCCGGCATGCGCGCCTTGCGGGCGAAGTCCAGATCGATGTGGATCGGGTTGTGGTCGCCGGAGGCGCCGCAGTACAGCGCCAGCGTGGTGCGGTTGATCGCCGGCAGGGCCAGCGGCGGGAGTTGGTCGCCAACCTTCACATCGTTGAAACGGGGGGCTTGCATGGTCGTTGTCTCCTTAGCCACGGCGTTCCACGAGCGTGCCGCGCATGTCGGCCACGTGCTCGCCACGTTGGTTGGTCACACGCGTCGTGTTGACCACGAAGTGCAGCGCGCCGTCCTTCTTGTCGTACACATCGGTCACGGTGGTTTCGAAATGCAGCGTGTCGCCGGCGTAGGCCATCTGGTGATAGTCGAACGCCTGCTCGGCGTGCAGGATGCGCGCGAGGTCCAGCTTCAGGAGGCCCATGCGGTCCACGCCTGCCGAGACGTCGCTGTTCAGGCACATCAGGAAGGTCGGCGGCACCGGCAGCGTGGGATGCCCGGCATCCCGCGCGGCGGCTTCGTCGGTGTAGATCGCATCGGTCTCGCCGATGGCCTTGGCGAAGAAGCGCAGGCGCCCCTTCTCGACCTCGATCGAGCCCTTGCCCAGGCCGAGCCCGATCATGCTCTTGTCTGCCATGTTCTTGTCTCCTCTTCGATTGGACGGTTCAGCCGCGGCCGTAGAGCGTCACCACGCAGGCGCCGCCCAGGCCGAGGTTGTGCTGCAGCGCGAGCTGCACGTTCTCCACCTGRCGCTTGTCGGCCGTGCCGCGCAGCTGGTTGGTCAGTTCGTAGCACTGGGCGAGRCCCGTCGCGCCCAGCGGATGGCCCTTGGAGAGCAGGCCGCCCGACGGATTGGTGACGACCTTGCCGCCGTAGGTGTTGTCGCCGTCCATCACCATCTTCTCGGCCTCGCCCACCTTGGCGAACCCGAGCGACTCATAGGTCAGCAGCTCGTTGTGCGCGAAGCAGTCGTGCAGCTCGCAGACCTGGATATCGGACGGGCTCACGCCAGCCTGCTCGTAGACGGCCTTGGCGGCGTTCTGCGCCATGTGGAAGCCCACCAGGCGGATCATCGACGGCGGCGCGAAGCTGTCCGGCACGTCGGTGGTCATCGACTGCGCCAGGATGCGCACGTCGGTACGCAGGTTGTGCTTGCGCGCGAASGCYTCGGTACAGACGATGGCGGCRGCCGCGCCGCACGTCGGCGGGCAGGCCATCGAGCGCGTCATCACGCCCGGCCACATCACCTTCTCGTTCATCACGTCTTCCGGCGTCACCACGTCGCGGAACACAGCGAGCGGGTTGTTGGCGGCGTGACGGCTGGCCTTGGCGCGGATTCGGGCGAAGGTCTCCAGCTTGGTGCCGTACTGCTCCATATGCTCGCGGCCGGCGCCGCCGAACAGCGTCAGCGCGCGCGGTACGCCGGCATCCACGGCGTCCTGGATCAGGTGGCCGCCAATCGCGGTGAAGCCATCGAGCGGACCCTCGCGGTCATCCCACTTGCCCTTGAGCGCGCCCGGCTGCATGAATTCGAAGCCCAGCGCCAGCGCGCATTCCACCGCGCCCGACTCCACGGCCTGGCGCGCCAGGAACAGCGCGCTGGAGCCGGTCGAGCAGTTGTTGTTGACGTTGACGATGGGAATGCCCGTCACGCCCACCTTGTACAGCGCGGCYTGGCCGCAGGTGGAATCGCCATAGACGTAGCCGACGAAGGCCTGCYGGATCTTGTCGTACGGCAGGCCCGCATCCTCGAGCGCCAGCTTCGCCGCCGTGGCACCCATCACGCTGTACGACTCGCTCTGGCCCGGCTTCTTGAACGGGATCATGCCGACCCCGGCAACCACTGCATGCTTTGACATTGCCTTGTCTCCTCGCTGGTCTTGTTGTGCTTACATCTTGCGCGTGATGAGYTCACGCATGACTTCATTGGATCCGCCATAGACGCGGGCGATGCGCATGTCCACGAACGCCCGGGCGATCGGGTACTCAAGCATGTAGCCGTAGCCGCCGTGCAGCTGCACCATGTCGTCGATGCACTTCCACAGCACCTCCGTCGAGTACAGCTTGGCGATCGCGGCTTCCTCGCCCGAGAGGCCCCGGCGCATGTGCTCGCCGAGGWAGTAGTCCACCATCGTGCGCAGCGCCACGGCATTCGCCTTGATATCGGCGAGCTTGAACTTGGTGTTCTGGAAGTCCCAGATCGTGCCGCCGAAGGCCTTGCGATCCTTCACATACTCGACGGTCTGGGCGAGCAGACGCTCCAGCTTGGAGGCGGCGCCCACGGCGATGATGAAGCGCTCCTGCGCCAGGTCGTGCATCAGGTAGCCGAAGCCCTTGTTGACCTCGCCCAGCAGGTTGCTGGCCGGCACGCGCACGTTGTCGAAGAACAGCTCGGCGGTGTCCTGCGAGTGCATGCCCACCTTGTGGAGCTTGCGGCCCCGGCGGAAGCCCTCGCGGTTGGTCTCCACCATGATCAGGCTCACGCCCTTGGCGCCGGCGGCGGGATCGGTCTTGCAGATCACCATCACCATGTCCGAGATAAAGCCGTTGGAGATGAAGGTCTTGCTGCCGTTGATGACCCACTCGTCGCCGTCCCGGACCGCCGTGGTGCGGCAGGCCTTGACGTCGGAGCCGCCGCCGGGCTCGGTGATCGCCACGGCGAGAATGGTCTCGCCGGCGCAGACGCCGGGCAGCCAGCGCTGCTTCTGCTCCTCCGTGCCCAGCCGCGCGATGTAGGGCGCGACGATGTCCGAATGCAGGCCGAAGCTCACGCTGACGCCCACGTCGGCCATTTCCTCGGCGATGATCGCCGCGTGGCCGAAGTCGCCACCGCCACCGCCATACTCTTCCGGCAGGGACGTGCCCAGCAAGCCTTCGCGCCCGGCCTTCAGCCAGGTCTCGCGGTCGACGATGCCGTCGGCCAGCCAGGATTCCTGACGCGGCAGACATTCACGCTCGAGGAAACGGCGCACGGTGGTGCGGAACTGCTCGTGATCTTCACGATAAACATTACGAACGACTTCCACGAAGACTCTCCTGTTCGGAATTGACAAGCGCCTGGCGGCTCCCGGGCTGCCTGCGGTGAGCGAAATGATGCGGGGCCGCATTGCGCACCACCCCTCCCCGAATCGGGTAGTCGCCACCGCCCTGCCTCCCGGCGCCGCGCCCCTCCCCAAACCGGGGAGGCCGCACCCCCCTTCCCCCCCTCCATCATCTCCGTCAGGCCGCGCGTGCCCCCAACGCCGCGCCGACCATAACCAGAAGAGGAGGTGTGCCGTGGAAGTAACCCGTACCGTTTTCCGTGAAGACCACGAAATGCTCCGTGAGAGCGCGCGGCGCTTCTTCGAGCGCGAATGCGCCCCGCGCCAGGCGCAGTGGGACGCGGACGGCCGCGTGGACCGCGAGAGCTGGCTGAAGGCCGGCCGCGAAGGACTGCTCTGCGTGGCCATCCCCACCGAATACGGCGGCGGCGGCGGCGATTTCGGCCACTCGGCGGTCGTGCTCGAGGAAACGCACCGCGCCGGGATCTCGGGTTCGGGGTTTTCCCTGCACTCGGACATCGTCGCGCCCTACATCGCGCGGCTGGGCACCGAGGAACAGAAGCAGCGCTGGCTGCCCGACATCTGCGCCGGCAAGACCATCCTCGCCGTGGCGATCACCGAGCCCGGCGGCGGCTCCGACGTCAAGGCCTGCCGCACCACGGCAGTCCGGAATGGGGACGAGTGGGTCATCAACGGCAGCAAGACGTTCATCTCGAACGGCACGAGCGCCGACATGATCATGGTGATCTGCAAGACCGATCCGGCGGCCGGCGCCAAGGGTGTCAGCCTGATCATGGTGGAGACCAACCGCGAGGGCTTCCGCCGGGGCCGCAAGCTCCACAAGGTGGGCCAGCCCGCCGCGGACACCGCCGAACTGTTCTTCGACAACGTACGCGTGCCGGCCAGCAACCTGCTGGGCGAGGTGAACCAGGGCTTCGGCTACCTGATGCAGGAGCTGGCCCAGGAGCGCCTGATCATCGCGCTCTACGCCGCCGTGGCGCTGGAGCGCCTGCTTGGCATCACGGTGGACTATGTGAAGGAGCGCAAGGCCTTCGGCGGCACGATCTGGGACTTCCAGAACACCCGTTTCAAGCTGGCCGACGCCAAGGCGCATGCCGTGGCCATCCGCACCATGGTCGACTACTACCTCGGCGAGCACCTGCGCCGCAAGCTGACCGTGAACGAGGCGGCCATCGCCAAGATGCACGCCACCGAGACGCTGTGGAAGTGTCTGGACGATATGGTCCAGCTCCATGGCGGCTACGGCTACATGCTCGAGTACCCCATCGCGCGGGCCTTTACCGACTACCGCGTCTCACGCGTGGTGGGCGGCGCCAACGAGGTCATGCGCGACCTGATTGCCCGCAAGCTGTAACGGCGGGCGGCTCCCCCCTATAGAGAGAGGATAGATATGAGCGAGAAAGTCATCATCGGCGGCGTGGGCATGATCCCGTTCGCCAAGCCCGGCGCGAGCGCCAGCTACACCGACATGGGCGCCGAAGCCGTGCGCCGCGCGCTGGCCGATGCCGGCATCGGCTACGAGCTGGTCCAGCAGGCTTATGCGGGGTACGTCTACGGCGACTCCACCTGCGGCCAGACCGCGCTGTACGAGGTGGGCCTGACCGGCATTCCCATCGTCAACGTCAACAACAACTGCTCGACGGGTTCCACCGCGCTGTACCTGGCCCGCCAGGCCGTGGCGCTGGGCGATGCCGACTGCGTGCTGGCGCTCGGCTTCGAGCAGATGCAGGCCGGCGCGCTGAAGTCCCACTGGGACGACCGCCCGCCCACGCGCGCGCGTTTCCAGCCGATCCTGAAGAAGCTGACCGAGGACGTCACGGACATTCCCCAGGCCCTGCGCAGCTTCGGCGGCGCGGGCCGCGAGCACATGCAGCGCTACGGCACGCGCATGGAGACCTTTGCCGCCATCCGCGCCAAGGCCAGCCGCCACGCCGCCAACAACCCCCTGGCGCTGTTCCGCAACGTGCTGACCACCGAAGACGTGATGAACGACAAGGTGATGTGGCCCGGCGTGATGACCCGCCTGATGGCCTGCCCGCCGACGTGCGGCGCCGCCGCCGCGCTGATCGTCTCGGAGCGCTTTGCCCGCAAGCACAACCTGCGTTCGGATGTGGTCATCGTGGCCCAGTCGATGACGACGGACCCGGTGGAATCGTTCGATCCGCCCTCGATGATCAGCTACGTCGGCGGCCATATGGCCCGCGCCGCCGCCAAGCAGGTGTACGAGCGTGCCGGCATCGGCCCGCAGGACATCGACGTATGCGAGTTGCACGACTGCTTCGCCCAGAACGAGCTGCTGAGCTACGAGGCGCTCGGCTTCTGCCCCACCGGCGAGGGCGAGAAGTTCGTGATGGACGGCGACAACACCTATGGCGGCAAGGTCGTGACCAACCCGTCCGGCGGCCTGCTCTCGAAGGGGCACCCGCTCGGCGCCACCGGGCTGGCCCAGTGCTACGAACTGACCCATCAGCTACGCGGCACGGCCGACAAGCGCCAGGTGGAAGGCGCGCGCCTGGCCCTGCAACACAACCTCGGTCTTGGCGGCGCGTGCGTGGTCACGCTGTACGGCAAGAACTGACGCTACCCATCTACAAGAGACAAGAGGAGTCACACCATGAGCAGGAAACTGGAAGGCAAGGTCGCCATCGTCACCGGTGCGGGACGCGGCATCGGCCGCTGCATCGCGCTGAAATTCGCCAATGAGGGCGCCAGCGTGGTCGTCAACGACCTCGACGCCGCCCCGGCCAACGAAGTCGTGGCGGAGATCCGCGCCGCCGGCGGCCAKGCGTTGGCCTTTCCGTGCAACGTCACGGCGCCGGACTTCGGCGACCGCCTCGTCAAGGCCACGCTGGAATCGTTCGGCGGCATCGACATCATCGTCAACAACGCCGGCTACACCTGGGACAACGTGATCCAGAAGATGAGCGACGAGCAGTGGGACGCGATTCTTGACTGCCACCTCAAGGCGCCCTTCAACCTGCTGCGCGCCGCCCAGCCGTACTTCCGCGAGGCCAGCAAGGCCGAGGCGGCGGACGGCCGCGAGGTGTTCCGCAAGGTGGTCAATATCTCGTCGACCTCCGGCACGCAGGGCAACGCCGGCCAGGTCAACTACTCGGCCGCCAAGGCCGGCGTGATGGGCATGACCAAGACGTTGGCCCGCGAGTGGGGCCGCATGAAGGTCAACGTGAATTGCGTGGCGTTCGGCTTCATCGCCACGCGCCTGACCGAGCCGACCGCCGAAGAGAAGACCGTCAGCATCGAAGGGCGCGACATCAAGGTCGGCGTGAACCCGGACCGCATCGTGCAGGCCAGCAAGGAAATCGCACTGGGCCGCCCGGGCACGCCCGAGGAAGCCGCCGGTTCGGTCTTCATGTTCTGCATCCCCGAGTCCGACTACGTCACCGGCCAGACCATCATCTGCGGCGGTGGGCGCGGCGGGTTCTGATCCCCACGCTCCAATGAGAACGGGGCGCATGCCACTGCGGCATGCGCCCCGTTTTTCATTCCCTGCCCCGCGCGCTCAGACCGGGCGGTCGCCGATGATGGTGGCGCGGTTCATATGGCGCGGCGCCGGGAAGTAGTCCTGCACCGCATAGTGCTGCGTGGAGCGGTTGTCCCACAGCGCGATGGTGTCCGGCTCCCACTTCAGGCGCACCTGATACTCGGGCGCGGCGGCCTGGCGGAACAGGTATTGCAGCAGGTCCAGCTCTGCGGGACGGAAATCAGAGCCGATGCGGTACGGCTGCACCTTGCTGAAGTTGTCGAAATGGGTGGTGAAGCCTTCATTGACAAACAGGATCTTCTCGCCAGTCTCCGGATGGGTGCGCACCACCGGATGCACCATCGGCGGATACAGCTTGCGCAGTTCCTCGACCTTGGCGTCRGAGAGGGCCTGGCCGAAGGTCGGCATGGCGTCATGCACCGCGCGCAGTCGGGCGATCTTCGTCTTGACCTCGTCCGGCAGGTTCTCGTACGCCGCCACCATGTTCACCCAGATGGTGTCGCCACCCACCTCCGGGCAGCTCACGCAGCGCAGCATCGAGCCCATCGACGGCACCTGGCGCCACGTCACGTCGGAGTGGTAGAGGTTTTCGCGGCCACGCGCGCTGCCGTCACGGCCGAACACCACCAGCTCCGGGTGCTCCGGATGGTGCGGGATCATCGGATGGACCTCCAGCTCGCCGAATCGGCGCGCGGCGGCCACGTGCTGCGCCGGCGTGATGTGCTGGTCGCGGAAGAACAGCACCTTGTACAGCAGCAGCGCGCGGCGCAGGGCGAGGTGGGTCTCTTCATCGAGCGGCCGGGCGAAGTCGATGCCGGTGATCTCGGCGCCGATCGTCGGGGTGGARCGGCGCACGCCAAACGGCCAGGCTTCGGTGTCCTGGGCGGGGGTCCGCGCGGGGGGCGCGTCTTCGGCGACGGCGGTTGCTGCAGGTTGCATGGTTGTCTCCTCGTTTTATCGTCGTGGGAATGCAGCCCCGCGCGGACGTGCGGGGCGGTTTAGCTGTCGAACACGATCACCGAGCGCGCCAGTTCGCCGCGCCGCAGCTCGTCGAAGGCYTCGTTGATCTGCTCGAGCCGCAGGCGGCGTGAAATCATCTGGTCGAGATGGAGCTTGCCCGCCATGTAGAAATCGACGAGGCGCGGCATATCCACCGGAAAGCGGTTGGACCCCATCATCGAGCCCTGGATGCGGCGCTCGTACAGCAGATGGAASGGATCGATCTCCAGCTTGGTGCCCGGCTTGATCATGCCGATGACGGTGGCGGTGCCACCGCGCCGCAGCATGCCGAAGGCCTGCTCGGCAGTGGCTTTCAGGCCGATGCACTCGAAAGCGTGGTGCACGCCCTGCCCGGTCAGCTCCCGCACGGCCGCGACCACGTCGATGTCCTTCGCCTGGATCAGGTCCGTGGCGCCGAACTGCCGCGCCAGTTCCAGCTTGCTGTCGAGCATGTCGATGGCGATGATCCGCCCGGCGCCGGCCAGCGCCGCGCCGTTGATCGCGGCCAGCCCGATGCCGCCGCAGCCGATCACGGCAACCGTCTCGCCGGGCGCCACCTTGGCGGTGTTGACCACCGCGCCGGTGCCCGTGGTGATGGCGCAGCCGATCAGCGCGGCGCGGTCCAGCGGCATGTCGCGCCGGATCGCCACGCAGGCGTGTTCGTGCACCAGCATCTGCTCGGCGAAGGCCGACAGGTTGGCGAACTGCGGCATYGGCTTGTGCTGGTAGGCCAGGCGCGGCTCGTCGCCCTTGGACCGGCGGGTGTCGGGGGACTCGCACAGCGACAGGTGCCCGGTCAGGCAGTGCTCGCAGTGGCCGCAGTAGACCGACAGGCAGGTCACCACGTGGTCGCCCGGCTTGACGGTGCGCACCTCCGAGCCCACCTGCTCGACCACGCCGGCGGCCTCATGGCCCAGCACCACCGGCGCCGGGTGCGGAAACACGCCGTCGACGAAATGGAGGTCGGAATGGCAGACGCCGACGGCGCGGGTGCGAATCAGCACCTCGCGCGGGCCGGGCTTGGCGATGGCGATGTCCTCGATACTGAGGGGTTGGCCGGGACGATGGAATACCGCAGCTTTCATGGCTGAACCTCTAAATGCGATGGGACGGACAAACAGGCGGGCATGCCGAAAGAGATGCCGGAAGGACGCCCGCCCACGGATCTGGACGTTACAGCGGTGCGACGGCGTCACCCCTCCCCGGTACGGGGGGGTGGGGGGTGGCGGTGCAGCGGTACGGCGGAACTACTGGGAAGACGGACGGCTGGCGGACGGCTTGCCGCTGGCGGGCGCATCGGCGGCGAGGTCGCGCAGCAGCGCCACCGCCTCGTCGCGTCCGCTCACGCCCAGTTTCATGAAGATATTCTTGAGGTGCCACTTCACGGTCTCGGGCGAGACTGCCAGCGTGCGCGCCACCATCTTGTTCGACATCGCCTGGGAGATCAAGGTCAGCACCTCGGTCTCGCGCTCGCTCAGGGCCTTGATCGGCGCGGAGCGGCGGGCCGGCGCGGCGGGCGCCTCGCGCTCGCGCCAGCGGCCCGATGCCTCGAGCAGCCGCTTCGTATAAAACGCCAGTACGGGATCGAGCGTGCCTTCGGCCAGCACCGTGCGCAGCAGCGTGACGCCGCCCGAGGTGGCATCGAGCAGGCTGCGCAGCAGGCCMAGCCGGTGGCCCAGGCGCAGCGCCTCGACCAGATGTTCCCGCGCGGCACGGCCATTGCCCCGGCCGTTCTCGGCCACCGCGCATTGCATATGGACGATGGCGCCATGCCGGCCGCGCGACGCCAGCACCGGGCTGGAGAGCATCGGGTGGAGCCGGGCCAGCGCCCCGTCGAAATCATGCCGATGCAGGCACAGGCCGATGCAGGCCAACTGCGCGTGCGCGGCGATCTCCCACACATCGGTCCGGCCCGCGTTGACGGCGGCCAGCTTGCGCACGCGCTCGATGGTCGCCTCGGCCAGATCGGTCTCGCCTTCGCGCAACTGCCAGCGGGAGCGCACGTTGAGCGCCATCACCAGCAGGCGGTCGAGGTTGTTGCGYACCGCGTAGTCCTCCAGGCGGTCCAGGCAGGCCGCGGCCTCCAGCCGCCGGCCAGCCACGCGGTGCGACAGCGACAGCATCAGCAGCGCGCGCAGCGTCGCATCCGGCACCGACACCGTTTCCARCTGGCCAATCCAYCGCTCCAGCAGCGTGCAGACGGCGTCGATCTCGTTGAGTTCGTAGAACGTCTCGCTCAGCAGCACCGCCGCCATGTGGGCCACGCCGACGTACTCGGCGCCAAGCTGGTCGGCCTCGTGCAGCACCTGCCGGAACACGGGCTCGGCCTGGAGCATCCTGCCTTCGATCGACAGGCTCAGGCCGGACAGGCATCGCCCGATCAGGTTGCTGAGCATGCCGCCACCGCCGTGATGCGTGCCATCGGCCAGTATCTGGCGGGCGCGTTCGTACTCGCCCCGATGCATGTGCAGCCAGCCCAGCACGTTGGCGCGCGAGGTCAGCACGAAATCGTCGGCATCGGGCGGGGCGGCTTCGAGTTCGGGCAGCAGGGCCACCGCCGCGCCGATATCGTCGCGCATCAGCGCCATGGCCCCGCGCAGCACGATGACCGCGAAGCGCTCGCGGGCGCCCAGCGCCGCGGCCTGGGCTTCCAGCCGGGGGATGGCCCGCGCGGTGGCGTCCAGCCTGAGCGAGCGCAAATCCACGTGGGCCTGCATCAGCTGCAGCGCGAAGCGCGACTCGATCTGCGCGACGGGCAGCAGGCGCAGCAGGCCACTCAACTGGCGGAAACTACCGCGCGCAAGCAACTCGGGCGCGCAGGTCTGGATSGCGTCGGCCGCCGCGCCGGCCTCGCCGGCCATCACCGCGTGCCGGACCGCCTCCTCCACCTGCCCGCGCTGCTCGAACCAGCGCCACGCCGCCGCGTGCAGCGCATGCTGCCGGGCCTGCGGCATGCGCGCCACGCGCGCCAGCAGCACCTCGCGCAACAGCGGGTGCAGCCGATACCAGCTTTCATGGTCGTGGCCGCTGACCTGAATGATGAACAGGTTGCTGCTGTCCAGCCGCACCAACCGGGTGGTCATGCGCGCCACGGCGCGCGGCTCGCCCACCAGCGTGGCGCACAGCGGCGCGCAGAAGCGGCTGCAGATGGCCACGCAGGTCAGCAGTTCCTGGTCGTCCGTGCCGAGCTGGCGCAGCACCTCGTGCTCGAAATAATCGGCAAAGGCGCTGGCGTCGCGCAGCGTGCTGGTGGAACCGGGGAAGAAGCCCGGCGTGCCGGTGCCGTGCTTGGCCTTGATGTCGAGCGCGAACAGCTGCAGGCCAGCAATCCAGCCATCGGTCAGTTCGTGCAGGCGGCGCGCGTCACGCGGCGAGATCTCGCCGAGCTGGTCGCGCAGGTAGGCTTCGGACTCCTCGGGGCTGAAGCGCAGGTCGCGCAGGTCCAGCGTGGCCACCAGTCCCTGCGAATCGAGCCGCGCCAGCGAGAGCGGCAACGCGGCGCGCGAACAGAGCACGATGTGCAGGTGCGGCGGCGCATAGTCGAACAGCCATTGCAGCATCTGCCAGATGCGGGCGTCCTCTAGGAGGTGCACATCGTCCAGGATCAGCACGAGGTCGCGGGGCTGCGCGGCAATGGCCTCGATCAGCGTGACCACCCAATGCTCGATGGCCGAGGCATCGCTGCCGTCGCCCACCAGCGACGCCGCGTCGCGGACGATGTCGGCATCGATCAAGCCGATGCTGGCGAGCAGGCAATCGAAGAAGCGGGCCGGATCGTCGTCCTCCTCGGACAAGGACAGCCACGCCACCTCGAAGCCCAGCGACACCAGCGACTGACGCCAGCTGACGAGCGCGGACGTCTTGCCGCACCCGGCCGGCCCCTGAACGATTACGCAGCGCTTGTGCCGCGCTTCGAGCAGGCGCGCCGCAAGGGCCTCCCGCGCCAGCGGGCGGCGGGCGGGCCGTGGCGGTACCAGCTTGGTACCGGCGATGGGCTCGAAGTTGCGCGCGGAAGCCTCCGACAATGGCTTCGGCGCCGGGTCATACGAAGACATGTGTGTCGATTGTGCCGGGCTCGTCACCCAGGCAGGATTCTGCGCGATGGGAACCCCGCATTATAGAGACGCGCCAGCACCCGGACCATCGGGGTCAGTCTGTAGGCCGCGCCGCGCCTGGGTTTCCGGCGCGCACGGGGGCCCGGGCCTCCCCAACGTCCACCCGGACCGGGTGGGTCGTGACGCGCAGGCGCCGTGCATGATGGCGTCGGCGGCAGGGATCCCCTTCCCGCCGCAGCGCCAAAAATCACGATGCGCGGCCTGACCGCGCCGACCAGGAGACACGATGTTCAAGAAGACCTGCATGCTCGTACTGGCATGCCTCGCCCAGGCCGCGGCGGCGCAAGCGCCCTACCCCAACCGCCCGATCACCTTCGTCCTGCCGTTCACCCCGGGCGGCGCCGCCGACATTGTCTCGCGCGCGCTGGCCGATGACATGGGCAAGCGCCTCGGCCAGCCGGTCATCGTCGAAAACCGTCCCGGCGCGTCCGGCATGATCGGCACGAATGTGGTGGCCAAGGCACCTGCCGATGGCTACACGGTCAGCATCACACTGACCCAGGCGATCCTGAACAATCAGTTCCTGTATACGAAGCTGCCGTACGACACCCGCAAGGAACTGGCCTTCGTCACCGAGATCTGCACCGCCGGCGTGTTGCTGGTGGCCAGCCCGAACGTGCCGGCCAAGGACATGAAGGAGTTGCTGGACTGGACCGCGCACCACCACGCCAGCTTCGGCTCGTGGGGGGTGGGCTCCTACGGCCATCTGGTCAGYTCGCACCTGGCCCGCACGCGCAAGGCCGACATCACGCACGTAGCCTACAAGGGCGAGGCACCGATGATCCAGGACCTCGTGGGCGGCCAGATCGACCTCGCCTTCGTCTCCGCCTTCGCCGCCAAGCCGTTCGTCGAAACCGGCAAGCTCAAGGTGCTGGCGGTGGCGTCGGACCGCCGCCTGCCCGGCCTGCCCAACGTGCAGACGCTGGCCGAGGCCGGCCTGACCGATCCGGAGTTCCAGGTCACCGGCCGCGTGGTGATGATGGTGCCGGCCAACACGCCCGCCCCGGTCGTCGAAAAGCTGGAAAGTGCTGCACGCGCCGCGATTGCCTCGGAGCCGATCCGCGCCCGCATGCGCGCCATCGCCATGGAGCCGATCGGCAACAGCAGCAAGCAGGCGCTGGCCAACTACGAGGCGATGTACCCGGTGCAACAGCGGCTGGTGATGAGCACGGGCGCCCGGCTGGACTGACCCCGCTACCTACCCGATGCGGGGGGGGGGGGTGGGAGGGCCTGACCGTAACCTAGGCCCCTCCTTTCATCCAACGGTAGAAACACATGTTGTCTGGCATCAGGATCGTGGAAATCTGCGGTATTGGCCCGGGGCCGTTTTGCGCCATGCATCTGGCAGACCTCGGCGCGGATGTGATCGCGGTGGAACGCAGCCTGCCCGCGGGCACGGGTACGGGCACGCCACCCCCCGCAGGCAACGTGATCAACCGCGGCAAGCGCTCGGTCGTGGCCGACCTCAAGACGCCGGAAGGCCGCGAACTGGTGCTGCGCCTGATCGAGGACGCCGACGCGCTGATCGAAGGCATGCGCCCCGGCGTGATGGAGCGCCTGGGCCTGGGCCCCGATGCCTGCCACGCGCGCAATCCCCGCCTGGTCTACGGCCGGATGACCGGCTGGGGCCAGTCCGGCCCGATGGCGCAGGCCGCCGGGCACGAYAACAACTACATCTCGCTGTCGGGCGCGCTGTACTACAACGGCGGGCCGGTCGAGCCGCCCTCCTCCGCCATCACCGTGGTGGGCGACATCGGCGGCGGCGCGCTGTATCTGGCGATTGGCCTGCTGTCCGGCATCCTCAACGCGCGCGCCACGGGCAAGGGCACGGTGGTCGATGCGGCCATCGTCGACGGCTCGGCGCACATGCTGCAACTGCTGCTCGCCACGCAGGCCAAGGGCTTCGTCACCGGCCAGCGCGGCGACAACATCTTCGACAGCTCGCAYTTCTACGCCACCTACCGCTGCGCGGACGGGCACTGCATCACGGTCGGGTCGATCGAGCCGCAGTTCTACGCGCTGCTGCTGGAAAAGCTCGGCGTGGCCGAGGATCCGCGCTTCGCACGGCAGTGGGACCGCAAGCGCTGGCCGGAACTGCACCGGCACTTCGCGGAACTGTTCGCCAGCCGCACCCGCGCCGAATGGAGCGCGCTGCTGGAGAACACGGACGTCTGCTTCGGCCCGGTGCTGAGCCCCGAGGAAGCGGCCAGGCACCCGCACAACGTGGCGCGTGGCGTCTATGTGGAGAGCGAAGGCCGGCTCCAGGCCGCGCCGGCGCCGCGCTTCGACGGCGAGGCGCGCCAGCCCGGCGCCATCCCGACGCACGGTCAGCATACGGCCGAAATCGCGGCCGGGCTGGCGCAAGGCGCCGCCAGCGTCTGGCGTTCTTCCGCCAAGGCTTGAGCGGAGCGTTGTGATGGCGAGTGCAACCCAACGCGGCGCCGCGCCGCAACCGGCCGGGCGCCTCCAGCCGAAGCTGTCCGCCCTGATCGCGGAGGTGCGCGCGGTGCGCGATGAACTGGACCGCACGCTGGCGCGGCATGGCATGCCCAGCCGCGATGCGGCGGCCTCGCGCGCGCGGCTGCTCGACCAGTGGATCCGGCAGGCGCAAGGCCGGCGGCAACTGGTCTGCCTGGCCTGCGGCGCGGAGCAGGGGCTGCTCCAGCAGGGGCATCTGGAGATCGGCCGGCGCACCGCCGCCGGCACCACGGACCGCGCCCTGCGCGCGCTCTACTGGGCCAGCGTGCAGCGATGGAGCCGCGCGCCGGGCAGCCGTCCGATGCGCGACGACACCCCGGCGACGTCTGTGGCAGCGCCATCGACATCGCCAGCCGTCGCGCCCGACATGTGTGGCGACTGCGACGACCTGCGCCAGGACATCCGCCGCTATACCCCGCATGCCGAACTGGCGCGGGACGGCGTCAACGAGCCGCCCCGGCCCCATGGGGCGGCCGAATGCCGGTATCGCTGCGGCACCTGCGCCACGCAATGGGTGCGGCGCGTGCCCCCGTTCGAACCGTTTGCCGTCTGGGCCGTGGTACCCGCCCGGCATGCGGCCCCGCTGTACCGCTGAAGCTTTCCTGAACAGGCCCTCCATCGCTGGATGTCGGTTCCGGCGATGGCCTTTACTCCGACCTCAGGGTCGGATTTTTTTTGGGCGACGTTGGGCAAGACAGCGTGCGAAGGAGGTAAGGGTCTGCACGGATGGGTAGTGCGCAAATGCCACAGTCCGCCCATCGGGAGTGGGCAGGTTTGAAGGGCATCCGCGCTTTACTGTGCGTGCGCCGTGAAAGCGGACGCGCAGCCAGCCAATGCGCTGGTTCCTAGAACGATAAGGAGACCCTCAAGCATGAAACGGAAGTTCATTACCCTGGCAGCGCTGGCCCCGCTCGCGATCACGGCCCATGCGCAGACGAGCGTCACGTTGTATGGCGTGGTCGATGGTTCCATCGAGTACGTCAACCGGGTCGCCGCCTCGGCCGCCACGCCCAACCAGGGCGGCAGCCGCGTCGGCATGCCCTCCGTGGGCGGTCTGTCCGCCTCGCGCTGGGGCCTGCGTGGTGTGGAAGACCTCGGCGCCGGCAACCAGGCGCTGTTCGTGCTCGAAAGTGGCTTCCAGTGGGATAGCGGTTCCCTGCAGGGCGTACCGCTGTTCAATCGCCAGTCGTTCGTCGGCCTGCAGAACGATGCCTTCGGCAAGCTGACCTTCGGCCGCCAGTACACCTCGTTCTTCGAGGGCATGGCCAACTTCGCGCCGATGCGCTTCGCCGCCACGTACGAGCCGGGCATCTGGTGGATGGGCCTGAACTACCGCGAAGACAACATGGCCAAGTACATCGGCAAGTGGGGCCCGATCCAGGCCGCCGCGCACTTCTCGTTCGGCACCGGCGTGGCCGTGCAGAACGCCGCCATCGCCCTGGCCAACGGCGGCGCCGGCGAGGTGCCGGGCAACTTCAAGGACAACACCGGCTACGGCGCCTCGCTGATGTACCTGAACGGCACCGGCCTGGGCCTGGCGATTGCTGCCGACGAATGGCGCCCGGCGGCGCAGGTCGGCGCACCGGGCAAGATGACCAAGCTCGGCGCGGCGGGCCTCTACAACACCGGCCCGTTCAAGTTCACGCTTGGCTATCGCTACAACAAGGGCGAGTTCGCCAGCGGCGCCACGCTGCTGCGTGACGACTACTGGTGGGCGGGCGTGAACTACCAGGCCACGCCGGCCTGGGGCCTCTCGCTGGCCTACTACTACGCGGACGTGAAGGGCGCGCGCGCCACGGCCACGGCGGCCGAGACCAATCCGCCCAATATGCAGCAGGTCACCTTCACCACCACCTACAACTTCAGCAAGCGCACCGACGTCTATATGTCGGTCGGCTACGCCCACAACGGCGGGCTGAGCTTCGACGGCCTGGCCACGGCCTACGCCTTCAAGTACCCGACCATGTCTGGCCAGCAGAACATGGTCGGCGTCACGATCGGCGTGCGCCAGATCTTCTGACCGCCCCCCGGCCACCCGTTCTTGGGGGGACCCCCACCCCCCCGGGAACGGCATCATCCCTGACAGACCCCCACAGTCCCAAGGATGACGACCATGGCCAACGCCGTACCAGACGCCACCACGCCCCCCGGCCGTACGCTGCGGCATACCCGCAGCATCCTGTGCCGCGGCTACCTGCGCGACGATGGGCGCTACGACATCGAGGCCGAGATGCAGGACATCTCCGCCGTCGCCACCGAGCTGCCGTTCACCGACCTGCCCGCCGGCGGCCACCTGCACCGGATGCACCTGACCATGACCGTCGATGCCGGCATGGTGATCCACCACTTCGCCGCCCGTACCGAGACCGGCCCCACGCCTTACTGCGCCGAGATCAACGCCGCCTACGCCACCCTGATCGGGCTGCACATCGGCAAGGGCTTTCATCAGGCAGCCCGGCAACGGCTGGCCGGCGTGCGCGGTTGCACGCACCTGACCGACCTGCTCGGCCCGCTGGCCACCACGGCGATGCAGACCATGATGTCGATCCAGCGCGAGGAAACGCCCTGGCACACCAAGCTCCACGGCAGCACCCCGCTGCCCCAGCCCTGGGTGCTGGATACCTGCCACGCCTACCGCCTGGACGGCGAGGCCRCCCAGGTTATCTGGCCGATGCACCGCCGGGCAGCGCCGGTACGCGAGTCCACGCCGCAAGAGTGATCGTCCATCCACATATAGTGCGGATTTCGCCACATCGCTCGCTTGCAATGAAGTTGTTATAATCGCCCGACTTCAAAAAACTCCGAATCCGCGCCCCGCCCGCGGCTCCGTCCGCACAGCGCCATCCCGCAGTTTCCATGGCAGTCCACCGGACGGCGTCTGACAGGCCCCGCGGACCCGACAAGCGTGCCGAGGAAACCCGTGGCCGGTACTGAAATCGCAACGCCAGGCGCCCCGCTCGCGGGAGCCGCCGTGTCATCGGGCAGCTCGTTCCACACGGCCATGCGCATCCTGCCCGCCTCCCAGCGGCAGGCCATGTTCGAGATCTACGCGTTTTGCCGCGCCGTGGACGATATTGCCGATGGCGACACCCAGCACGCCGACCGTCTGGCCGCGCTCGAGCAATGGCGCGCGGACATCGCCGCCTGCTACGCCGGCCGGGCGCCCGCCGCGCTTGAGCCGCTGAATGTGCAGATTCAGGCATTCAACCTCCAGCAGCAAGACTTCTGCGACGTCATCGACGGCATGATCATGGACGTCGTGTCGACCATCGTCGCGCCGGACGCCGCCACGCTGGACACCTATTGCGACCGCGTGGCCAGCGCCGTGGGCCGGCTGGCCGTACGCGTGTTCGGCATCGACGAAGCACCCGGCATTGCGCTGGCGCACCATTTGGGCCGCGCGCTGCAGCTGACTAATATCCTGCGCGATATCGACGAGGACGCCGGCATCGGCCGCCTGTACCTGCCCGCCGAGGCGCTGGCCGCCGCCGGCATCCCGATCGGCACGCCGCACGCGGTGATCCATCACCCCGCCATTGGCRCGGTCTGCCAGGGCCTGGCGCGGGAAGCGCAGGCTCACTACGACGCCTCCGCCGCCATCATGGCGCGCTGCCCGGCGCGCGTGGTGCGCTCGCCGCGCATCATGTTCGAGGTCTACCACGGCATTCTCACGCGCCTGCTGGCGCGTGGCTGGCAGCCGCCGCGCACGCGTGTGCGCGTGCCCAAGGCCAAGCTCGTGTGGATCCTGCTCCGGCATGCCATTGCCTGACCCGACACACCTAATATGGAAGAGGATGGGCCGCCGCCCGGCGCGCCATCCGCAGAGAGAGAAGTGCCCCCAGAATTGATGAACCAGGCCGCAACGATCACCCGCCCCGAATTCGCCACCACCGACGCGCTGGCTGCCAGCGTGAACCGGCTCGCCCAGCCTGCCCTGCCGGACCCGCTCGACGCCGGCATCGCTCATGCCGTGGATACCCTGCTCGCCCAGCAACAGGCCGATGGCCACTGGGTCTATGAGCTGGAAGCCGACGCCACCATCCCGGCCGAATACATCCTGATGGTGCATTACCTCGGCGAGCAGGCCGACCCGGTGCTCGAGGGCAAGATCGCCAACTACCTGCGCCGCATCCAGAACGCCGATGGCGGCTGGCCGCTGTTCCACGCGGGCGCCTCCGACATCAGCGCCAGCGTGAAGGGCTACTTCGCGCTCAAGATGGCCGGGGACGACCCCGAGGCCGCGCACATGCGCCGCGCCCGCGCCGCCATCCACGGGATGGGCGGCGCCGAGGCGAGCAACGTCTTCACGCGCACCCTGCTGGCCCTGTACGGCGTGATGCCGTGGCAGGCCGTGCCGATGATGCCCGTGGAAATCATGCTGCTGCCGCAGTGGTTCCCGTTCCATCTCTCCAAGGTCTCGTACTGGGCGCGCACGGTGATCGTGCCGCTGCTGGTGCTGAACAGCCTGCGTCCGCGGGCGCGCAACCCGCGCAAGATCGGCATCGACGAACTGTTCCTGCGCCCGGCCCAGTCCACCCGGCTGCCGGCGCGCGCGCCGCACCAGAGCCCGCTCTGGGTGGGCGTGTTCCGCGCGCTGGACGCCGTGGTGCGCGTGGCCGAGCCGCTGTTCCCGCGCAGCCTGCGCGCGCGGGCCATCGAGCGCGCCCGCACGTTCACCGTGGAGCGCCTGAACGGCGAAGACGGCCTCGGCGCCATCTTCCCGGCGATGGTCAACTCGGTGCTGATGTTCGACGTGCTCGGCGTGCCCGAGAGCGACCCGAACCGCGCCATYGCGCGCCGCTCGATCGACAAGCTGCTGGTCGTCCGCGACGATGAAGCCTATTGCCAGCCCTGCCTGTCGCCGGTCTGGGACACTTCGCTGGCCAGCCACGCGCTGCTGGAAGTGGGCGAGCCGCGCGCCATCGCCGCCGCCGTGCGCGGCCTGGACTGGCTGGTGCCGCTGCAGGAACTCGACCTCAAGGGCGACTGGATCGTGCGCCGCCCGGACGTGCGGCCCGGCGGCTGGGCCTTCCAGTACGCCAATGCCCACTATCCGGACGTGGACGACACCGCCGTGGTGGCCGCCGCGATGGACCGCGCCGACAAGGGCGACCGGACCGACCGCTACAAGACCGCCGTGGCGCGTGCCTGCGAGTGGGTCGTCGGCATGCAGAGCAGCAACGGTGGCTGGGGCGCCTTCGAGCCCGAGAACACCCATCTCTACCTGAACAACATCCCGTTCGCCGACCACGGCGCGCTGCTGGACCCGCCCACGGCCGATGTCTCGGCGCGCTGCCTGGCCATGCTCTGCCAGCTCGGCCAGATGCCGGCCAACAGCGAGCCCGCCGCGCGCGCGCTGCGCTACCTGCTGGACGAGCAGGAAGCGGACGGCAGCTGGTTCGGCCGCTGGGGCACCAACTATATCTATGGCACGTGGAGCGCGCTGTGCGGCCTGAACGCCGCCGGCATCGGCGCCAACGCGCCCGAAGTGCAGCGCGCGGCCAAGTGGCTGCTGTCGATCCAGAACCCGGACGGCGGCTGGGGCGAGTCGGGCGACAGCTACAAGATCGCCTATCGCGGCTACGAGCGCGCGCCGAGCACGGCCTCGCAGACCGCCTGGGCCATGCTGGGCCTGATGGCAGCCGGCGCCGGCGACCATCCGGCGGTGGTGCGCGGCGTGGAATTCCTGCTGCGCACGCAGGCCAGCCATGGTTTCTGGGACGAGCCGTATTTCACGGCCGTGGGCTTCCCGCGCGTGTTCTACCTGCGCTACCACGGCTATGCACGCTTCTTCCCGCTGTGGGCGCTGGCGCGCTTCCGCAACCTGCTGCGCGAGGGTAACCACGCCGTGGCGTGGGGCCTGTGAGCCCCGCCCACGCCCCGGTGCTGGCGGTGAGCGGCATGCGCTTCGAGGCGSAGATCGCAGCCGGCCCCGGTATCGAAACGCTGTACGGCCGCCGTGACGCCGCGCTGGCGCGGGCCCTCGACCAGGCATTGAAGCATGGCCGCGCGGGCGGCTTCGCGGGGGTGATCAGCTTTGGCGTGGCGGGCGGGCTCGACCCGACGCTGCCGCCGGGCACGGTCATCGTGGCCACCGGCGTGCGCGCGGGCGCCGAATCGTTCCGCACCGACCCGTTCTGGAGCGCCGCCCTACGCCGCGCGCTGCCGCAGGCGGTGCCCGGCCTGCTGGCCGGCGCCGACACCGCCGTGACCACCGTGGCGGACAAGGCCGCGCTGCATGGCCTGCACGGCGCGCTGGCGGTAGACATGGAATCGCACATCGCCGCCCGCATAGCCCGCGCGCACGGCCTGCCCTTCACCGCGCTGCGCGTGGTGGTGGACCCGGCCGACCGCCCCGTGCCACCGCTGGCCGTGGCCGGCATGGGCGCCGATGGCAGCACCGATATCGGCGCCATCCTCATCGGCCTGCTCAAGGCCCCCCATCACCTGCCCGGCCTGCTACGCCTGGGCCAGGACGCCGCGGCMGCCCGCCGCGCGCTGCAAGCCGCCCGCCGGGCGCTGGGCGAGGAATTCGGCTTGCCGGCTTCCGCGGTCGCCTAGTCGATTCGCGGCTTCTAGCACACGCAATGTGGTTGCCACATAAGACAAGTCTCAATGTGGCGTGACGGTCGATCCTGGACAAGGAACGGCTGAATTCACCGTCAAAGGCATTCCCCCTTCCAAAGAAGAGCGTTTATCTTGCAGCGCGCAAGGCGTAATGCCTTGCTGTCTGCGGATACCTCGCACACGCGAACCTTGGGGATTTGACGTCTATGGCCATCGAAAAGAAGTGCAACTATTGCGACAAGCGTGGCCTGCTCATCCTGCCCGTGCGTTATGCCGTCGCACCCATCGACATGGGCCTGCCGGCGGTGACCGCGCCACTGAAGGTGGAAGATTCCGCCCGTAGCGTCGGCAAAGGCCAGAAGCAGGACCTGACGCTGCATGGCAGCGCCCGCTACACCACCCGCCTGCTGCGCTGCGGCTATCTATACGTGTACGACGAAAAGCGCGATTGGATGACGGGGTACTGGATCACGGAGGAGGGCTACTACACGAGCTTTCCTGCGGAGGCCGGCATAACGGAAAGCTCGAGGTCGCTCAAGCCCTGCAGTGACGCCGTCCACGTGGAACTGGCTGGCTGCATCGGCATCGCCGATGCTACGCAGGCTGGCATTGTCTGGTTTGGCTACTCCGACGTGCAATGGACGCGGACCGTCATGGACGCGCACCGAGGAGCCGCCGGCAAGCCGCTGCGCGAACTGCACATGCGTCCGTTTGACGCCGGCGCGTGGGCCAAAGCGCATCAGATCACACCGGGCAAGCCGCCCGGCAATGGCCGGGGCAACACGCCCCATGCGGTGCCGATCGACGCCCTGGCCACCACCGTGGCCGACTACGTAACTGTCGCAAGATCGGCGCCGGTCGGGCCCCGCGCCTTCATGCCGCCTTCCGCGCCGAACTTTGGTGGACGCGTAGGGCGGACCGATGCCACCCAATCAGCCTGCCGCCGCCGCAGCCCGGACATGCAGGCCGCCATCATCGCACTGGACGACCCCGCCGGCGTTGCGCAAGACCTCGCCGCCCTGATCCACTGGCATCAGGAGCGCTTGCTGGACACCTACGTCCCGGCGGGCAAGTACGACAAGAAGAACGGCTATGGTAACTATCCCACCACGCATCGGAATCTGGTTGCACTGGATGGCGCCATCAAGTCGCTGCGGCAGTCCAATGACGAGAAGGTGAGGTGGCAAGTGTTCAAGGATGCAAAGGACTCTGCGGACAGGCTCGAGAACGATGCCGGGATGGCCGGTCAGGCGGGCCTGGAGGAGTTGTACGCAGCGATCAGGCATCCCTCGCTGCAGACCATCGAGTCGGCCCAGCGTGGATCATGGGCAAATTACCTGCGCCGCTTCAAACCGGAACTCCATAGCGCGTGGCGCAATGAGTTCAAGACGCAGTCTGACGCGCTGCACGCCCAGCACGTCGAACCCCTGGCAAAGGCCCACGCCGCATGGATGCAGAGCAACCTTCTCGCCAACAAGCTCGACTGCACGCACGATGGGAGCAATGCGCTAAGCGGCGACGCCTACGCGGAGACCTTGCAGCGATGCATCGCCACAACCCAGCAAATCGACGGCTGCGCCGCGGTCTACCTCCAATGGCTAAAGGGGGACATCAC
>NZ_JBFREV010000009.1:0-175218 GCF_052114485.1 Cupriavidus sp. KB_39
CGGTCGCCGGTGCCCACAGGGACTGTGGACTTGTCCACCACCACCTTGAGGCCGGTCATGTGGCGGCCGATATTGCGCGCGGCGGCCAGCACGTATTGCAGGTCCGCCGAGCCATCCTCGTCCGGCGGCGTGCCCACGGCGATGAACTGGACGTCGGCGTGCTCCACGCTGGCGGCCACATCGGTCGAGAAGGTCAGGCGGCCGGCGGCGCGGTTGCGCTCGATCAATTCCTTGAGACCCGGCTCATAGATCGGCACGCCGCCCGCGTTGAGCATGGCGATCTTGCGTTCGTCCACATCGAGACAGAACACCGAATTGCCGAGTTCCGCCAGACAGGCGCCGGTGACCAGGCCGACATAGCCGCTACCGATAATTGTGACTTTCATAGGGGACGATTTCTGGGGAAGCGGCTTGCGGGACGACCGCGGTCCGCACGCGCGCCAGGCATGGAGGTAAGGCGGTAAACAGGGGAATGCGTCAGGCCACGCCGGGTGGCGGGCAGGGGTGCAGCTTAGGCGGGGAACCTTAAGCGCAGATTAAGCATGCGGCGCCGGGGGCGCGCGCATGCCGGCCGGGCGGCCGTTGATTGGCACTCAGAGCCGTTCGATGATGGTGGCGTTGGCCATGCCGCCGGCTTCGCAGATCGCCTGGAGGCCGTAGCGGCCCTTGTTGTCTTCCAGCGCATGCAGCATGGTGGTCATGATGCGCGCGCCGGAGGCGCCCAGCGGGTGCCCGAGGGAGATCGCGCCGCCGCGCGGGTTGAGCAGGGCGGGGTCGGCGCCGAGTTCACGCTGCCAGATCATCGGCACGGGCGCAAACGCCTCATTGACTTCGCAATGAGACATGTCTGCCATCGTCAGGCCGCTCTTCTTGAGGACGCGCTGGCTGGCGGGGATGGGGGCGGTCAGCATCAGCATCGGGCTATCGCCACAGACGTCGAAGCCGGCGAAGCGGGCGCGCGCGTTGCAGCCGAGCCGGGATGCCATGCGCTCGCTCATCAGCAGCAGCGCCGAGGCACCGTCCGTCATCTGCGAGGAATTGCCGGCCGTGATGTGCCAGCCGACTTCGGGGAAGCGCGCGGCCAGTTCGTCGGTGCGGAAGGCCGGCTTCAAGGTGCCGAGGCTGGCGGGCGAGGTGTCCGGCCGGATGGTCTCGTCGACTTCCACCACGCCGCGCGAGGTGACGATCGGAAAAATCTCGCGCCGGAACGCGCCCTGTTCCCGGGCGAGCTGGGCGCGGCGGTGGGATTCCGCCGAATACGTGTCGAGTGCCTCGCGCGAGAGCGCCCCCCGGCTGGCCATCAGCTCGGCCGCCACGCCTTGCGACACCAGCCCGGGCGCGTAGCGCTTGGCGAACGAGGGGCCATAGGGGTCTTGCCCCATGCGCGCCGTGCCCATCGGCACGCGGCTCATCGACTCCACGCCGCAGGCGATCACGATGTCGTAGGCGCCGGCCATGATCCCCTGCGCGGCGAAATGGATGGCCTGCTGGCTGGAGCCGCACTTGCGGTCGATGGTGGTCGACGGCACGTGCTCCGGGAAGCCGGCGGCCAGCCAGGCCACGCGGCCGGGCGTGGCGGACTGCTCGCCCACCTGGCTGACGCAGCCGGTGATGACGTCGTCCACCATGCCCGGGTCCAGCCGGTTGCGTTCGACCAGCCCTTTCAGGAGCTGCGCCAGCAGTTCGGCGGGATGGACGTCGGCAAAGGCGGCGCCCGGTTTGGCGCGGCCCATGGGCGTGCGGATGGCGTCGATGATGAAAGCTTGCTGCATGCGGGTCTCCAGAGGGTCTGTTGTCTGCGTCGATTAACTGACCTGACGGTCCTGCCCGCTCCAGTAGCGGGCCCGCAGGGTCTTCTTGTCGAGCTTGCCGAGCGAGGTGTGCGGAAGCTCGGTCTCGAACGAGACCGACTTCGGCGCGCACACCACGCCCTTGCGCTCGGTGACGTAGTCGATCAGGGCCTGCTCGGTGACGGACGCGTCCGGCTTGAGCACGACCAGCGCGGTCACGGCTTCGCCCCACTTGGCGTGCGGCACGCCAATCACCGCCGACATGGCGACGGCCGGGTGCGCGGCCAGGCAGTTCTCGACCTCGCTCGAATAGACGTTGAAGCCGCCCGAGATGATCATGTCCTTGGCCCGGTCGACCAGATACAGGTAGCCGGCCGCGTCGCGGCGCGCCATGTCGCCGGTATGGAGCCAGTCCCCCGCGAGCGTCTTGGCGGTTTCCTCGGGCCGGTTCAGGTAGCCCGACATCACCAGCGGCCCCCGTACGCACAGTTCGCCGATCTCGCCGGGCGGCACTTCCTGCAGTTGTGTGTCCAGCAGGCGCACGTCGTTGCCCGGGATGGGGCGCCCGCAGGAGCCCATCAGATGGGGGCGGGCGGGGTCGTGCTCGTCCGCGCGCAGGTACGTGACCGTCATCGGCGCCTCGGCCTGGCCGTAGATCTGGCCGAAAATCCGGCCGATCCGCCCGATCGCCTCGGCCAGCCGGGCCGGCGCGATGGGCGCGGCGCCGTACCAGATGCGGTGCAGGCTGGACAGGTCGTGGTCCGCCAGCCCCGGGAAATCGAGCAGGCCGTAGATCTGGCTCGGCACCAGGAAGGTACAGGTGATGCGGTGGCGGGCGACGGCTTCGAGGAAGGCCAGCGGATCGTATTTGTCCAGAAAAACCACCGTGCCGCCCCGCAGGAAGGTGGGCAGGATCAGGGCGCCCGCGGCGTGGGAAATGGGCGTCGTGGCCAGGAATCGCGCGTCGTCGGGCCACTCCCAGCAGGCTAGCTGCTGCAGGATCATCGTGACGGCGGTCCGGTGAGGCTGGACCACGCCCTTGGACTTGCCCGTGGTGCCGCCGGTGTAGGCAATCTTGAAGATATCGCCGGGCTGGACGTCGAGCGGGATGTCGCTGGCGTCCATGCCGGCGGAGGCCGCCGCCAGATCGACGCCAAACGCCGCCGGGCCCAGCGTCAGCACATGCTCGACGATGCCGAGGCTGGCCAGCGCGGCGCCGCGCTCGCCGTGCCGGGGCGTGTCGATCACCAGCGCCCGGATGCCGGCATCGCGGAGCACGAAAGCCTGATCGTCGGCGGAGCCGAGCGGGTGCAGCGCCGTGTAGCGCAAGCCAAGCAACTGCGCGGCGATGATGGCGGCCATCGCATCGACCCGATTGCCGGCCAGCATGGCGATGCCATCCTGACGGCGCAGGCCGATCGACAGGAAATATCGCGCGATCTGGTGGCTGCGGGCCTCGAGTTCGCCGTAGGTCAGGCGGATGTCCTGCCCGACCAGCGCCTCGCGGTCCGCAAACGCCTTGAATGCCGAACGGTACAGCGCGGCGATGGTGGCGTGCCCGTAGAGTGGTCCTGTGTCCCGCATGTTCAACTCCTTACTGCTTTTCAATGTGGGTCGCGTCGGCAAGCTCGGCGAAGCGGTCGGAATCGGACTTCATCTCCTTGAAGAACGCCTCCGGGGTGCTGCCTTCCACGCCGAAGTCCAGCTTCTCCAGGCGCGTCTTGACGTCCGGGTCGGCCAGCGCGGTGTTCAGCGCGCCGTTGAGCTTGCGCACCACGCCGTCGGGCGTGCCCTTCGGCACCAGCATGCCGACGTAGGACTGGTCATCGAAGCCCTTGAGGCCRAGTTCCGCCAGCGTGGGTACATCGGGAAGCGAGGGCAGCCGCTTCGGGCCGAACACCGCGAGCGGCTTGGTGGCGCCGCTGGCGATAAACGGCTTCTGCGCGGCCACGGTGTCGATCAGCATGTCCACGCGGTCGCCCTGGATGTCGTTCATCGCGGCGGGCACGCCGTTGTAGGGCACCTTGACGATGCGGGTGTTGGCGAGCCGGTTGAGGCGCGCGTAGTACAGCTCGAAGACGCCGGCCGTGACGGCCATGGTGGAGCTGCCCGGCTGCTTCTTCTCCAGGTCCATGGCCTGCTTGAAGGTGTCGGCCGGATAGGACTTGCGGGCGACCAGCACCAGATTGAGGTTGACCGCCTTGCCGACCGGGGAAAAGCTCTTCTCGAAGTCCACGGGAGGATTCTTATATAGCGCGCGGGCGACCACGAGCGGCGCGCCGCCCATCAGCACGGTGTAGCCGTCTGGCGGGCTGCCCGCCACGAACTGCGCGCCGATGGCCCCCGAGGCGCCCGGCTTGTTCACCACCATCACCGACTGGCCGAGCGCGCGGGTCATGCGGTCCGCCAGGACGCGGGCCACGATGTCGTTCGCACCGCCCGCCTGGTAKACCACCACCAGCTTGACCGGCTGCGTCGGAAAGGCGGCGTCCCGCTGGGCGTGCGCGGTGCCGGTGAGCAGCGTCGCCGCCAGCAGGGCGCCCGTGGCCGCCAGCAAAGCGCGGCGCGGGGAGGGGGTTTTCGTAGGCAGGTGCGTTTTCGTCATCGTCGTCTCCGTTGGCCTTATCATTGGCGTGCCATAATGGCTTAATGGTTGAACCATTCTATCGGCAAACGATGATTACAAAACATGATCCTCGGGTAAATCCTGACGATGAGGCGCAGACGTCATTTCGCCCGATTGCGGTCCGGCGCGCGGCGGATGAAATCGCGAACCAGATCCGCAAGGAAATCGCCGGGGGACGGCTGAAGCCGGGCACGCGCCTGCCGGCGGAGCGGCAGCTCGCGGCGGAACTCGGGGTGTCGCGCAATACACTTCGGGAGGCCGTGCGTTCGCTCGAGCAGTCCGGGCTTGTCGAAACCAAGAAGGGTGCGCATGGCGGGATCTTCATTACCCGCGCCGATGGCTCGGTGGTGATCGAGGGCTTGATGGATCTCTACCGGCTCGGCGGCATTACGCCGCGCCAGCTGATCCAGGCCCATATCTCGATCGAGCCGGCCATCGTGCGCGAAGCCTGCCGGCTGGCGACCGAAGACGACGTGGCCCGGCTCTATCGCAATATCGACGCCGCCGAGGCAGCAATGGCCGCCGGCGAATTCGAGAAGCGGTTCACGCTGAACCACGAGTTCCACAAGATGCTGGCGCGCATCGCCGGCAACCCAATCCTGGTCGTCTTCATGGACGGCCTGATTTCGCTACTGGTGGAGTTCATCCTGCGGATCGGCACGTACGAGAGCGAGGAAATCTTCGCGTCGCGGCGCCGATTCATGGCGCATTTCGCGCGGGGCGATGCCGAGGCGGCCGAACAGGAGATGTTGCGATCGCTCGAACGGTTCCTGGAGGGGTATTTCCCGCACGACTAGCGGCCGGCCAGCTTCCGTACTTCGGCATCTTGGGGCGTCAGCGCGCTGCCATCGTGGGCGAGCGGCAGCATGCGCGGAATCGGCTTGCCCGATGTCCGCTCCACCAGATCCGAGTGCGGCTCCCCCTGCGCGAACAGATGGCTCTCGGCCCATTGCCGCAGCGCCACCACCACGGGGAAGAGTTCCTCGCCCCGGGGCGTGAGCACGTATTCCTGATAGGCGCTGCCGTCGGAGGCGGGTTGGAGGTCGAGGATGCCGGCCTCCACCAACCGGCGCAGCCGGTCGGCCAGCACATTGCGCGCCATGCCCAGGTTGCGCTGGAAATCGCTGAAGCGGCGCATGCCGTCGAAGGCATCGCGCACGATCAGCAGCGACCAGCGGTCGCCAATCACATTGACGCTTCTTGCCACCGGACAGGCTTCGGCTTCKGCCGGATTGTCATCSCGCATCTCATCGTCCTTCGATCGCCTTAAGTGGTTGCATTTTAAAACCACTTCCGCTAGCCTTCAACTGGTTTTAATTTGCAACCAGTTGGACCCAGTCATGGGAGGGGATTGCGTATGCGTCGGAGCCTGATGCTGCTGTTTGCCTGCGCCAGCGGCCTGAGCGTGGCCAATGTCTATTACGCCCAGCCGCTGCTGGACGCGCTGGCGCGCGACTTCGGCATTCCGGCGTTTGCSATTGGTGGCGTGGTCACCGCCACGCAGGTCGGCAGTGCCTTGGCCCTGTTGCTGCTGGTGCCATTGGGCGATGTCTTCGCGCGGCGCCGCCTGATGCTGGCGCAGGCGCTGGGTCTGGTGGTTGCGCTGGCGGCGGTGGGTTTGTCGTCCTCCACGGTTGGCCTGTTCGGCGCGATGTGCCTGACCGGCATGCTCGGCACTGCCATGACGCAGGGACTGATCGCCTACGCCGCAGCCGCCGCGCCGCCGGACGAACGTGGCCGCGTGGTCGGGGCGGCCCAGAGCGGCGTCTTCCTCGGCYTGCTGCTGGCCCGCGTGGTGGCCGGCGCMGTCAGCGACCTGGCCGGATGGCGCGCGGTGTACTTCGGCTCGGCCGGCGCCATGCTGTTGCTCGCGGTGGGGCTCTGGGCGCGGCTGCCCAGCCTGCCGGCCGCCGCCGAGCGYMTCGGCTAYCCGGCGCTGCTTGGATCGATGTTCGGGCTACTGCGCCATAACCGGGTCCTGCAGGTGCGCGGCATGCTGGCGTTGCTGATGTTCGCGGCGTTCAACATCTTCTGGAGCGCGCTGGTGCTGCCGCTGAGCGCGCCGCCCTATGCGTTCTCGCATACGGCTATCGGTGCGTTCGGGCTGGTGGGGGCGCTTGGCGCGCTGGCGGGCGCCGGGGCGGGACGGCAGGTGGATCGCGGGTTGGGTGAGCGCACCACGCTGCTGGCGCTCCTGTGCCTGATCGCGGCGTGGCTGCCGCTGGCCGGCATGACGCATTCGCTGTGGGCGCTGGTGCCCGGCATCCTGCTGCTCGACCTCGGCGGGCAGGCGCTACACGTGACCAACCAGAGCCTGATCCTCAATACCCAGCCGGACGCCCAGGGCCGGCTGGTGGGCGTCTACATGCTGTTCTACGCGGTGGGCAGCGCGCTGGGCGCCTTCGGTACCTCGGCGGCCTACGCGGTGGCGGGCTGGGGCGGGGTTTGCGCGCTGGGCGCGCTGGTCAGCCTCGCGGCGCTGGGGTTCTGGGCCTGCACGCGGCCGCGGCGGTGTCCTGCCGGCGGGCGGCGGCACCGGCGCGGCGGCTGTCCTCAGAACTTGTAGCTCACGGTCCCCAGCACCGTGCGGCGGCTGCCGAAATAGCAGCCCGTGGCCGAAATGCATGTGCTGATGTAGCGACGATCGAACAAGTTCGTCGCGTTGATCGCCACGCGCACGCCGCGCAGTTGCAGGAACGACTTGCCGAGGTCATAGCTCAACGCGGCGTCGAACAGCGTGGCGGCCGGCACGCGATACACATTGGCCGCATCGCCGTACGACCGGCCGATATAGCGCACGCCGGCGCCCAGCCCCAGACCCTGGAACAGGGTGTCGTGGAACGTGTAGTACATCCACAGGGACGCCTGGTGCTCCGGCACGAAGGGCAGCGCGTTGCCCAGCGTGGTCACGCCGCGTGCATTGGCGTTGGCCTTGGTGACCTCGGTGTCGGAGTAGGCATAGGACGCTACGACGTCCAGCCCGCGCGTCAGGCTGGCCTTGCCTTCGAGTTCGATGCCGCGCACGCGCGCTTCGCCATTCTGGGTATTGAAGTTGGTGTTCAGCGGATCGGGCGTGAGCACGTTGGTCTGGCGCAGGTCGAAGGCGGACAGCGTAACGAAGGCATTGGCCCCCTTGGGCTGGAATTTCACGCCCACCTCGGTCTGGCGCCCGCGCGTCGGCTCGAACGGCGTGCCGGTGCGCCCCGTGCCCGCCTGCGGCTGGAACGACGTGGCAAAGCTGGCGTAGGGCGCGAAGCCGCTGTCGAACTGGTAGACCACGCCGGTGCGGCCCGTGAAGGCATTGTCGCTCTGGCGCGTGTTCAGCGTGTTGCCGGTCTGGGCGGTCAGGGTGTCGGTGTTGCTGCCGGCCCAGTCGTAGCGGCCGCTCAGCAGAAAGGTCCAGCGGTCGATGGCGAGGCTGTCCTGCACATAGCCGCCCACCTGCTGGCGGGTCTGGTCCACGCGCGTGCCCAGCGGCGGCCGGGTGATGGGGGCGCCGTACACCGGGTTGAACACGTCGAGCGCGCGCACCGCTACGAGTTGCGATTCCTCGTAGCGCGCGTCCTCGTACTGGTAGTCCACCCCCAGCAGCAGGGTGTGCTGGACGGGCCCGGTGCGGAAGCTCGCCTCCGCCTGATTGTCGATCGAGAACACGCCGCTGCGCTCCGGGAACGCCCAGCCGTAGCGGTTTTCCGTGCGCAGGTCCGGATTCATGGACAGCCCCTGCACGCGCTGCGTATCGGTATCGATATAGCTGTAGCGCGCGCTCTGGCGGAACTGCCACGTCTCGTTGGCGCGATGCGCGAACTTGTAGCCGAACATCATCTGCTCGCTCTCGAACTTGTCGTAGGCGGGCTCGCCGATAAAGCGGTTGGTCGGGATGCTGCCGTTCGGGTTGGGCAGCAGCGTGCCGGCGGCGGGCAGGGCAGGCGGCGCGCCGCCGCCGTCCGAGCGAATCTTCTGGTACTGCGCCATCAGCGTCAGCGAGGTGTCCGTGCTGGGCCGCCACGTCAGGCTGGGCGCCACCAGCACGCGGCGCTCGTCGATATAGTCGATTTCGGTGTTGGTGTCGCGGGCCAGCCCCACCACGCGATACAGCAGCTTGCCGTCTTCATCGATCGGGCCGGTCAGGTCGAACGCGCCCTGCAGGCGGTCGTGGCTGCCGGCCTGCAAGACCACCTCGCGCGAGGTCTGCGCCTGCGGCAGYTTGCTGACCATGTTCAGCAGCCCGCCCGGGGAGCTCTGCCCGTAGAGGACCGACGCGGGCCCTTTGAGCACCTCGATGCTCTCCAGCGTGTAGGGGTCGATGCGGGGCTGCGAATAGCCGCGCGCGCCGTAGGGCAGGCGCAGGCCGTCCAGGTAGCGCARCGGCACGAACCCGCGCACGGCCAGCCAGTCGTAGCGCAGGTCGGTGTCGCCATACTGGTTGACCACGCCGGGCGTGTATTGCAGCGCCTGCATCACGCTCTGCACGCCTTGTTCGTCCATCTGCTCGCGCGTGACCACGTTGATGGTCTGCGGAACGTCGATCAGCGGCGTGTTGGTCTTGGCGCCGCTCGCGCGGCGGGGCACCACGCCATCGGCATTGGCCGAGAGGTCCGCGACATCGGCCCGTACCGTGATCAGCGGCAACGTGGCGGCGCCGGCGCTGGCGTCGGCGGGCGCCTGGACSACGGTAAAGGTGCGCGGCCCGTTGCTGACCACATGGAGGCCGGAGCCGGCGAGCATGCGGGCGAGGGCGTCTTCCACGGTCAGCGTGCCGCGCACGGCCGGGGCGCGCAGGCCATCGGCCAGGGTCGTGGCAAACAGGATCTGGGTGTCGGACTGACGCGCCAGCGCGGCCAGCGACTGGGCCAGCGGCTGGGCGGGAATGTCGATGGGRCGGGCCACGCCCTGTGCAATCGCGCCGGCGGCAAGCATCGCCGCGAGCAGGGGAACCAGCGCCGCAAACGGCCGCACGGCAAGGCGGGAGGCGCGGGCGGCAGGCCGGCGTCGAACGGTGAAAATCACGAAAGCTCCTGATGGCGGGCCGATCCATTCGGCCTGTTCATGGAGTTGCCGTGCGCCGCCGCGTGTTTGTACACCTCCACGCGAAAAAAAAATTTCAGATGAGGCTCAGTTAGTCATCAGGACCGTTGCCGCGCGCCCAGATGCACGGTGCCGTCGGCCGCCTGGCGCACCGTTACCGGCAGGATGCCCGGCAGCAACTGCAGGATGGCCGCCACCTGGTCGCGGTCGAATTCGCCGGACAGCCGCAGTTGGGCCACGCGTGGATCGTCGATGACGAGGGCGTGCCGCGAGTGCGGCTGCATCTCGGCGATGGCGTCGGCCAGCGTCGCCCCATCGAACGAGAACTTGCCGCGCTGCCAGGCCAGGGCGCGCWCGGCGTCCACGGTCACGGTGTCGCCGGGCTGGCCGTCCGGTGCTACGTCYACGCGCTGGCTGGCGCGCAGCTGCCGCACGTGGCCACCGGCCTCGACTTCCACCGCGCCTTCCAGCACCACCACGCGCGTGCGCTGCGGCAGCCGCTGGACGTCGAACACTGTGCCGATGTCGCGCACCCGGGTCTGGCCCGCCGTGACGAGGAACGCACGCGGGCCATGGGCCACGGTGAACACCGCTTCGCCCGCATCCAGCGCCAGTGCGCGGGTGCGCAGGCGCCACTGCACGGTCAGGCGGGTGTGCTGGTCCAGCGTGACGCGGCTGCCATCGGCCAGTTGAACGGTGCGCGGCCCGGCCTCGGCGCTCAGGGACTCGGTGCGATAGGCGGGATCGGCCAGCCACGTGCCGGCGGCCAGCACCACCAGCGCGGCGGCGGCACCGGCGCGCACACGGTGTTGCCTGCGGCGGCGCGCAGTGGCGGCGGCCGTGATGGCTTCCACGGACGGAAATCGCTCGCGCAGCGCCTGCTGGTAGGGAGACAGCGGGTCGCCCGGCGGCGTGCGGGAATCGGGCATGGGCAGGGGAGGGGTCCTCACGATGACGGGGCCGGCGCGGCAGTTTCCGGGCGCGGCGGGGCGCCCAGGGCTTGCAGTTCGGGCGCCAATAGTGCCATGGCCCGGGCCATATGGCGCGCCACCATGCCCCGCGAGATGCCCAATCTTAGCGCCACGTCCTGCTGCGGCAGCTCATGGAGCCGATGCAGGATAAACACCTCCTGGCAGCGTGGCGGCAGGGCGGCAATGCACTGCTCGAGCCGGTCTACGGCCTGACGGTGGGCGATGGCCTCGGCGACGTCCGGGCTCGATACGGCGATGCCGGCGGCGTCGGCCTGCCAGGCATCGGCATGGGTCTGGCGGGTGGATTCGGCGCGGTAACGGTCAATCGCGCGATGGGTGGAGACGTGCCGGAGGAAGGCGAGCGGCTGGGCCACCTCGCCGGCGGGCGGCCGTTCGAGCAACTGGACGCAGACGTCCTGGAGCACGTCGCGGGCAAAGTGGCGGTCGCCAAAGCGGCGGCGGACGTGATCGACCAATTCGTCGTAATGGCGCAGCAATGCAGCAAACAACGGGGGATGGGCGGGGTCGCGCAGCACGGCCAGGATGACGGCAAAAGACGAATCAGACGAAGCGGCGGAGTATAAATGATAGTGATTCGCATTTGCAAGGAAGGGCCGTTGGCGATCGGCCACACATCCGGGGGCTGCAATCGCCCAAAACTCGTTCACACTTCATATTCGAAAAGCGCCGTCTCACCGATAAGAGGAAGYCAGCCGATGCGCCACGCTCATGGAAGGGCCCGGACCACGTGGTATGTGCTGCTTGCCGTCATCCTTACCGCGCTCTTCGGCTTGGTGGCCTACAACCTGTTCGGCGCGGAGAAGCGCATCGAGCATCGGCTGGAACGGCTCTATGCGACCGAGGACCCGCAGTTTTCCCGGGAACTGAGCGTCCTGCTCGGTCCGCCAGTGGTCGGCGGCAACGCCTACCGCGTGCTGAGGAATGGCGACGAGATCTTCCCCGCGATGCTGGGCGCCATTCGCGCGGCGCAGCGGACGATTACCTTCGAGTCATATATCTACTGGTCCGGCGACATTGGCCGGGCCTTCGCGCAGGCGCTGGCCGAGCGGGCGCAGGCGGGCGTGAAGGTGCACGTCCTGCTGGATTGGGTGGGCAGCCAGAAGGTGGACGCCGCCGTGCTGGACATCATGTCGAAAGCCGGTGTGGCGTTGCAGCGCTATCACCCGGTTCACTGGTACACGCTCGGCAAGCTCAACAACCGGACGCACAGGAAGCTCCTGATCGTCGATGGCAGGATCGGTTTCACCGGCGGCGTGGGCATTGCGCCGGAATGGACCGGCCACGCCCAGGATCCCCAGCACTGGCGCGACACGCACTTCCAGGTCGAAGGCCCCGTGGTGGCCCAGATGCAGTCGGTCTTTCTCGACAACTGGATCAAGGTGAGCGGCGAAGTGCCCCACGGCCCGGGGTATTTCCCGGCGCTGCCGGACGTGGGCAAGGGCATGGCGCAGATGTTCAGCAGCTCCCCCACCGGCGGGAGCGAGAACATGGCGCTGATGTACCTGCTCGCCATCACCGCCGCCACGCGCACCATCGACTTGTCGGCGGCGTACTTCGTGCCCGACGACCTGACGCGGAAGGCGCTGTTGGCCGCGCTCAAGCGGGGCGTCAAGGTTCGCATCATCGTGCCGGGCGAGCATATCGACTCGGAAACCTCTCGCTCGGCGTCGCGGGCCCAATGGGGCGAGCCGCTGGCGGCCGGCGCGCTGATCGCCGAGTACGCGCCCACGATGTACCACTGCAAGGTGATGATCGTGGACGGCTTCCTGGTGTCGGTCGGCTCGACCAACTTCGACAATCGCTCCTTCCGCCTGAACGACGAGGCCACGCTCAATATCCTCGATCGGGACTTCGCGGCGGAACAGACGCGGATATTCGAGGACGACCTGGCCCKGTCCCGGCCGGTATCGCTGGAAGCATGGTCCAACCGGCCGTGGCGCGAAAAGCTGGCCGATGGGTTGAGTTCGCTGCTGGCCTCGCAGCTGTAGGACCTAGGACTTCAGCTTTTTCCCTTCCAGATTCCAGAGCTTGCGGTCGCTGGTCGAGACCGCCACCGCGCCATGCGCGAGCGCGCTGCGGATATCGGCCTCGTTGCAGACAAAGCCGGAMGTGACGATGGGCGGCAGCGCCTTGCGGTCCGCCTCGGGGAGGTGGSMCAGCATTGGCGCCGGCATCAGCTGCACCAGGTTGGGGTCGCTCTGCTCCAGTGCCTTCACGCTGCGTGGCCAYGTCGAGCGGTCGGTCACGAAGACCTTCTGCATYGTCACCATGCCGGCGCGGTTGGCGCGCTGGATGGTGGCCACGCGCGTGGACACCAGACTGGTCACCCCGATGTCCGCCAGGTAATCCACGCCACCCTTGTCCTGCGACAGCCCTTCGCAGCTATCGATGTTGACGATGACGTACTTGCCGGCGCGGGTCAGCGTGGCAATCACGGGCTGCAGCTTGCGCAGCTCCACGTTGGCCACGATCGAGACTTCGGCCTCGCTGTCGACAAACGCATCGACCTGCTCCGCGCCGTAGAGCGTGGCGATGACCGGGTGGCGCGTCAGGCGGGCGCCGAGGGACCTGTCCATGGGGTTACTTCGCTTCGTGGGAAAGCACGTCGCTCAGGCCGAGCTTCCCGGGGTTGAGGATGTTCTGCGGATCCAGCGCCTGCTTGACCGCCACCAGCACCGGGAACGCGGTGTCCAGCGACGATGCCATATACGGCGCGCGCAGCAGCCCGATGCCGTGATGGTGGCTGAGGGCCGCATTGTATTGGATCAGCACCGCGTTGGCGGCATCCCAGGCGGCGCGATACCACGTCTGGCGGTCTTCCACCGCAACCTCGCCCCGCAGCGAGAAGTACAGGCAGGCGCCGTCCACGTAGGCGTGCGACTGGTGCGCGGAGCCGGCCAGCGTGCCCGGCACCGCGTTGATGGCGGCCACCACGTCGTCGTAGATCGCGGGCAGGTCGGCCCACGGCCCGGACATCTCGAGCGTATCGGCCACGAAGCCGGGGCTGCGCTTGAAGCCTTCGGCGCTCTTGCCGGTCAGGTAGCGCGTATCGAGCCAGCGTTCGAAGATGGCCTTGTCATCGAGCTTGTCGCCCAATTCCACGCAGACCCGCTCGCTGATCGCCATCACGGCATCGACCATATCCTGGGCGCCTTCGTCGGCCACCAGCAGCACGTTGGTGTCGGGCAGGCCGAACTGCACGCCGCTCTCCAGGGCGTCATAGAGCCGCAGCGCCGCCGGGTTGGCGCCGCGCTGCATGATCTCGCGGCACGCCTCCAGGCCGATGGCGAAGCTCTTGAAGCCATAGGCGATGGCGCGGCCGTAGTCGGGCAGGCGGTGCAGCTTGAGCCGCACGCGCACGATCACTCCCAGCGTGCCTTCCGAGCCGATGAACAGCTGCTGCAGGTCCGGCCCCAGCGCCGCGCGCGAGTAGCCGCCCACGGTGATGAGGCGGCCATCGGCCAGCACCACGTCCATGCCGAAGACCATGTCCTCGATCTTGCCGTAGCGGGTGGAGAGCTGCCCCGCGCCGCGGCAGGCCACCCAGCCGCCCACCGTGCTGATGGCGTACGACGACGGCCAGTGGCCCATCGTCATGCCGTATTCCTGCTGGATGGTCTGCTCGAAGATGTCGCCGAACATGCCGGCCTCGACTTCCACGATCTGGCTGTTCTTGTCGAAGCCGAGCAGCTTGTTCAGCTCGCAGACGTCCAGCACGATGCCGCCGCGTACCGGCAGTGCGGCGCCGGTCACGTTGCTGCGACCGGCGGACACCGTGACCGGCACGGCGCTGGCGTGGGCGATGCGCATCACGGCCTGCACCTGCTCGACGGTGGACACGCGCACGATCACGCCGCGCGGCGTGGCGGGCTTTCCGCCGGTCTCGGTCATCATCGAGCCCGCCCACCAGTCGCGCGTCCACGTCACCACATCGCCGGTGCTGGTCAGGACGGCATCGGCCACCAGGCGCAGCGCGGCCAGCGTGGCGTCGCTGAGCGGCAGGGCGTCGCGCTGCAGGCCGGGGGCGTCCGGGGTCTCGGTGATGGTGGCTGCGTAGCCCGGCGGCGTATGCGCGCCCACGACGTAGTTGCCACGGTTGTAACCGCGCTTGATGGCTTCCTTGCTGATCATGCTGCTTCTCCCATGAGGACGGATTTTTCGAGAGCCACGGCGGCCAGGTAGTCGCTGACCTGCCGGGCGACGGCCGACTCGGACAACCCGAGTTCGGCCTGGAGGATCTGGCCCACGCGCGGCGCCGCGTGGGCGGAGGCATCGCGCGCCATCAGGCGGGCACGCATGCGGCGCGACAGCACGTCATCCACGGTGCCGGCCAGCTCGTGGCGCACCGCGTAGACGACTTCCGCTTCGGTGTGGGGCAGGCCATCGACAATGGGCCGCGCAAGCGTGTCATCGGCCTGGAGGATGTCGCTGACAAAGCGCGCCTCCGTGCCGTACCGTTCGCCCAGGTGTGCCGACATCCCGCCCGACGCCACGATGGCCTGCGCGTCGTAGCCGGCGGCGCCGAGCAGGTAGGCGCTCTTGGTGCGGCACTTGCCGCGCTTGCCGATGACGCGCTGCGCGGCGTCGATGGTCTGCTCGGCCATATGGCGCGAGGTGGTCAGCTTGCCGCCGACGATGGTCACCAGCCCGTCATCGGCGATATGGATCTCGTGGTTGCGCTTGATTTCAAGCGTCTTGCCGCCCGGTGGCGCCACCAGCGGCCGGCATCCGGCGATGCTGCCCACCACGTCCTCGGGCTGAAGGTCTGTCTTCAGCGCCGAACGCGCCCCTTCGAGCAGGAAGTCGAGTTCTTGGCGGGTGCACATCACGTTGTCGAGGTCGCCTTCGTAGTCCTCGTCRGTGGTCCCGAGGTAGGACACRTTGCCCCAGCGCGTGATGGTGGCGCGGCGGCTGCGYCCSGGYACGGGAATCGTCACCGTGCAGTCGTTGCGGATCTTGAGCCAGGGAATGGCCACGTGCACGCCCTTGGCGGGGCGGATGTGCAGCGTCTTGGGCTCGCCGCGCTTGCGGCCGGTCCAGTCGCGCAGCCACACGCCGGTGGCCATGATGACCACGCCCGCACGCACGCGGATTTCCTGCTCACCGGCGTGAACGATGGCGCCGTCGACCTTGCCGTGGCCGTCGCGCGTGATCTCCATGACCTGCGCGTGGTTAGCCACGGCCGCGCCATGGAAGGCGGCGGTGCGCGCGATGTTCAGCGTCAGTCGCGCATCATCGACGCGCGCATCGAAATACAGGAAGCCGCCGGTCAGGTGCTCGGGGTTGAAGGTGGGGCAGTGCGACAGGACCTCGGCCTTGCTCAGCTTCTGGTGCAGGATGCCCTCGCGCCAGCCGCCGGCCAGGTCGTAGGTCCACAGCAGGCTTTCGAAGGCTTTGGCGAGCCGCTTGTCGAACACGCCGTCGCGCTCCATCACGGGGAACAGGAACGGCAGGCGCTGCACGAGGTGGCGCGCGTTGCGGCGCAGGCGCTGGCGCTCGAGCAGCGAATGGCGCACCAGGCTCAGGTTGCCCTGCTCGATGTAGCGCAGCCCGCCGTGCACCATCTTCGACGACTTGGACGAGGTGCCCGAGGCGAAATCGTTCTTCTCGACCAGCGCCACGCGGTAGCCGCGCAGGCTGGCGTCCAGCGCCGCATAGGCGCCGGTGACCCCGCCGCCGACGATGAGGATGTCGAAYGCCTCGCTGCCCAGRCGGTCCAGTTGCGACCTGCGGTCGAGCCGCAGCGGCTCGGTACTGGTCATGGCGGCGCGTTCGCGGCTCGCGCTTCGGGATGGCAGACCCATCATGTTGATCGCTTCTCCTGATTAATGCGACGCAAACGCGTCCACGTGATTGAGTTCGGACGCCACGCGGGCGTGCCAGAGCGCGCGCCGCGCGGCGCGCTCGTCATCGCCGATGGCCGGGGTGAACACGGCGTCCGGCGCGGTGGTGGTGCGGGCTTGCTGCAGGGAGTCCCACAGCAGGCCCGACGCGCCGGCCAGGAAGGCGATGCCGCGCAGGCTGGCGCGGTCCGTCTCCTGCATGCGATGGATCGGCAGGCCGGTGAGGTCGGCCTGCATCTGGAGCAGCGCGTCGCTGCCGGAGAGGCCGCCGCCCACCACGAGGCTGGAGACGGGCACGCCGGCGATGTCGCGGTTGGCCTCGATGCAGGACGCCACGGAATGGGCGATGCCGGCGAGGATGGCGTGGGCGATCTCGGCCTGCGTGGTGGCCATCGACACGCCGTTCAGTGCGGCGCGGGCCTCGGGCTGCATCTGCGGCACGCGCAGGCCGGTCAGGGCTGGGATGAACGTGACGCCGCCCGACGAGGGCACCGTGGCCGCCAGCGCGCTGATCTGCCGGGCGTCTTCGAACCAGTGCAGCTTGTTGCAGACCCAATTCAGCGCGGAGCCGGTGGTGGCCACGAAGGTCTCCACMGAGTAGTGGGAGACGCCCYGATGGCGGCGCGCGGTCATCGTCAGCGTGCTGTCCGATTCGCCGCTGCGCGCCGGCAGGGCGGGGCCGACCATCAGGTCCACGAAGCTGCCGGTGCCGTGCAGGCACATCGACTGCCCCGCATCGAGGCAGCCCAGCCCGATGGCGCCGGCAAGCTGGTCGCCGGCACAGGCGAGGATGGGCACGTCGATACCGATCAGGTCGGCGCGCGTGCGGCCGAAGTCATCGGCGTCCTGCCGCAGTTCGGGCAGCAGCTCGCGGGGGAAGCCGAGCGCATCGGTCCAGTCCGTGAGGTAGCGGTGCTCGCCGAGCATGTAGGCGCTGCACGAGGTGGCGTTCGTCGGCGTGGTCACGCAGGCGCGCTCGGTGGAGAGGTGCCAGAGCAGCCAGCTATCCACCGTGCCGAAGGCCAGCCGGCGCGCGGCCCATGCCTCGGCCACGGCAGGCGTCTCGCGCAGGTGCCGCGCCGCCCAGAGGTAGGGCGAACGCACGCCGGCAGGCCGGCCGACGACAGGACGCAGGCGCGGGTCCCACGTGGCCGCCAGTTCGTGCAGGTCCGGGGCGTAGCGCGTGTCCTGCCAGACCATGGCCGGCACCAGCGCGCGGCCGGTCTGCGTGTCCCACAGCACGGCCGTGGCGCGCTGCGTGGCGATGGCGAGCGCCACCACGTTGAGGTGATCGCGCGCAGCCTGCGCCAGCGTGGCCCGGCACACCGCCAGCGTCTTCTCCAGCAGGACATTGGCGTCCTGCTCGACCACGCCGGGGCGCGGCGAATCCACTTGCAGCGTGGTGTATTCCAGGCATGAGACGTGGCCATCGGCGGCCACCACGGCGGCGCGGGTGCCGGACGTGCCCTCGTCGATGGCGAGGATGACGTTCCTGTTCTGGGTCATGACTGCGATTTCTCGATCACGGGTTGCAGGAAGCCGGCCCCCTCGCGCGCATCGCGTGCGAACTGCGGGGCATCGGCTTCGTTGTCGGGGTTGATGGTGGTACGCGTGGGGTCCCAGCGGATCGTGAAGCAGATGATGCTGGCGATGAGGGGTACCACGGAGAGGATCAGGAAGGTGGTTTCCAGCCCGTACTGGGCGCGGAACAGGGGGAACACCAGCAGGCCCAGCGCGGCGCCGATGGAGCCGAGTGCGCCGATGATGCCGTTGGCGCCCGCGCGCAGTTCGCTGCGGAAAGACAGCGAGGACAGGCTCTTGCCGTTCGCGCCGGGGCCGCCCGAGTGGAACAGGATGAACAGCGACGGCACGACCACGGCGACCCACATCGGCATCTTGCCGTTGAACAGGCCGAGCACCAGCAGCATCACGAAGACGGCGGCGAAGCCGAACGCCGAGGCACGGCGCAGGCCGAGCTTGCGGCCGATCAGCGGCGACAGGAAGCCGCCGAAGATGCCGCAGACATTGAACACGAGCGCGCCGATGGTGGCGTAGACGAAGTCCTTGCCGAACAGCGCGGCGCTGATCAGCGGCAGGTACCAGCCAATCGCAAAGTACTGGATCGACTGGCCGATCTGCACCGTGGAGGCGAGGATGGTGCGAGGCAGGTAGACGCCACGGAAGATCAGCAGCACGTTGGCCAGGCCGCGACGGGCCTGGTTGGTCACGGGAATGCGCTCGGACGGCGCGGCAGCCATGAAGGCGCGGCCATAGATGCGCGTCATGGCGCGCGCGGCGGCGTCCAGCCGTTCCTTGCGGGCCAGCCAGATCGGGCTTTCGACCAGGAACAGCAGTTGCAGCACCAGGATGAGGACGCCGAAGATGGCGGTGGCGGCCACCGAATAGCGCCAGATCGTATCGCCCACATTCCAGGAATGGAACAGCAGCGCCAGCAGCAGGTTGGAGCAGACCGCCGTGTACCACATGCCTTGCCAGGTATTGAGGCGGCTCTTGAGCTTGACCGGCGTGAATTCGGCCAGCACGGCCATGGCGATGGCGAAGTCGATGCCGTACGCCGCGCCGACGAAGAACCGGCCGACCAGGATTACATCGAAGCCGGGCGCGAACACCACCAGCAGCGCGCCCACCACGGCCAGCACCTTGGCCAGGATCAGCGGGCGCACGCGGCCCCAGCGGTCGGCCATCCAGCCGCCCAACGGGTTGAAGACGATGGCGACCCATGAGGCGAACGAGGTCAGCAGCGCCACCTGCGCCGGGGCGAGCTGCAAATTGCGCGTCATCGGCCCAAGGCCGGCGCTCAGTGCGGAATTGGAGAAAGCGTCAAGGAAGAGTCCGCCGAGGGCAAGCCACCACACCACGCCGGCGCGGCCACGTATGCCAGGACAGGAATCTATGAAGGCGATGACATCATCGATGCCACGAAGCTTGATGGCAGAGGTTTGCACGGCGGTCTCCTTTTTTTGGTTCTGTAAGAGGCCGCAGCAAACTGCACGCGCTAAGAGACCATCTTACAGATGGTCTCTTATCTAGATCTGCCCGGCCAATGTATGTCGCCGGGCAGGTCATGTCAACGGGGAAAACCCGATAGGGTGGGGCGGAGCCGGGCGCGACTAGCGCGCGTCGCGCGGCTTGAAGATCAGTCCCTGCTGCGCGACACCGATGACGCCGTGCTCGTCATGCAGCGTCGTGCGGGTCAGGCCGATGCCGCTCTCCTGCACCGTGGTCGTCGAGTCGGCCGCGACCCATTCCCCGCGTGGCAGCCGGTGCAGGTACATCGTCAGGTCGGCATTCGCGAACGCGAAGCGATCCAGCGGCACGGCCCAGCTGATGCCATTGCCGAAGTCCGCTGCAGCTACCGCGCGGGCTGCTGGCGTGACTGGCCAGTCGGCCACCAGCGGCACCGCCAGGCGGAACCATACGGCGGCAGGGCCGGGGGCCGTGACCGTGCCGGTCGCCACGCGGCTCTCCATGGCGGTGTAGTGGAACGAGGTCTGCGGCTGCATGCCCGGGATGAGGATGGGCGTGTGGCACGCATCGGGCGGGGGGAGGGACGGAGACTGGGGGGACGACTGGAGGTCGAGCGCACGCTCGCGGATATAGACCGCCGTGCCGTAGACGACCGGTACGCCCTCGTGCGACAGCGCCAGCCGCACGCGCCGCACCGACCCGCCCGGTTGCGGTTCGACCACCGCGCGCAACGGTGCCACGGGAACCGGCCGCACGAATTCGAGCGTGAGGCGAACCATCGACCAACCCGGCTCCTGCGCCATGGCGCGGTCCGCCATCGAGGCCAGCAACCCGCCCGGTGCGCCGCCGTGCTGGGCGCCGGGATGCCAGGGGCCGCGCGACAGTTCGGTAGGGACGACGGCATCGCCCGAGACTTCAAAAATGCTGTGGGGAATCGGCGCAGAAGCAGTAGCCAAGACGGTCTCCGTGATGCGGGCTGCGCTCCCGGACGCCGGGGCGCTATGGCCGCCAACGATACACCACGAGATGGCTTGTCTGCYGGCGCCACCGTTCTGTGCGGATACCGGCCATGAACCTTTCAGCCGTGAAAGACCATTGGTGCATTGCAATATGCGAAGCCCCTGCGCACAGGGCGCAACGACCTGTGAATTGGCGCGCGGATCTGCTGCGGTGCAATATCGAATTGTTGTGTTGTGGGCGGGTAATCGAGCAATTTATTGCGTTGACATTGCCAAAGACAAAGTCTTACCCTCCGATCCAAGCTAACTAGACGTTCGCATATAGAACGCAAGTTCGATATGTGGTCATTTCGGATTTCAGGAGACTTGCCTTGAACAAGGTTGCCGGGTTCTTTACAGAACTGATGCGCCGGTATTTGCCGGACCCCTTCGTGTTTGCGATTGGCCTGACGCTGCTCTCCATGGTGATGGCGATGCTGGTCGAGGGACAGGCCGCCAACACGATCATCCTGAACTGGGGCAAGGGGTTCTGGAACCTGCTCTCGTTCACCACGCAAATGGCCGTGATCCTGGCCATGGGCTATGTGCTGGCCACCGCGCCGCTGGTCGATCGTTTCCTGAACAGCATCGTCGCGCGCGTGCATACGCCGCGCGGGGCCATCATCGTGGCGACGCTGGTCGGCGGTATCGGTAGCTACCTGAACTGGGGCTTCGGCCTCGTGATCGGTGGCATCATCGCCCGCAAGCTGGCGCTCAAGGTGAAGGGGGTGCACTACCCGCTGATCATCGCGTCGGCCTATAGCGGCTTCACGATGTACGGCCTGGGCTTGTCYGCCAGYATTCCCGTGCTGATCTCCACGCCGGGCCATCCGATGGAAAAGCTCATGGGCGTGGTGGCGCTCAAGGACACGATCTTCTCSCTGCCGATGCTGCTCACSAGCCTSGCCGTGATCGTCACGCTGCCGCTGCTCAACGCSATGCTGCATCCGCGCGAYGCCAAGGATGTGGTGGAGATCAAGGACGACGCGGAGGAGGGCCGTGCCGCCGCCGCCGGTGGCCACAGCATGGGCATYGAGAACACGCTGGCCGCGCGCATGAACAACAGCCGCCTGCTGAGCCTGGTCATCGGCCTGTGCGGCATGGCCTACGCGGTGCTGTACTTCACACAGGGCGGCACGCTGGACCTGAACCTGATCAACTTCCTGATCCTGTTCATCGGGGTGCTGCTGCTGGGCACGCCGGCCAACTACGTCGCCAAGCTGAACGAGGGCATCAAGACGATTTCAGGCATCATCCTGCAATATCCGTTCTATGCCGGCATCATGGCGATCATGGCGGGCTCGGGGCTGGTGGATACCATTTCGCGCGTGTTCGTGGATATCGCCACGCCGCAGACGCTGCCGTTCTGGGGCCTGGTGAGTTCGTTCGTGATCAACTTCTTCGCGCCGTCGGGTGGTGGCCACTGGGTGATTCAGGGGCCATTCATGATCGACGCGGCGAAGGCCATCGGCAGCTCGGTGGCGCAGACCTCGATGTCGGTGATGCTGGGCAACGCCTGGAACGACCTCGTGCAGCCGTTCTGGATCCTGCCGGCGCTGGCGCTGTCGAAGCTCAAGCTCAAGGACGTGATGGGCTATACCGTGATCATGATGTTCTGGGTSGGTGCCATCTATATCGTGGCGCTGCTGGCCTGGGGCATGCTGACGCACTGACCGATGTACTGACAACCAACRCGGAGAGAATCGCATGCCGTTCCTGATCGAGACGTTCGACAAGCCGAATCACCAGCATGTGCGGCAGGCCAACCGGCCCGTGCACCTGGAGTATCTGGAAGCCAACAAGGCGCTGCTGCTGGCCTGCGGCGCCAAGCTCAACGATGACGGCAGCGATGGCGGTGGTGGCCTGTATATCGTCGACGTGGAGACGCGCGAGGCTGCGCAGGCCTTTATCGAAGCCGATCCGTTCCACAAGGCCGCGCTGTTCGCCGAGGTAAAGATCGTGCGGTGGCGCAAGGCCTATCTGGACGGCGTCCGTCATATCTGAACGAAGGCGTAGGTATGAAGCGATGGAAGCAACGGCCCGAWGGCGCCAACTGGGGCGACTTCGGTGAGGACGACCAGCTCGGCCGCCTGAACCTGATCACGGCGGCGCGCGTGCGTGCCGCCGCGCAGGAGATTCAAAGCGGCCGGACGTTCTGCCTGTCCCTGCCGCTGGACCTCCCCGGCGGGAATGTGCTGAACCCGCGCCGGCATCCGCCCGTGCTGCGTCCCACTTTCCGTGACGACGTGGCCTACGTGAACTTCCCGCTGGCCAAGGTCGATCCGCGCGCGCTGGACGTGCTCAGCGACGACCAGGTGCTGCTATCCATGCAGTACTCCACGCAGTGGGATTCACTGGCCCACGTGGGCGCGCTGTTCGATGCCGATGGCGATGGGGTGGCCGAACGCGTCTACTACAACGGTTTCCGGCCGAATGCCGATATCGTCGGTCCGGTTGACTATGCTGAAGCCGACCACTTCGCGGCCCATCCCTGCGGGCACGACCACAGCCATGCCGACGCGCTCGGCATCGAGACCCTCGCGGCGCACGGCATTCAGGCGCGCGGCGTGCTGGTCGATCTGGCCGAACACTACGGCCGCGAATGCCGGACGGTCGGCTACGACGACCTGATGCGCGTGATCGACGCCGATGGCATCGAGGTTGGCAGTGGCGACATCCTCGTGCTTCGCACCGGATTCGCCGAGATGCTGGTCGAGATGGCTGGCGAGCCCGATGCCGAACTGTTGCATCAGAGCTGCTGCGCGCTGGACGGGCGCGACGACAAGCTGCTGCAGTGGATCACCGATTCCGGCATTGCCGCGATCGCGGCCGACAATTACGCCGTCGAGCGCTATCCGGCGCGGCCCGTGCCGGCGGAGCAGGGCCCCGTGCCGATGCTGCCGCTGCATCATCACTGCCTGTTCAAGCTCGGCCTGCCGCTCGGCGAACTCTGGTACCTGCGCGACCTGGCCGCCTGGCTGCGCGCCGAGGGTCGCCACCGGTTCTTCCTGTCGGCGCCGCCGCTGCGGCTGCCCGGCGCGATGGGGTCGCCCGTGACGCCCGTTGCCACTACCTGATTCCTCTCTCTTCACTAGGAGCCCACCATGCTGTTCATGGTCGAAATGACTGTTCGTATTCCCCAAACGCTCGACCCGGTTGTCGCCGACAAGATCAAGGCGGAAGAGAAGGCGTACTCCCAGCAACTGCAACGCGACGGCAAGTGGCGCCACCTGTGGCGCGTGGCTGGCCTCTACGCGAACGTGAGCATCTTTGACGTCAAGGATGCCGACGAACTGCACACGCTGCTGACTGGCCTGCCGCTGTATCCGTACATGGAAATGAAGGTGACCGCGCTGGCGCAGCACGCCTCTGCCATCGCCCAGAACTGAGCCCCGGAGACCGCCATGCCTTTTGCTGACCTTGCGGGCGTCAAGCTCCATTACCGGTTCGATGGCGATGAGAGCCTGCCCGTGCTGGTGCTGTCGAACTCCCTGGGTACCAGCCTCGATATGTGGCAGCCGCAGATCGCTGCGCTGACGCAGCGTTTCCGGGTGCTGCGCTACGACACGCGCGGCCACGGGCAGTCGTCCGTTACCGAGGGACCGTACAGCATCGCGCAACTGGGCGGCGACGTCATCGCGCTGCTCGACCATCTGGGCCTGCAACGCGTGCATTTCTGCGGGCTGTCGATGGGCGGCATCACGGGCATGTGGCTGGGCGTCCACCACGCTGACCGCCTTGACAAGCTGATCCTGTGCAATACGGCGGCCTATATCGGGCCGCCCGAGAACTGGACCAACCGTGCCGCCGCCGTGGAGCGTGACGGTGTGGCGTCGATTGCCGCCGCCGTAGTCGACAAATGGCTCACGCCGGACTTCGCGGCGCAGCAGGCGGATCTCGTGCAGACGTTGCGGACGATGTTGGGTGCCACCGACGCCCGCGGCTACGCGGCGAACTGCCTGGCCGTGCGCGATTCGGATCTGCGCAACGACGTGCAGCGCATCACCACGCCCACGCTGGTCATTGCCGGCACCGGCGATATCCCGACCCCGCCCGCCGATGGTCGGTATCTGGCGGAGAACATTCCGGGCGCCAGGTACGTGGAACTGTACGCCGCGCATCTCTCGAACCTGCAACAGGTGGAGGGGTTCAATCAGGCTGTGCTGGCGTTCCTGGATCGCTGACGCCTGAGGTGGGCAGCTACCCCCGCCGGACGCCCGGCGGGTAACCCCGGCAGGGTTTCACCGGATCTTGCCGAATCCCCCGGCGGCCCACTGCGYGCCGCTTTCCCGCGTCAAGCGGAAATCTGGTCGCACTTTGACGGTAGCGAGCACGTCCCCGAACTGCCCGACTGCCGTGAGGGTGCCGAATGGCTCGTACTCGTCCGGCGTGATGACAAGCTGGATCGTTACCGCGTCCGAGCCGACTTCCACGGTCACCTGCTTGTTCAGTTGCGCGTGCAACTGCTGTTCGTGTCGACGGATGACTTCCGAAGCGGTCTTCACCAGGGTCTGATGCGCTGTCGCATCGAGCGGCTTCGGATCGACCTTGTTTCGGCCCATGGTCCAGGGGCCGACCAGCGCGGGCTCGGAACTGCCATCCCGGATCATCTCGACGGCCCAGCCGTCACCATCCTCGTTCTTGATGACCCGCGCGGTCCAGCCCTTGTCTCGCCAAAGCCTGGGTTCATGGATGGGGGAGGACTCGGCCTCCGAAGGGACGGTGTCGCTGTGATTCATGGATCTCGTATTCAATGCATGCGGCCTTCGCCGCTGGCGCGCGGCAGCCGCTGCCATGGTGGCGGCTAAACGCCGCATTGTAATGGGATCAGTGTCTCGACGAAATGGCGCCCGCTGCCTTTGCGGGCGGCAGGGTGGTCCATGGTCCAATACCGGCGTTTTCCACGGTTGAATATCTTGGTGGAGTAAGCGAACGTCCTATGGAGCCAACAACATGAAATACTCCCTGCTCGTTGTGTTGCTCGCAGCCGCCGGATGCGCCAGCCCACCGCCGCCCGCGCCCCTTCCCCCGCCGCCGCCGGCCAATGCCAGCAAGGTAGGCCAGAGCCAGATGGCGCCCAAGGCGGCCGCGCAGTGCATCGGATCGAAATGGACGCAACCGGGCGGACAGCCGGCCATGATCCAGTACGTGTACGCCAACGATACGGCATTCGATGTCTTTGTCCCCGGCCAGACCCCGCCCGCCGGAACGGCCGCTATGGTCAGGCCCGTTCCGACCGGCACAGGCTCAACGCTGTATTTCCGCGGCAACGACGCCGCGGCGTCCAGCGTCTTGAGCCAGTGTTCCTAGGCCTGCCGGGATAGCGAAGCGCGCGTCAGGGGTGGCCGATGGCTGGCTTTTCCCCTGGCACGCCTCGGAATGGACGTCATCGGTCTCCCGGCCATCGATTCATTCGTAAGTTAGGTTGACCTGCCCCGGCATGACCTGTATAAGAGTCCTTGCAGGATCATCAAGCAGACCTCAGAGTTCATTGGCGAATCGCCACCTTCCTTGTTTCTTCCTTGAGTATCGTGCCTCGCCGGTATTTTCGTCGTGCGAGAATTTTTTAGGAATTGACATGGCAACAGGTACGGTAAAGTGGTTTAACGACGCCAAGGGCTTTGGTTTCATCACGCCGGAAGCAGGTGGAAATGATCTTTTCGCGCATTTCTCCGAGATCCAGGGCGATGGCTTCAAGTCGCTGCAAGAAGGACAGAAGGTGAATTACGTCGAAGGCAATGGCCCCAAGGGTCCGACCGCGACGAAGATTCAGCCCTCCTGAACTGACTCGACTGGCAACAGTCGTAGAAAAGCTCCGCAGATGCGGAGCTTTTTTTATTTGTGGAGGGTTTTTCCCTACGGAGAAATACACCCGCCGCGAGTGGGAGGGAAGGAGTAGAGTCGATAGGTAGTCGCAAATTCCGATACCTTCTCAATCAAGGGGGCGATTCCAGTATGCAAGGTGCCACTCTGCCATTCAGCTTCCTCTGCACATTAAACGCCGATGTCGAGCGCCTGGCCTACCATGTGGCGGTCAGTTTCCGGGATGGCAACCACCCGGCGGGCGTGCAATTTACAAGCTTCGTTGGCACCGGAAGACGCTCCTTTTCGGTGCGCAGCCCCGACAGCGACCTCCAGCCCGCCACGGGTGAGACCTGCGAACAGCTATGCCGCATCGCCATTGGCCAGGTCCTGCGCGACCAGCTCTACAACAAGGCGGCCGACGGCGACCATGTGCTCGATCTCGACGTGTTGCCATGGGAGGGCGAACTGAAGCCCGTCGGCGCCGGCAATATCGCAAGGCGTCCTGCACGGCGATATTCGCCGGTTTAAGTCCGTCGGGCGGCTTCCCCCGATATATCCCTGAAGCGCACAGTAAGAGCGTATGCTGGTACTGCCAATCGGCAATCAATGCACCGGGAGCATCTCATGGCCAAGAGCCAACTACGCGGCAATCGCGAAGCAAAAAAACCCAAACAGCCCAAGAAGCCGGCCGTGCCGGCAAGCCCGATCGGAACGGTGCATTCTCGGATCGGCAACGACGGCGTCGGCAAGCGGAAGTAAATCGGCGGAAGCCGACCGATGAGGGAGGCGCATCATGATCCATCAGGACTTTAGCTCGACATTCCAGGGGCTGCCACTGACCGCCGAGCAGGAATCSGAAGTTCGTCACTACCTGAACAGGAAGGCCCGGCTCGGCCGGCCATGGGACACCGTGGAGTTGCGGGGAATGCTGGAAGACATGCTGCTGCCGCCCACGGCGGAAGATAGCGACGCCGGCGATACGCAACTGGAGCGTGTCGCCGCGGCGGAACGCGCGGCAGCGTTCGTCGACGACGCCATGGAACCGATCGAGGCGTACGAGGAATGGAACGCCGCCATGGAAACCGAGGGCATGAAAGGCGGCCAGCGCTGAAGGCTGGTTACCAGGTCGAGATGGCGCGGGGCGTGGCGAGCGGCATGCCAATGCCGGCAGCCGGATCGGTCAGTGCCTCGATTTCGATATAGGGCCGCTCCGACTGCACCTTCCCGAATATCGCCGCAAAAGGAACATCGGCGGCATCCCGGCCGGTGCCAATACGCAGCAGGCCGGTCGGAATCGATACCCCTGAGGGATCGAGCAGATACCAGCCGCCCGACAGGTACACCTCAACTACCGCGTGGAAATCCGGCGGGCCCATTGCCGGGTCCGCACCATAGTCCAGGCTGCTGGAAATGCGGGCCGGCATACTCAGCGCGCGGCAAATGGCGATCATCAGGTGGGCGAAATCCCGGCACACGCCGGTTCGCTCCACGATCGTATCGGTCGCCGACGTCCGTTCATTGGTGGAGTGCGAGAGAAAACGGATATGGTTGCGCGCCCATTCCCGGATCGCGTACACGCGCGGGTAGCCGGGGCGCATGCCGCCAAACTCACGCATCGCGAACTCCATCAGGCGGTCTGATTCGCAATAGCGGCTCGGCGTCAGGAAGGGCAGCACCTCAAAGGGCAGTTCGGCGACCGGGACCTGCCGTATCGATTCGCCATCGTCGAGTCGATGATCGATGTCCACCACACACTCATAGCGGATGGCCAGATGGCCCTTGTTCGCCCGAATCCGCAGCATGCGGTTGCACAGGACTGGATCTGTGTAGCGCGTGGCGGGCACCTCCGGCGTGATGGCGAGGTGCTCGGAAACGATGGACTGGCGTCCCGTCCTTGCGGCTTCGATACGCAACAGAAAGTCCGCTGTGGGATCCAGGATCTCATAGGACAGGTTCACCAGGTACCGGATGCGATTCATCGTTGACCTTGCGCCGATGTGGGGGAGGGAGACGGCATTCAGAGTGTACTGCTACGACGCTGCGCCTGTATTGTAAGGACGCTCGCATTTGTCGTGCCTGGACCTCTAAACTAGAGCCATGACGCGCCTTAGCAGGGTTCCGCTCTCCGGCCGCCGATGGCCCAACAGATATGCGGAACAACAGTCGGAGGCGAGTCATGCGCACGCTCCTATATTTCATCCTCAATGATGTGGCCACCGCCAAGCTGGCACAGACCCGGCTGCACGCGCTCGTGGCTGGCCCTCAGGAGCCGGATGGTCCGTGGTTTGTACGTCGAGACCGGCAGCCCGTCGAGAGCCTGCCCGGCACCGACACGGGCCAGATTACCTACCGCGATGAAACCGCAATGGGCGGATTTGTCGCCGGCGCCATTGCCGGCGTCGCCATCACCGTTGCGTACGGCACATCGTTTGGTCCGGCCGAAAGCACGATCGCCGCACTGGGGGTTGCCATGCTCGGCGGCATGCTGGGCTGGCTGCTCGGGGCAAGACTCGGTGGCAAGTTCYTGCGCGTCGGCTTGACGGAACGCCGACTCCCCATGGCGCCGGGGCAGCTCGTGATGGTGGCAAGYTGCCACGGCGGTTCCTGCGCGCCGATGCGCAGCATCGTCARGGAGTTGGGCGGCGTTTGCCTCGCCGGGACAGCGTACCGCGGCTGGCCCCGTTGACCATGCGATAACGACGGCCCCGTCGACCATTCAGATCTGGGATTGCCTTTCCGTGGCCTGACAGTCCTTCTCCAGCATGGTGAGTACGTCGTAGAACACTTCATGCCAATCGGGGTGCGCGGGGTCGCCCACGTGTTGGTCATGGCCATCGGCAACCTTCGCGTGCAAGCCGTGACGCGTGAGTGTCATCACGACGGGCACCTCGGCGCTGTGCACCACGGCATCCCCTGCGTCGAACGTGACGACGTAACGGAAGCCGTAGCTTTTCGGACCGGGCTCTCCGGTCGGCTTGACCGATATCAGCGCGGGCGGCGCCTGCAAATATGCAGCCAGCTTCTCACTCGTGGATCTGGCGACCGATTCCAGCAAGGCCCTGTGATCCTTTTCGCGCGTCGATGCCTCGAAGAATCGATCGCGTAACGCTTCATACGGGGACATCGCGCCTCCTCGCCCTGCTGTGGGACAAAAGACCATRCCTCTACTGTAGAACGCGCGCGCAACGTCCGTACGTATCGGTGATCCAGGTCGCAGGTTCGTGGGGTGCCATCCTCAACGAAGGAAATAGATGCTAGAGGCCATTCGCCACGCTTTTTCGTTTCTGCCTACGCCGTCGCCATGGCATGACAAGGCGCCGGTCCGGGGAGAACTGTTTGGCATCGAACGGCTGGAGCAGCATGCGCAGAGCCTGGCGGCCGCGCAGACCGTGACCGYCAGCCCGCCCAGGGTCCCCACGCTGCAGAGCCGCCTCAAGGACAATGCGGCGGTCTTGCTGCGCGCCTACCGGGCCGGTGCGTCCGAATTGGAGAAGGGGCGCAGCGTGGTGCCCGCCGCAGAGTGGTTGCTCGACAACTACCACCTCGTCGAAGCGCAGGTCCGGGAGATTCGCGATGCCTTGCCGCCCGGCTACTATCGCCAGCTGCCCAAGCTGAGCAACGGACCGTTCGCCGGCTACCCGCGCGTCTTTGGCATTGCCTGGGCGTTTGTCGCGCACACCGACAGCCATATCGATGCCATCGCGCTGCGGCGCTTTATCGCCGCCTATCAGCGCGTGACACCGCTGACCATCGGGGAACTGTGGGCCGTCGCCATTACGCTGCGCATTGTCCTGATCGAGAACCTGCGCCGGCTCGCTGACCAGATGACGGCGGGGCGCGCCGCCCGCGCCGACGCCGATGGCCTGGCGCGCCGTGTACTGGTCGAGGGATGCGGCCGATCGGCGCTGGAAGCCGATATTGCGGCGCGTTCCGTCCTGCCCTTGTCGGAGCTGTTTGCCGCGCAGCTGGCCAAGCGGCTGCGTGACCAGGACCCCGTGACCACGCCGATCCTTGGCTGGCTGGAGGCGCGGCTCGGGCGGCAGGGCGTTTCCGTCGATGACGTGGTACTGCATGCCCAACAGCGGCAAGGGGCATCCAATGTCACGGTCCGCAACGTCATTACCAGCTTGCGGTTGATCTCGGACCTCGACTGGACCGAGCTGTTCGAGGACGTCAGCCTCGTCAACCGGGTGTTGTGCGCGAACAGCACGTTCGCGCTCATGGACTTCCCGACGCGCAACCTTTACCGCAGCGCCATCGAGCGCCTGGCGCGGGGCGCGACGCTATCCGAGCTGGAGATCGCCGACCGCGCGGTAGGGGCCGCCCGTGCCGCGACTGGAATCGGGCACGATGCCGGCCGCGTCGAATGCGCGACGGACGCCGGCTACCACCTGATCGGTGACGGACTCGCTACCTTCGAGGCGTCGATCGGATACCGACCCACCGTCGCGCAGCAGCTCAGCCGCTTTCATCTCCGGCTCGGCATCGGCGGCTACCTCGGGGCGACGTTGCTGGTCACCGTCCTGCTGCTCGCTATCTCGTTGTGGCTTCTGGGAGTTCCGGCGCTGGCCGCAACGGGCGGATGGCCCATGCTGCTCGCGCTCGTTGTGCTGATCTGGCTGATCCCCGCCAGCGAAGTCGCCTTCGCGCTGATCAACCGGGCGATTGCGTGGCACTTCGGGGCCGTCATCCTGCCCGGTCTGGCGCTTTCTGCCGGCGTGCCGCGCTMCCTGCGGACCCTGATCGCCGTGCCGACGCTRTTGTCCGGCGAGCCCGAGCTGCGCGCCCAGATCGAGGGGCTGGAGGTGCACCATCTTTCCGGGGCCGGCGGCGACTTGAGTTTCGCCTTGCTGACCGATGGCGTAGACGCCGATCAGGAGGTCATGCCCGGCGACGCGCATCTGCTCGCAGTCGCCGCCGAYGCCATCGCGCTACTCAACGAGCGCCATGGCCCAGGGCCAGCGGGAGACCGCTTTCTCCTGCTCCATCGGCGCCGCATCTTCAATGCGGGCGAGGGCGTCTGGATGGGGTGGGAGCGCAAGCGCGGCAAGCTGCACGAGCTGAACCGCCTGTTGCGGGGCGCCACCGACACCAGCTATGTGCCGGTGGGCGGCGCGCCGCCGCGCGTACCGGCTGACGTCCGCTATGTCATTACGCTGGATGCGGACACGCGCCTGCCGCGAGACGCCGCGTTGCGGCTGATCGGCAAGATCGCGCATCCGTTGAACCGGCCCCGCTTCGACCCTGCGCTGCAGCGGGTCATCGGCGGCTATGCGGTCCTCCAGCCTCGGGTGACCCCGTCGCTGCCGGTTGGGCGGGAGGGATCGTTGTTCCAGCGCATCTTCTCCGCGCCGGGCGGCATCGATTCCTATGCCACCGCAGCGTCCGATGTCTATCAGGACTTGTTCAACGAAGGGTCGTACGTCGGCAAAGGCATCTACGACGTCGACGCCTTCGAGGCGGCACTGTCCGGCCGGATCGCCGATAACACCGTGCTCAGCCACGACCTGCTCGAAGGCATGTTCGCGCGTACGGGCCTGGCGTCGGATATCGAGGTGGTCGAGGAATTTCCCGCGCGCCATGACGTGGCCGCCAAGCGGCAGCACCGCTGGACGCGCGGCGACTGGCAACTCCTCGGCTGGATCTTCGGACACCATGCCGGGCGCGATGCGGTGCCCGCCGTAGGCCGCATGAAGATGTTCGACAACCTGCGTCGCTCGGTCCTGCCGCTCTGCCAGCTGGCGGCGCTCGCGACGAGCTGGCTCGCGCCCGCGCCGCTCAACCTGCATGCCACGCTGCTGGTGCTGGCCGCCATCAGCATCCCGATCCTGCTGCCGGGCCTGCTTTCGCTGCGCCCCCATCACACGGCGGTGCGATGGCGCAGCCACGCGGCGATGCGGCTGGCCGATCTGCGCACCGCCGCCATGCAGATCCTGTTCACCGTGGCGTTCCTGCCGGACCAGGCTTGGAGCACCGGCGACGCCATCGTCCGGACACTGACGCGGCTGCTCCGCACGCGGCGCCACTTGCTCGAATGGACGACTGCCGCGCAGTCGAAGCGCAATCCCCGGCTCGATCTCGCGGGGTTCTACCGTCGCATGCTGGGCGGGGTCCTGCTGACCGTGGTGGTGGCTGCCATCACGATCGGTGTCGCGCCATCCGGCTGGCCGCTRGTGACGCCGTTTGTCTTGCTGTGGCTCGCCGCGCCGGCGCTCGCGCTGTGGGCCAGCCGTGCGACGCGCGCTGCGCCCCGGCTTACGCTGTCCGAGGAGGAAGCGGGAGAACTGCGCCGGATCGCGCGTCGCACGTGGCGCTACTTCGAGGTCTTCGTCACGCCGGCGGACAACATGCTGCCCCCGGACAACGTGCAGGAGAGCCCCCGGCAGGTCGTGGCGAACCGGACTTCCCCGACCAATATCGGCCTGTACCTGCTGTCCGCCGTGGCCGCGCACGACTTTGGCTGGGCGGGGACGACCGAAACGGTGGCGCGGCTCGAGGCCACGTTTGACGCGCTGCGACGGCTGTCGCGCTATCGCGGACACTTCTTCAACTGGTATGGCACCCAGGACCTCCGTGCGCTCACGCCCGCCTATGTGTCGTCCGTCGACAGCGGCAATCTGGCCGGCCATCTCATCGTGCTGGCCAACGCCTGCGAAGGCTGGGCGCGCACGCCCGCCGCTGCGACGGAGGCGCCGGAGACACGCAAGGGCATGCAGGACAGCGTCACGCTGGCCCATGAGGCACTGGGGAGTTTGCTGCAGGCAGGCAGCGAGCAGGGCCGCGAGGTCGAGGCGTTGCTGAACGAGATCGACGATCATCTGCACGGCGCGCAGCGGATGGCCACGTTGATGCCCACGCTGCGGCGGCTGGCCGACCACGCCACGCGGCTCTGCGCGGACATGCGCCCGGCCGCCGGCAATGACGCGCTGGGTGACCTCTCGTTCTGGCTCGGCGCCCTGTCCAGACGGGCGGTAGAACATGAGCGCGATGGCGCGGCGCTTGCCGCCGCGTCGCCAGACGTGGCTGTCCGGCTTCTCGCGCTCGCCAGCGAAGCGCGCGAGATGGCGATGTCCATGGATTTTTCCTTCCTGTTCAACGGGGAACGCAAGCTGTTGTCGATCGGCTTTGCGATGGACGATAACCGGCTCGACACCAGCTGCTACGACCTGCTCGCCTCGGAGGCGCGACTGGCCAGCCTGTTCGCCATCGCAAAAGGGGATGTGCCCACGCGGCACTGGTTCCGCCTGGGCCGTGCCGCCACACCGCTCGGCAACGGTTCGGCGCTGATCTCGTGGTCCGGCTCCATGTTCGAATACCTGATGCCGTCACTGGTGATGCGTGCGCCGAAGGGCAGCCTGCTCGAACAGACCAGCTGGCTGGTGGTCGAGCGCCAGCGCACCTACGGTCGCTCGCTGAGCATTCCCTGGGGCATCTCGGAGTCCGCGTACAACGCGCGCGATCTCGAGTTCACGTACCAGTATTCGAACTTCGGCGTGCCAGGCCTCGGCCTGAAGCGGGGKCTTGCCGAGAACGTGGTGATTGCGCCGTACGCCGCCGCGCTCGCCGCCATGGTTGACCCGCCCGAAGCGCTGCGCAACTTCAGGGATCTCATGCGCATCGGCGCGCTGGCTCGGTACGGCTTCTACGAAGCCATCGACTTCACGCGTTCGCGCTTGCCGGAGAACCAGGATCACGCCATCGTGCGGGCCTTCATGGCCCACCACCAGGGCATGAGCATTGTCGCGCTCGCCAACACGCTGCTGCACGGCGTCATGCGCGAGCGCTTCCATCAGGAGCCGATGGTCCAGGCGACCGAACTGCTGCTGCAGGAGCGCATTCCGCGCAATGTGGCGATCGCGCCGCCGCGTGCCGAGGACGTCAAGGCTTCGGCGATTGCCCCCACGGTCCAGGATTCGACGGCCAGGCGGATGCCTGGTGCGGTCGTCGGGCCACCTGTCACCCATCTGCTCTCGAACGGGCGCTACACCGTCATGCTGACGGCAGCGGGGGCCGGCTACAGCCATTGGCGCGACCTGTCGGTCACCCGGTGGCGGGAGGACGCCACCTGCGATGAAGATGGGTCGTTCATCTTCCTGCGCGACAACGAGGACGGACGGGTCTGGTGCGCCGGCGCGTGGATCCCCGGCAGCGAYGATGTTGGCGAGGACAACGAGGTGCTGTTCGTCGAGGATCGCGCGGCGTTCCATCGGCGCGATGGCGCGCTGACCACCACGCTCGACGTGCTGGTATCGGGCGAGGACGACGGCGAGGTGCGGCGCGCGTCGCTGTCCAACAGTGGTCGCCGAACCCGCGAGATCACGTTGACCTCCTACGCCGGGCTGGCGCTCTCGGCGCAGGCGGCGGACGTCGCGCATCCGGCGTTCTCCCGGCTGTTCATCCAGACCGAGTATCTGGCCGAGTTCGGCGCACTGATCGCGACCCGCCGGCCCCGCTCGCAAACCGATCCGCAGATCTGGGCCGCGCATTTCGCGGTGGTGGAGGGGGACGTCTGTGCCGACCCGGAGTATGAGTCCGACCGGGCGCGCTTCCTGGGGCGGGGTCGGACCATCATGACGGCGCGCGCAGTGCAGGACGGCGGGCCGCTCTCGAATACGACAGGCACGGTGCTGGATCCCATCTTTTCGCTGCGGCAGCAGGTGCGCATCGCCCCCGGTGGGGTGGCGCGCGTGGCGTTCTGGACCGTCGTGGCGGCGTCGCGCGCCGAGCTGCTCGATCTGATCGACAAGCACCACGATCGCAGCGCCTTCGACCGCGCCCGGACCCTCGCATGGACGCAGGCGCAGGTCCAGCTGCGTCATCTGGATATCAAGTCGAACGAGGCTGCGGACTTCCAGCGGCTGGCGGCAGCCATCCTGTACGCGGACCGCCGCCTCAGGGCGCCATCCGGGGCGATCGCGCGCGGCGCTGGCCTYCAGTCCGGRCTGTGGCCGCACGCCATCTCTGGCGACCTGCCGATCGTTCTGTTGCGTATCGACGAGATCGACGATATCGCGCAGGTTCGCCAGTTGCTGCGTGCGCATGAGTACTGGCGCATGAAGCGGCTCGGCGTCGATCTCGTYATCGTGAACGAGCATGCCTCGTCGTATGTGCAGGACCTGCAGGTCGCCATYGACACAGCGGTACGCAGCAGCCAGTCGCGGCCGCGTCTGGGCGAGGAGTTCGCCCAGGGGGCGGTCTACGCGCTGCGCGCCGACCTGATGACCGGCGAGGCGCGTGCGTTGCTGCAGTCCGTCGCACGCGTGGCGCTGATTGCACGCCGGGGCGCGATTGCCGACCAGCTTGCACGGATTCCCGATCCGGCGTGGGCACCGCCGCCAACGTTGCCGCTTACGCCGCCGCCGTCCCGGTGGCCGCCTGCCGTTGCAAGYACCTCGTACGATCGGGCCTCGCTCGAGTTCTTCAACGGTTTGGGTGGCTTCGCCCGGGATGGCCGGGAGTACGTCGTGATCCTGGAGGACGGCTCCACCACGCCGGCGCCATGGATCAATGTCATTGCCAATGACGGCTTTGGCTTCCAGGTGTCGACCGAGGGCAGCGGCTATACGTGGTCCGTCAACAGCCGGGAGAACCAGTTGACGCCATGGTCCAACGACGCCGTCTCGGACCCGGCAGGGGAGGCCATCTACGTGCGCGACCTGGCGTCGGGCGAGGTCTGGACAGCCACCGCGCAGCCGGTGCGTGATGGCGGCAAGTACATCGCCTGTCATGGCTTTGGATACAGTCGATTTTCACACGTGGCGCACGGCATCGGGCTGGAGCTGCTGCAGTATGTGCCGGTCGATGACCCGGTGAAGATCTCGCGGATGACGCTGCGCAATCTCTCCGGGGAGCATCGGCAGCTGTCCGTGACGGCCTATGTCGATTGGGTCCTCGGCCTGTCGCGCGGCGCCTCGGGCCCTTACATCGTGACCGAGTTCGATGCGGAAAGCGGCGCGATGCTGGCGCRGAACCCCTGGAATCTCGCGTTTCCCGGCCGGGTCGCGTTCGCCTGTCTGGTCGGGACCACGACGAGCTGGACAGCCGACCGAAGCGAGTTTATTGGCTATCGCGGCACGCTCGGCCGCCCGGCGGCGCTGGTYGCCCCCGCCGGCTCGGCATCGCTTTCCGGCGCGGCCGGCGCGGGGATGGATCCTTGTGCGGCCCTCCAGTGTCATGTCTCGCTCGCGCCGGGCGAATCCACCGAGGTGGCCGTGCTGCTCGGGCAATGCGCCGGCGCCGATGAGGCCCGCGCCTTGATCGCCCGCTATCGCGCCGAGAATCTCGACAGCACGCTCGCGGCCGTGACGGCGCAATGGACGGATCTGCTCGGCGCGGTGCAGGTCAAGACGCCGGATCGCGCGATGGACATCATGCTCAATGGATGGTTGCTCTACCAGACGCTCGCCTGTCGCGTCCGGGCCCGTTCGGCGTTTTATCAGGCCAGCGGCGCCTACGGGTTTCGCGACCAGTTGCAGGACACCATGGCGCTCACCTTCGCCCGCCCCGCCGAGACGCGGCGCCATCTGCTGCGCGCCGCCGCGCGGCAGTTCGAGCCAGGCGACGTCCAGCACTGGTGGCTACCGCATTCCGGGCAGGGCGTSCGCACGCGGATTTCGGACGACTGCGTCTGGCTGGCCTTCGCCACGGCGACCTATGTGATGGGGGCGGATGATGCCGCGGTGCTGGACGAGCGCATCCCCTTCCTTGACGGGCCGGCACTGGCTGCCGGCGACCAYGACCTGTTCTTCCAGCCCATGGTGGCTGAGGCCAGCGCGTCGCTGTTCGAGCACTGTGCGCGCGGCATTGACCGCTGCATCGGCCTGACAGGCGAGCACGGCCTGCCGCTGATTGGTGGAGGTGACTGGAACGACGGGATGAATCTGGTAGGCGCTGGCGGCAAGGGCGAGAGCGTCTGGCTGGGATGGTTGCTCGCCCGCACTATCGCGCTGTTCGCCCTGCTGGCTGACGCGCGCGATGCCGACCGTGCCGCCAGATGGCGGGCCCATGGGCTGGCACTGCGCGAGGCGCTGGAACAGCATGGCTGGGATGGCGCGTGGTACCGCCGGGCCACCTACGATAACGGCACGCCGCTGGGCTCGAAGGACAGCGAGGCCTGCCGGATCGATGCCATCGCCCAGTCCTGGTCGGTGCTGTCTGGCGTGGGCGACCCTGCCCGAAGCGCGATGGCCATGGCGTCGCTCGACCAGCGGCTTGTCCGCCGCGACGAAGGGCTAGCGCTGCTGTTCTCGCCGCCATTTGACGGGGGCGTGGACGACCCCGGCTATCTCCGGGCTTACCCGCCCGGTGTCCGCGAGAACGGTGGTCAGTACAGTCACGCCGCGATGTGGAGCGTCCTGGCCTTTGCGGAGCTGGGGGACGCGGACACTGCCGTCGAACTGTTCTCGATGCTCAACCCGATTCACCATGCGCTGACGCCCCAGGCAACGGACCGCTACAAGGTGGAGCCTTATGTGGTGGCGGCCGACGTCTATTCGGTCGCCCCCCACGTCGGCCGTGGCGGCTGGACGTGGTACACCGGGGCGGCGGGATGGATGGTGCGGGCAGGCGTCGAGGGCATCCTCGGCATCCGGCGGGAGGGCGCCTGGCTGCTAATCGCGCCACGGATTCCCGCAAGCTGGCCGGGCTTCCAGGCCACCATCGCACTGGGTGCCGGCCACTACGATATTCGCGTGGAGCGAAGGGGTGCCAACGATCCAGTGTCGGCCGCAATGCTGGATGACTTGCCCATCCCCTGTGTCAACGGCGCCGTGCGCGTGCAGTTGGAGGACGGGGAGCACCGTCTGGTCCTTCGCCTCGGCGACGTTCAGCTTCGGACGGCGCCGTCCTCGAACTTGGCAAATACGCGGGCCTGAACCGCTTCCATGATGGCGAGCGTGCTCTCGTCTGCTTGGGCGCTGGCCGTCACGCCGGTCGCGTCCTTCGGCTTGGCGCCGAGAGGGTAGAAGACAAACTCGGCGTCGATCTTGCCGGCCGTTTCCTTCTTCAGGCGTCGGTTGAGTGCTTTCAGGTACTGCTTCTTGTTGGTCTTTGACATGTTTTCCCGTTGACGTGCGGTTTGGCAAGTGGCGCCAGGGATTATGCGCCAGGCGAATCGGGCCGCCGATCGAGCGACGACTGCGGTACGTATTTGCGCCGAAGGACTTCCAGCACTCTCTTCTCCGCGAAGAGTAGAACATAGTCCTTGCACTTCGCATCGGACAGCAATGCGTCCCATGCACTCCAGAACTCCTGTCGGACAATTTCCCTTGGTATGCCACTGCGAAGTGCGATGCGCTCGATGGCCTGGACCGCCAGCGGAGGACGCCCGGAATCCTCACCTGACGCCGGTTCAGGATTTCCAGTGCCAGCGTCAGAGTCCGTCATGGATGATGTTGATACATGCGTTTTTACCACACCAAGTGTAGACGCTGCCTGTTTGGGTAGCCGTGCCAGATGCCGGCATCGCGGTGCGGTGCGCATGCGGTGCAGGCGATTATGCCTCAGCACGGTGTCCTGTCAGGTGGCTGGCGGAGGCGGCAGAAGCCGCCGAAAAGACGTTGACCGTCATTGGCATGTGCCCCAAACCAAACATGCGACCARGGTGTCCTCGGGGCGGATCTGCACGGCGCGTCTGCTGCTTGCCTTGGGGGTTTTCATTTTCCGTTGCTAAGATAATTCGAGTTCACCCCTGCTCAAGGCGGAGATCGATGCCCCGCGCCCGTTGTCATTGGTTGACGCTCCTCGCCGCCGGACTACTGGCGCTGGCATCCATTGCCGCATATGGGCAGGAGGTGCTGCTGCTCGGCGGCTTCTATACCAACCCGCCGATCCAGACTGAGGACGACCGTAGCTACGCCTATGCCTACGTCTATCAGCAAAACCTGACGGAGCACTGGTACGCCAGCTATACCTACCTGAACGAGGGCCATATCACCGGCCATCATCGCGACGGGCACAGCGCCCAACTCTGGTGGCGTTACCTGGCGCTGGACAGGCGGCTGGCGCTCTCGCTGGGCGCCGGCCCTTATCTCTATTTCGACACCACCAGCCACCAGCCCGATGGCAGCTACGAAAACAAGCACGGCGTCGGGGTGTTGGCCAGCGCGGCGGCCAGCTGGTACGTCGGTGGCCCCTGGATGTTGCAGGTACGCTTCAACCGGACGTGGCAGGCGTCGGGCTTCAATTCCAACACGGTTCTGCTGGGCGTGGGCTATCAACTCGACCGCGACAACCTGCCAGGGCCGGTCGTGGGWTCGGCTCACCGGGGCAAAGACGCCACGCCCAACGAACTGACCGTCATGCTGGGTGGCRTCGTCGTCAATGATTTCGAGTCGGACATGGTCTTTGGCGGCGCGCTTGAATATCGGCACCAGCTTTGGCGCTACGTGGAAGGGACGGTCAGCTACCTCGACGAAGGAAGCGCCAGGTCRGTCCGGCGCCGCGGCGTGGCGACGCAGGCCTGGGTATCCGGGGCCTTCCTGGGAGACCGGCTGACGCTCGGTTTCGGTGCCGGTCCTTATTACGCTACCAGCCTCCGTGTCAGCGGCCCCGGCGCGGACCCCTCACCGTCCCATTGGTCTGGCCTGTTTACGCTGTCGACAAGCTACCGGCTCGGCGATCACTGGCTGGCACGGCTGTCATGGAACCGAACCCTGACGGGRTACAGCCGGGATACGGATATGTTCCTCGCGGGGCTCGGCTATCGCTTCTGACGGCGGCGCACCAGCCACCGCCGGAGGAGCCCTAGGGTTACCACGGATCGACCCTCTATCCTCTTGATTCGCCTCGTTTTTCGTCCAATAAGTGATTTTTGGCTAACTCCTGTTCGCCCATCCGCGGCTTGCCATTCGCCTGAAACCGCCCATAATGCAAACGTTTGCATAAAGGAGAAGACGGCATGGAAACCCCACAGTCCACCCCAGCCCAGAAGCCCGTCGGCGCGTTGCGCCTGATCGATAATGAATCGTCGGTCACGGAAGTGGTCAGGCAGGCCATGGCCCAGACGGAAGACCCCCGCCTGCGGACGGTGATGGCAGCGCTGGTGAAGCACCTGCACGACTTCCTGCGCGAAGTCCGGCCGACCGACGCGGAGTTCGAGTTCGGGCTCGAATTCATCGCCGCGCTTGGGCACGCCACACACGCCACGAACAACGAAGTTGTGCTCGCGGCCGATGTGCTTGGCCTGTCCACGCTGGTCACCACGATGAACAACGGCACGACGGAAGGGCGCACGCCCGGCGCGTTGCTGGGCCCGTTCTATCGCGCTCACGCGCCGCACTACGCATGCGGCGACTGCGTGGTCCAGGATGATGCACCGGGCTTGCCGCTGTTTGTCAGCGGCACGGTTCGCGCCACGGATGGCTCGCCGTTACCGGGCGCGATCGTGGAGGTCTGGCAAGCGTCGCCGGTTGGCCTCTACGACAACCAGGACCCGACGCAACCCGATCGCAACCTGCGCGGCCTGTTCCACACCGATGCCGACGGTGGCTACCACTTCCGCACGGTGCGGCCTGCGGGCTATCCGGTGCCGACCGATGGTCCTGTGGGCAAGCTGCTGGCCGCGCAGCACCGGCATCCCTACCGTCCCGCGCATATTCATTTCATCGTAGCCTCACCGGGCTATCGCACCCTGGTGACGCAGGTGTTTGCCGACGATTCCGACATCCTCGAAACCGATGTCACGTTCGGCGTGCATCGCCAGCTCGTGGGCGCGTTCCGGCTGGTCGAAGCCGGCCGCAGCCCTTGGGGCGACCTGCCGGCGCCGTTCTACACGATGGCGTTCGATTTCGCGCTCGAACCCGGCGAGCAAACGTTCCCGAAACCACCGATCGACTGACGACCCAATCCTCCCCCAACTCACAACCAAACCATGAAGACTTCATCTCTCTCCGGCAAGGTTGCCGTGATTATCGGCGGCACCGGCGGCATCGGATTCGCGGCGGGCAGGGCGCTGGCCGATATCGGTGCCAGTGTCGTGCTGACCGGGCGCGACATGGACCGCACGGCAAGCGCCGTGAAGGCGTTGCCTGCGGGCAACCATTTGGCGGCACGCGCGGAAGTCGGTGACAGCGCCACGCTGCGTCAGCTTGCCGAGGATGTGCATCACCACTACGGCCGCGCAGACATTCTCGTGAATACGTCAGGCTTCACGCGTGCGATTCCGCATGGGGATCTCGACGCCCTTGACGATGCCCTGATCGACGAGATGTTCGCCATCAACTGGCGCGGCCAGTTCGCGGCGATTCGGGCGTTCGCGCCGCTGCTGCGCGCTAATGGCGACGGCCTGATCGTCAACGTGGGATCGATCGCGGGGCGCACCGGACAAGGCAGCAACGTGGCGTACTGCGCCGTAAAGGCCGGACTGGATGTCATGGCGATGTCGCTCGGTCGCGCGTTGGCTCCGGCCATCCGCGTGCTCAACGTTTCCCCGGGCGTCGTCGACACGGGCTTCGTGCCGGGCCGCGACAGCAGCTTCAATGACCGCGCGGCAAGCACCACGCCGCTGCGCCGTATCGGCCAGGCGCAGGACGTGGCGGACGCGATCGTCGCTTGCGCTACCTCGCTGCGTTTCGCTACAGGCACCACGATCGTCGTCGACGGTGGGCGCCAGCTCGGCTGATCTCCTTTCTCCCATCTATTTCCCAACTGACCCATGCACGCACGCAAGACGATCATCACCTGCGCTGTGACCGGCAACATCGTCACGCCCGAACAGCATCCGGGGCTTCCCGTCACGCCCGCCCAGATAGCCGATGCCGCGCTCGAAGCGGCGGAAGCGGGCGCCGCCGCCGCCCATATCCATGTGCGGGATCCGGAAACCGGCCGACCGTCGATGTCGCTCGACTACTACGCCGATGTCATCGACAGGATTCGCGCGAAGCACCGGAGCCTGATCATCAACCTCACCACAGGGCCCGGTGGCCGTTTCGTGCCCGATGAGAACGAGCCACGCGTGGCGGCCCCCGGCACGACGCTGCTGCATCCGCTCAAGCGGGTGGAACACATCGCGGCGCTGCGCCCGGATGTCTGTTCCCTCGACCTGAACACGATGAACTCGGGCGGCGACGTTGTCATGAATACGCCGGCCAACGTGCGCAAGATGGCCGGCGTGATCCGCAGCGCCGGCGTGATGCCGGAGCTGGAGATCTTCGATTCCGGCGATCTGAACATGGCGCTCGATTTCATCCGCGAGGGCGTGCTGGACGGCCCCGGCCTCTGGACCTTCGTGCTGGGCGTGAAGTACGGTTTCGCCCCGACCCCGGAAACCATCTTCTACGCCCGCAATATGCTGCCGCAGGGCGCGCACTGGTCTGCGTTCGGCATTGGCCGTGCCGAGTTCCCGATCGTCGCGCAGGCCTGGCTCGCGGGCGGCCATGTACGGGTGGGGCTTGAGGACAACATCTATCTGGAGAAGGGCGTACTCGCCCCGAACAATGCCGCGCTGGTGGCCAAGGCGCGCGACATCGTCAAGTCACTTGGAGGAGAAATCGCTTCTTCATCAGAGGCCCGCACCGTGCTGGGCCTGCGCGACGCCTGACATCACCATTCACCGCACACAGCATTCGATATCACCATGAATACCATCCAGGTTCATCAGAAAGCCCCCAGCATCGACACGCTCGAACTCGCATTGACCGGCCTGCCGCGCCCCGAGGCTGGCCCGGGCCAGTGCATCATCGAAGTCGCCAGCGCCGGGGTGAATCCCAGCGACGTGAAGGCCACGCTCGGGATGATGCCGCATGCCGTATGGCCGCGCACGCCGGGCCGGGACTACGCGGGCGTTGTGATCGACGGCCCTTCGGAATGGATTGGCCGGCAGGTCTGGGGCAGTGGCGGCGAGCTTGGCATCCGTCGCGACGGCACGCATGGCAAGTACTTGCGCATCGGCGTGAACGCCGTGCGCGAGAAGCCGGCGACGCTGTCGTTGCTGGAAGCCGGTGCCGTCGGTGTACCGTTCATCACCGCGTATGAGGGCCTGCGCCGCGCAGGGATGCCTGGCGCCGGCAGCACGGTGCTCGTTTGCGGCGGCAACGGCAAGGTCGGCCAGGCCACGATCCAGATCGCGACCGCGCTGGGCGCACGCGTGTTCGCTGTCGAGCGCGGCGCCGAGCCGTACCGTGGCCACACGAGCGGAACGGTGCGCATGATCGATGCCAGCCGGGAAACCATCTCAGCCGTCGTGCGTGAGGAAACCGACGGGCATGGCGCGGACATCGTCTACAACACGGTGGGCAGCCCCTATTTCGAGCAGGCGAACCTGGCCATGGCGATTGGCGCCACGCAGGTCTTCATCTCGACGATTGAAAAGCCGGTGCCGTTCGACATCTTCGCGTTCTATCGTGGCCAGCACACCTTTGTGGGCGTGGATACGCTGGCCCTGGATAGCGAAGCCTGCGCGAAGATCCTCGATGCGCTGGCGCCGATGTTCGCCGCCGGCGCGCTGAAGCCGTTCCCGGTGCTGCCCGACTACACGTACGCGCTGTCCAACGCACGGGACGCCTATCGCGCCGTGCTGCAAGGCGCCACCGAACGCGTGGTGCTGACGCCATGAATACGACCCGCTTCGCCCAGGCGCCGGCCTACCATCCGGCCAATCATCAAGGTATGCACTGTCTGCGGCTGCAAGGCCACGAGGCGGGGCCTTCCGATGCGCTGTGGATGGGCGTGTCGATCATCCTGCCGGGCGGCCATACGTCGCTCGACGCCTCGCCGATGGAGAAGCACTACGTCGTGCTGGAAGGCGAGGTCTGCATCCGCACGCCGGAGGAGACTGTGACGCTGGGGCAGTTCGATTCGGTCCGGCTGGCGCCTGGGGAGGCCCGCGAGGTGAGCAATCCGTCTAACCGGCCCGCGATGCTGTTGCTGGCCATGCCGTATCCGGCCACGGCCACCGCCAGGCCCTGATTTTTTGTTGCGCTTCTGCAAACGTTTGCAATCATCCACTTCATAACAACACGAGGAGACCCAGATGCAGAGAGTTTTCAGGCGACGTCATGTGATTCCGCTGGCCCTGATGTCCACCGTCATCGCCCGGGAAGCGATGGCGGAAGACAGCGTGACGATATACGGGCGGCTCAACACGGCCATCGAGTACTCGCGGGCCAGCACGGCGACGGACGGGACAAAGCTGGGCAGTACGGTGCGGCAGACCAACAACCGGTCGGTATTCGGCTTTCGGGGCGTGGAGCACCTGGGCGGCTCGCTCCAGGCCGTGTGGCAGATCGAGAGCAACGTCTCGCTGGACACCGGGCAGGGCCAGATCGCAGGCCGCAATACGCGCGTGGGCCTGCAGGGCGACTACGGGCTGCTGTTCATGGGCCACTGGCAGACGCCCTATACAGAGTCGACCGCTGGCTACGATCCGTACTACCCGACCACGGCCGGCTATATGGCGCTGATCGGCAATGGCTCGACCTCCAGCTCCGACAACGTCCAGGACACGAGTTCGTTCGACCGGCGCCAGAAGAACATCATCCAGTACCGCTCGCCGCAGCTGGGGGGTGCCAGCCTCTGGCTCGGCTGGGGATTGCCGGAAGAGAAGACGACGGTGCCGCGCAATCCGGCGCTGTACTCCGCCGCACTGGTCTACGAGCGCGGCCCGCTGGGGGCGACCGTCGCCTACGAAGTTCACTCGCACTACCAGGCGGCCGGGCGCAATGACGATGCGCTGAAGGTCGCGCTGGCCTACCAGCTGTTCCCGGGCACGCGCCTGGCCGCGCTCTATGAGCACCTGCACTACCGCACCGATACGGGCGACCTGCAGCGCAACGGGTACTACGCATCGCTGGTGCAGAAGCTTGGGACCGGCAGCGTGCGGGTGGGGGTGGCCTATGCCGCCAACGGCACGGGATCGTCCACGGACACGATCGGATTCTTCCGCAGCGGTTCGGAAACCAATGCCATGCAGTTCACGGTGGGCTACGACTATCCGCTATCGAAGCGCACCGCACTCTACGCGTACTACAGCCGCATCAATAACAAGAAAAACGCGATCTACGACTTCGCCATCAACGAGCTCGGTGTCAGCGCCGGTGCCGATCCGCAGACCTTTGCGCTCGGCATGCGGCACTTTTTCTGACATCCGCGCACGCCATTGCATCGTGAGGAGACAACCATGAGACGACAGTTTTTCCGCCCCATTGCGGCCCTTGGACTGATCGCGGCGCTTGGGCTGCCGTACACCGTCATCGCGCAACCCCAGTATCCCGTCAAGCCGATCCGGCTGATCGTGCCGTTCTCGGCGGGCAGTGCCACCGATATCCTGGCGCGCATTATCGGCGCAAAGATTGGGGAGGGCGGCCAATGGCAGGTGATGGTGGACAACCGGCCCGGCGCCGGCGGCACGCTGGGCGCCACCACGGTTGCCAAGTCGCCGCCCGATGGCTACACGCTGATCCTGGTCTCCGTGGGCCATGCCATCAACGCCACGCTCTATCCGAAGTTGGGCTACGACACGCTCAAGGACTTCGCGCCGGTGTCGCTGGTCGCCTCGGTGCCCAACGTGCTGGTGGTCAACGCCGCCAGTCCGTACAAGTCGATGCGCGATATCGTGGCTGCCGCGAAGGCCAAGCCGGGCACCCTGAACTTCGATTCCGCCGGTTCGGGCAGTTCTACGCACCTGAGTGGTGAGATGTTCAAAATGCGGGCGGGCATCGACATCGTGCACATTCCGTTCAAGGGTACCGGCGAAGCCCTGACCGACGTGATGGCGGGGCGCGGCGACATGATGTTCGCGCCGACTGTATCGGCCCTGCCGTTTGTCAAGCAAGGCAAGTTGCGTGCGCTGGCGGTGACCACGCCAGCACGCGCAGGCGCGTTGCCCGATGTGCCGACCGTGGCGGAGGCGGGGCTGCCCGGCTATGCGTTCGATTCGTGGTTCGGCGTCCTGGCGCCGGCCGGCACGCCGAAGGAGGTGATTCAGGCGGTGAATGCCGAGATCGGCAAGGCGCTGGCGTCTCCCGATGTGCGCGAGCGGCTGGCGGCCCAGGGGGCCGAGGCGCGCGCCAGCACGCCGCAGGAGTTTTCCAGCTATATCCAGGCCGAAATTGGCAAGCTGGCGCCTGTGGTGAAACAGTCCGGCGTGCGGGCAGGGGAATAAGCGGCGCCGGGGCGGCAGGCGCTAGAATGGCGCATTCCAACAGCCAACGTGGCGTCTGCCTGCCCATGTCCGAGCGCAAACGCGTGACCATCAAGGACCTCGCCGCCGAGGTCGATGTCCACTATTCGACGGTGTCTCGCGTGATGAATCCCGCCACGCGCCATCTGGTGGCCGAAGAAGTGGCCACACGGATCCTGAAGCTGGCCGAATTGCGCGGGTTCCGCCCGAACCGCATCGCGGCGGGGTTGCGCACGCAACGCTCGGGGCTGATCGGCGTGGTGCTGCCGGACATCGCGAATCCGGTGTTCCCGCCCATCCTGGCGGGGATCGAGGCCGTTCTTGGCCGGCACGGCTATGTGCCGATCGTCGTCAATGCCGGCGTGGAGCGCCTCAGGCAGCGTTTCGTGATCGATCAGTTGCTGGCCAGGCAGGTGGAAGGGCTGGTGCTGGCCACGGCGGAACGCGACGATCCCTTGCTCGACTACTGCTTCCAGCTCGGCATTCCGGTGGTCATGGTGAATCGCGGCGAGCATACCGGCCGGGCGTCCTGCGTGGTCAGCGACAGCCAGCTGGCGATGGCGCTGACGGTCGATCATCTGGTATCGCTCGGTCACCGCAGCATCGGTCACATTGCCGGTCCCGCGAGTACCTCCACGGGACAGTTGCGCCGGGAAGGCTTCATGCAGGCGGTCAAACGCCATCGGTTGCGGCGCGGCGCGTATGCCGTCGTCGAGGCGGAGAGCTATACCCGGGAGGCCGGCCGCAGGGCCTGTGACCAGTTGTTCGAATCGCTGCCCGACCTGACCGCCATTGCCGCCGGCAATGACCTCGTGGCCATGGGTTGCTACGACTTTCTGCGCGAGCGCGGCTTGCGCTGTCCGGAGAACGTCTCGGTGGTCGGCCACAACGACATGCCTTTTGTCGATGCACTGACGCCGCCGCTGACAACCATCCGCATCCCGGTCCATGACATGGGCGAACAGGCGGCCGAACTGCTGCTGCGCCGGATCGACAAGCCACAGACTGCCACCGTCGTCATCGAATTGCGGCCGGAACTGGTGGTACGCGGCTCGACAGCTGCGCCGCCAGCACAGGGTTAATCGTTCAGCTTCCCTGGGGAAGCGTCGGACGACTGCCCAGGAAGGCGTCGCGCAGGAGGGTACGGATGCCAGACGCTTCCAATGGTCGCGGATTCGGGTACTGATTCTGCAGGGCCAGTTCGCATGCCCGCTCCAGATCCTCTTCCTTCAACCCGATATCGCGCAGCGCGGTAGGGGCGCCGAGCGAGGCGGCGAGGTCGAAGACCGCCGCCGGCGCGTTGCCATCGGTGGCGCCCAGCGCACGAGCGATGGCCTCCATGGCGGCCGGCGCGGCAGGGGCGTTGTAGGCCAGCGCATGCGGCAGCACAATCGTATGGACTTCTGCATGCGGCAGGTTGAAGGTGCCGCCCAGCGTATGACACAGCTTGTGGTGCAACCCTGCCGTGACGCTGCCAAGCACGGCCCCGCACAGCCACGCCCCATAGAGCGCATCGCCACGTGCGGCGAGCCTTTCCGCACCGTCCTCACCACCTTCCCGCGCAATGACTGGCAGCGCACGACCCAGCGCCGCGATACCTTCGCGCGACATCCAGTCGCTGACCGGATTGCGATCGCCAGCATAGAGGCCTTCGGCTGCATGGGCGATGGCATTGATGCCGCTGGTCACGCTGACCATGCGCGGCAGGCGCAGTGACAACTCCGGATCGTAGATGACCGTGCGCGGCAGGACACGGGCATCGCGTCCGGTGCGCTTCAGGCCGGCGTCGGTCAGGCCGTAGATCGGCGTSGCYTCCGAGCCGGCGTAGGTGGTGGGCACAGCGATGACCGGCAGYGCGGACTCCAGCGCAATCGCCTTCCCGAGGCCGATCGTCGATCCTCCGCCGATGGCCAGCGCGCAGTCGGCGCCACACTCCGCCGCCACGGTGYGCGCCTTGCGGGCTTGTTCCACGGGCACGTGCATGACGGCGCCATCGAAGATGCCCGCGCTGCGGTCACCCAGCAACGCGCTGGCCCGCTCCGCGAGTGCCCGTTGCCCGGGCGTGCAGAGCACGAGCACGCGCTTGACGCCGAGCGCATCGGCTTCCTCAGGCAGTCGGGCCAGCGAGCCCGCGCCGAAGACCACGCGCTGCGGGCGGGACTGATAGACGAAAGGATTCATGACGGCGGCATCTATTCGAGTGTGATGTTGCGGGCCTTGATCAGGCGACCCCAGCGCGCGGACTCGTCCTGGATCAGCTTGTTGGTCTGGGCGGCATTGCCGGCCACGATCTCGAAGCCGCCGGCGCTCAACTGCTTGGCGATGGCCGGGTCGCGCAGCGTGGCGGTCACCGCCGCGGACAGTTTCTCCAGCACGGCGGGCGGAGTCTTGGCCGGCGCGATCATCGCCACCCACGAGTAGGCTTCGAAGCCCTTGTAGCGTTCCGCTACGGCGGGCACCTCGGGCAGACGGGCGTCGCGCTGCGGAGAGGTTACCGCCAGCGCGCGCAGCTTGCCGGCCTGCACGTAAGGCAGGATCAGCGGCAGGCTGGCGATCATCGAGTCCACGTGGGCGCCCAGCAGGTCGTTGATCGCGGGCCCGCCACCCTTGTAGGGGGTGTGAATGCCGCTGGTGCCGGCGGCTTCGAAGAACGCTTCCGCCACAAGTTGGTTCGAACTCCCGGCGCCCACCGACGCGTACGAGACCTTCTTCGGCGTACGCGTGGCGTTGACGTAATCCTGAAGGGTCTGGTAGGGCGAACTGGCCGGCACCACGAGCACCATCGGGGAGCGGACCATATACGACACGCCCGTCAGGTCACGCTTCGCGACATAGGGCAGTTTCGGATAGATGTGGGATTCGGTGGCGAAAGAATCGAACACCATGCCGAGCGTGTAGCCATCCGCAGGGCTCCGGGCAATCTGGCCGGTGCCGATGGTGCCGCCGGCGCCCGCGCGGTTATCTACCACGACGGTTTGCGCCAGGCGGGTGTGCAGGCCATCCTGCACCTGCCGTGCGACCTTGTCGACGGTGCCGCCCGCCGCATAGGGCACGATGATCGTGACCGTCTTGGCCGGCCAGTCGTCGGCCATGACGTGCCCGGTTGCGCACATGAGGAGCGCGGCGGCCAGCATGCGGCGGGGGCGCCCGCGCATCGAGCGCAGGGCGGCTGAGAGGTAAGTTGTCTCCATTGCGGTGCCTTCCAGTAGGGTTTCGACAATCCGGATGACGGAGGCTGCATGCTTTGCGCGTTTCGCAAAGACTTGCCTCTCTGGTCTGGGATGTTGATACTATTCCTGTCGGTTTGCGGTGGAAAGTCAAGCCGGACGCGTAATGCCTTTGCGGGGAGCGCACAAATGGAATTCATTCGCTTTGCTGAGAACCTGGCCGTCTTCGTCGATGTGGCGCGCGAAGGGAGCTTCTCGGCCGTCGCGCGGCGGCGCGGGCAGGTGGCGTCGTCGGTATCGCGCCAGATCGATGTGCTGGAGCGGGAAATGGGCGTGGCGCTGTTCACGCGCTCCACGCGGGCGCTGGTCCGCACGGAGGCGGGCGATCTCCTCTACCAGCGGGCCGCGCGCATCCTCCAGGAACTCAACGAAACGCGCGATGCGGTGACGGCGCTGGAGCAGGGCGTTAGCGGCCGGCTGCGCGTGGCGTGCCTTCCGGCGTTTGCGCGGCGGCACGTCGTGCCGCACCTCGGCTTCCTCTACGCACAGTATCCGGACCTGACCGTGGAGCTGGAGCTGACCGAGCGCGTGGTCGATCCGGTGCTCGAACGATTCGACGTTGTGGTGCGCGTCGGGCAACAGGCTGACAGCAACCTGATCGCCCAGCGCGTGGCCAGCCAACGATACGTGATCTGCGCCACGCCGGACTACCTGCGCGCGCATGGCAGGCCGGTGCACGCCGACGAGCTGCAGCACCACCGCCTGATCGACCGGGGCCACAGCACAAGCATGCGCGGCTGGCGCGAACTCCTGGAACCCACCCACGCCGCGCAGGCGCTGTTCGCAGTCGAGTGCGACGATTGCGATGCGCGGCGGCTGTCAGTATTGCAGGGGCTGGGCATCGCCCTGATGCCGGACTGGTCGGTCGGCGAGGACATCGGCGCGGGGCGGCTGGAAGAATTGCTGCTGGATGGCCTCCGCCCGCAGGCGCAAGGCGGCATCTACCTGCTACGCGCCCAGCCCCGCGCCTCGGCCAAGCTTCGGGCCTTCACCTCGCACCTGAACCAATGCATTGGGGCCCCCCCATCGTGGCAACTGGCGATGACGCGGACTGCTTCCTACGAGCCTGTTTTGGGTGGGGCGTAGCCGGGCGTTGCTTGCGCCAAAGGTTCTCCCTTGTGATTCCCTGTGGAATCTTTATCGCTTCACTCATGACTCGCAGGCAAGTTCGCGGAACGACTTGGGAACTGTGCGTTGGTCTCCCTACCGAAGAGGGGATCCCGCGGATTTTGCCTTAATCCAGACTTGCGGCTGCCGATACCGTAGAGGGTTGAATGGGATCAATCCACACTCGGTCACGGCGTGATAGATGTGTCGTTTTGTTCCTTGTCTGGAGAAATGAATTGAAGAGTCTCAAGAACTACTGCCTGCTCGGTGCCGCCGCTGCCGCCGCCATCGGTCTGGCGGGATGCGCAACTGAATCGTCGACCGCGCTGYCGGTGCAAAAGGTGGAAAGCGCGAGCCGCCCCTATAACGGCGTGCGCACCCCCATTGCCGTAGGCAAGTTCGATAACCGTTCCAACTACATGCGCGGCGTGTTCTCCGACGGCATCGACCGTCTGAGCGGCCAGGCCAAGACCAGCCTGGTGACGCACCTGCAGCAGACCAACCGTTTCAGTGTGCTTGAGCGYGAGAACCTCGACGAGATCAAGCGCGAAGCCGCTATCAAGAATCAGGCGCAGAAGCTCAAGGGCGCCGACTTCGTGGTGACCGGCGATATCACCGAATTTGGCCGCAAGGAAGTGGGCGACGTGCAGCTTTTCGGTATTCTCGGCCGCGGCCGCGAGCAGGTCGCTTATGCCAAGGTGAACCTGAACGTCGTCAACATCAGCACCTCKGAAGTGGTTTACGCCACGCAGGGCGCCGGCGAATTCAAGCTGTCSAATCGCGAGGTGATCGGGTTTGGCGGTACGGCCAGCTATGACTCCACGCTCAATGGCAAGGTGATGGACCTGGCCATGCGTGAAGCCGTGAACAACCTGGTCAGCGCGATCGAAAGCGGCGCATGGAAGCCGGCGCAGTAAACGCATAGGCCTATACCAACAAGAGCGAGAACAACAATGAAGTCATGGGTTACGCTGCGCAACGCGGCGTTTTTGTCGGCTGCCGGCCTGCTGGCCGGTTGTGCAGGTCCACAATCCATGTACCAATGGGAGGGGTATCAATCCCAGGTCTACGCGTACTTCAAGGGCGAATCGAAGGAAGCGCAGATCACCGCGCTGGAAAGTGGCCTGGAAAAGATCAAGGCGAAAGGCGGAAGCGTGCCACCTGGCTATCACGCCCAGCTTGGCATGCTGTATCTGAATGTCGGGAAGGGCGATCAGATGGTCAAGGAATTCCAGACAGAGAAGACGCTGTTCCCGGAGTCCACGCCTTACATGGATTTTCTGATGCGCAATGTGAAGACTGACGAGCGCAAGGATGTGACGGTGGGCGCCACGCCGCCCGCCAAGGCAGATGCCACGGAAGGGAGCGTCAAATGATGCGTCGAATGCTGACCTACGTCGCCACGCTCGGCATCGTGATGTTGTTCGCAGGCTGTGCCGTGCCCAGAAAACAGGTGGATTACGCTGCGTTCAAGGCCGCTCGCCCGCGTTCGATCGTGGTGCTGCCGCCGCTGAACGAGTCGCCTGACATCAAGGCCACGTACGCCATGCTGTCGCAAGCCACSTATCCGCTGGCTGAGTCGGGTTACTACGTGCTGCCGGTGGCGCTGGTCGACGAAACGTTCCGGCAGAATGGCCTGACCGTGCCTGGTGACATCCACACGGCACCCGTGCCCAAGCTGCGCGAAATCTTCGGTGCGGATGCCGCGCTGTACGTGACCGTGACGGACTACGGCTCGCGTTACCAGGTACTGAGCAGCGTGACCCGCGTGGCCGCGAATGCGAAGCTGGTAGACCTGAAGACCGGCGACGTGTTGTGGAGCGGCACGGCAGTGGCAGCTAACGACAGTGGCAACAGCGGCGGCGGCCTAATCGGCATGCTGATCACCGCCGCCATCAACCAGGCGGTCAATCATCTGACCGACGCCAGCTATCCGGTGGCCGGCACGGCCAGTGTGCGTCTTTTGTCGGCCGGCATGCCGGGTGGCATCCTGTACGGCCCGCGCTCGCCGAAGTACCAGGCAGACTGATCTTCCCGGGTTCGGCTGCGCAAGAAAGAATGCCGCAGCACTGTCTCCTCGTCGGAGCGGTGTTGCGGCATTTTCACTTTGCCTGGGGGAAACGGCAGCTGCAAACGGCAATATCTCATTGCATCGTTACCCGGAGCAACGGGAGGATTGGTGCCGGCAGGACAACGCTGTGAGCGCCTTCCCGGATCTACCGGCAGGCCGGCGGATTCCATAAGATTTGTTCTGCGCCGTGTTACTACGATCGCAACAGATCACCACCCRTGCCTCTCAACCCAGTCCTTCGACCATAGGAATCACCATGGCCAACGCTATCATCGAATCCCTTGTGAGCCGTCGTACCATCAGTCTGTACGACCCTGCCTTTACCGTGGGCGACGATCAGATCCGCGAGTTGGTAAGAGTCGCCACCACTGCGCCGACATCCTTCAACTTGCAGAACTGGCGCTTCATCGCAGTGCGCACGCCTGAAGCCAAGGCGCGCCTGCGGGYCGTTGCCTGGGACCAGCCCAAGATCACCGATGCCTCCGTTACCTTCATCATCTGCGGACAGTTGGCCGACCATCGGGTGTTGCCGAAGCGCCTGGCGCCAGCCGTGGAGGCGGGCATCATGCCGGCGAAGGTCGCCACGGGGTTCGAAGATGCTGCGCGCGGCCTGTACTTCGAGCATCCGCAGCTCCAGCGCGACGAGGCGGTACGCACCGGTGCCATCGGCGCGACGGCGTTGATCTATGCTGCGCATGCGCTGGGCCTGGGTTCGTCGCCGATGATCGGTTTCGACGCCGAGGCGGTAGCAAGTGAGTTCGGGCTGGCCGAAGACGAAGTGCCCGTCATGCTGCTGTCCGTCGGGTCAGCCCTGCCCGAAAACTGGGCGCAAAAGCCGCGCCGCGCAGTAGCAGAGGTGCTTGACTTCGCGTAGGTCCCACACAGAGCCCTTCATCATGGATGCCGAAGGCAACTGCGCTTCGGCATCCATGATCAGTGGGCTYCTCAGGCACGATGAACTGCACAACGGCTCCCCGTGGCAGATTGGCACTCGCCCACAACCGGCCGCCATGCGCTCCGATAATCGTGCTGCATGGCATTTCGCCGTGGGATTTTGTAAAGGTGGATTTACGCTCGCCTTCTGCGGCCGACGCGAAGCACGTCACTTGCGGCGCTGGATGGTCGCCATCGCTACACCCGCTCCGGCAAACGCGCAGGCGGCGGCCACAAGCGCCACGGCGCGCAGGGCGTCAGCGATGGCTTCGGCCTCCGCCCGCGCCAAGGGGCCCTGAGGCGGTGTACGGGTGTCGCCTGCTGCCGCTCCGTCCGGCTCCAGCAATTGCCCGGTCTGGCGTGCATCCTGAGGAATATGCAGTGCATCCAGCCGCGCCGACAGCGCCGCTTCGTGCGACCACACGAACACGATGCCGAGCACCGCAACGGCCAGCAGGCTCGCCACCCGGGCAACCGCGTTGTTGATGCCGGAGGCGATGCCTACCTGGTCGCCCGGCACGGAGCCCATWACCGTCGCCGTGAGTGGCGCGACGGTGATCGTCATACCGAGCCCGAGCACGGCGAGTGCCGGGAAGAATCCGGTCCAATAGCCGCCATGCACGAACGGCAGCGCCAGCATCGCGAATCCGATGCCGGCGACGGCCGGGCCAGCGCTCAACAGTGCCCGCGAACCGAAGCGGCTTGTCAGGCTGCCGGTGAAGCGCGATAGCAAGCCGATGATGACCGGCACCGGTAGCAGCGCGGCGCCTGCTTCGGTTGCGGTGTAGGCATGTGCGCGTATCAGCGTGAACGGCAGGAAGAACAGTGCGCCGCCCAGACCGAAGTAGAGCAGTAGGGTGACGAGGTTGGCGCCGGTGAAATCGCGGGAGCGAAACACGTCGAGTGGCATCATGGGATGACGGCTGTTCGCTTCGATCCTCACGAATGCGCCCAGCACGAGCACGCCGGCGCCGATCGTGCCCAGTACGAGCGGATGCGCGAAGCCGCGCGCCGACACCTGGGTCAGGCCATAGGTGAGGGTGGCGAGCCCGGCCGCCGCGCTCAGCGCGCCGGGCCAGTCCAGTTGCTGAGGCGCATCGAGCTTGTGGCTATTCGGCACTGACGACATCGCCAGCGCAATTGTCAGCGCTGCAAGCGGTACGTTGAGGAAAAATATTGCGCGCCACGACAACGCGTCGACAAGCGCGCCGCCTGCCACCGGCCCCACCGCCGACGTGATCGCGCCGACGGCCGCCCAGGTGCCAATCGCCCGTCCGCGTGCTTCGCCTTCGAACACGGCGCCGATGATCGCGAGACTACTGGGGACAAAGAGCGCCGCGCCAATGCCCTGGACAGCGCGCGCGACGATCAGCGAACTCGCGTTTGGCGCGAGCCCGCAAGCGGCCGACGCCACCGTGAAGACCCCGACGCCGGCGATGAACACCGTGCGGCGGCCGAGCTTGTCGCCCATCGATCCGCCCACCAGCACGAGGGACCCGAGAAAGAGCAGGTAGGCGTTAACGATCCACTGCATTGCCGCAACGCTCGCGCCGAGCTCGCTCTGCATGGCGGGCAGCGCAACATTGACGACGGAGCCGTCGATGAACGCCATGCTTGAGCCGAGGATCGTCGCGGCGAGCGCCATACGTTTGCGCCGGCACGGACGATCGACCGCGTTGGGCTGCGTACGGATGACGAGTTCGTCACAAGGGCTGGCTTGCGCAGCGACGACGCGCGCGGCCATTGGGTCGCGATCGAGAAGATCCGGATTGGCCAAGCTCGCTCCCGTGCCGGTCGATGGTGACTAGCATAGTAAATGGAGTCGGCCGGTTTGGATTGGTCCAGACCTGTTATTCCGGCAGCACCGCCACCGCCTCGATCTCGAACAGCATGCCGTCAATCGCCAGCCTTGGCACGGGAATCAGCGTGCAGGCGGGGGCCGGCCAGTCGCCCAGCAGGGCCTGCCAGGCGCGGCTGAAGATGGCCAGCCGTTCCATCGAATGATCGACGATCAGCACCGTGATCTTGGCCACATCTGGGATATCCGCACCGCCCGCCTGCAGCGCCACGCGCAGGTTGGACAGTGCACGGGTGACCTGCGCCGTGAAGTCGGCCAGCAGGCCGCCGCACATGTCCTCGCCACCCTGGCCCGCCGCGAAGATGATCTTCGCGGGCCGGTTCACCACCGCGACATGTGAATAGCCGTTCAGGCGCGGGTCGTAGAGGTCGGGCGGGTTCATGAACTGGAGGTACGGGGCGCGCGGCGATTCGAGCAGCATGGCAGGGTCCTGGAWGGAGAAGGGATRCCAGTGTCAMACTTCAAGTGCACTTGAGGTCAAGCTTCGATGCGATACCATGCGCGCTGCAAGGGCTTTCCTTGTCCTCCATGGTCCTGTCATGAGCCGCCCCCCGAAGAACGYTCCGTTGGAGCCCCCGGTGCRCCCGATGCGCGCCCGCGATCCGCTGACCATTGGCGAAGTGGTCGAGCGCAGCGGCGTGGCCGCGTCCGCGCTCCATTTCTACGAATCGAAGGGATTGATTTCGAGCACGCGCAGCGCTGGCAACCAGCGCCGCTATCCGCGCGGCATCCTCCGTCGGCTGGCTGTTTTACGCATTGCCCAGCGCATGGGCGTGCCGCTCGCGGTCATTGCCGACGCATTCGCGCGTTTGCCGGCAGGCAAGGCACCGACCGTGGCCGACTGGCGCCGGCTGTCAGCGTCCTGGCGGGAAGATCTCGACGCCCGCATTCGTGCGTTGACGTTGCTCCGCGATCAACTCGACGGCTGCATCGGCTGCGGCTGCCTGTCGCTGAAGGCGTGTCCGTTGCGCAATCCGCAGGACGTGATGGCGAGACAGGGGCCAGGCGCCCACGTGGGCGAGGGCGATTCGCGATTGTGAYTGTCATGTGTCTGCCATAGCCGTTTCCCATCGTGATCGGCGGTGTCGTGCCCGTGTTCAACCTGGATGGCGTCCGCCCGGGGCAGTTRCGCATGACCGGTGCGCTGCTCACGGAGATCTACCAGGGAAGAATCGTCAACTGGAACGATCCGGCCATTGCGGCGGAAAATCCYGGCCTGCTGCTGGCCAGATATGAAGATCGTGGTCGTCCATCGGAGCGACAGCTCTGGCACCACGTTCAACTGGAGCCGCGTTATTCGTCCTGCATGGCCTCAGCGGCTATCGAAACGCGCAGCCAGGCGCTGTTCGCGGAACGCATCGACTACGAAATCGATGAACGCACGCGTCCTGAGCGGCAGCTGCTGCTTGTTTGGGTAATAGAGGCAGATCGGCCCGATATCCGCGTACCAGCCGGGCAGCAACCGGATGAGGTCGCCGCTGAGCAGCCAGCGGGAAGCGTGCGGCATCGGCAGCATGGCCACGCCGTGGCCAAGCATCGCTGCGTGCGCCATGGCTTCCGGGTCGTCGAAAATAAGGCGGGTGCGGCACTCGGCCAGGGCCTTCTCACCGAACGGATTGCGCAGGGTCCATGCGTACTGGCGGCCGGTGGCGACCGAGCGCCGGGCGATGCCATCGAACTGGGCCAACTCCGAGGGGTGCCTCGGCATGCGCCGGGTCGCCATATAGGCCGGCGATGCCGCGACGATCACGTGCGCGGGAGCCAATTCCCGGGCGATGACCCCCTGGCTCAGTTCGATGCCACCCCCAATCGCCGCATCGAAGCCGCCGCCGATCAGGTCGACGGGCCGGTTATCGAAATGCCAGTCCGGCACGACTTCCGGATAGCGGCCCAGGAATTCGCCAAGCATCGGCACCAGGTATTCCCGCCCGAACGCGACCCCCAARCTCACTTTCAGCATCCCCGACGGCGCGCCGCTGCGCTCCGCCGCGTGGGAAAAGGCGTCCTGCAAGTCCGCGTAGGGCGCGGTCACCTCGTGCAGAAAGCGCTCGCCGTCGGCCGTGAGGGTCAGATTGCGCGTGCTGCGATGGAACAGCCGCAGTCCGAGCCGCGCTTCCAGGCGCGCGACGTTCTTGCTGAGCGCAGCGGGCGTGACGCCCAGACGCCGCGCGGCCCCCGAGAAGCTGCCCGTTTGGGCGCTCAGGATGAAGGATTCGAGAAGACTCAGGCCTTCCATCGTCAGATCCGATACTTTTGGTTGAAATTGATGATCCGGATTATGGGCTATTCGCGCGGCAATCGTGTGTGGATACTTCACTCACCCTAACCCGATGGAGTTTCGACATGACCACCCCCACCACCTTTGCCGGCAAGGTTGCTTTCGTTACTGGCGGCGCCCGCGGCATTGGCGCCGCGATCGTCCAGCGTCTGGCGCAGGACGGCGCAGCCGTGGCATTTACCTACAAGGGCTCGACCGCCAACGCCAACGCACTGGTGGCCAGCGTGGAAGCCGCTGGCGGCCGCGCACTGGCCATCCAGTCGGACGCAGGCGATRCGGCCTCGCTCACGCGCGCCATCGACGACGCCGCGCGGCACTTTGGCAAGATCGACATCCTCGTGAACAATGCCGGCGTGCTGCTGATGGGCGGGATCGATACCTTCTCGCTGGAAGACTTCGACAAGACCCTGGAAGTGAATGTGCGCGCCGTCTTCGTCGCGTCGAAGGCGGTCTTGCCGCACATGGGGCAGGGCGGTCGCATCATCAATATCGGCAGCTGCAATGCCGAGCGCATGCCGTTCCCGGGCGGCGCGGCTTACGCGATGAGCAAGTCGGCGCTGCAAGGGCTCGTGCAAGGCATGGCGCGCGACCTCGGGCCGAAGGGCATCACGGTCAACAATGTCCAACCCGGTCCGACCAATACCGATATGAATCCGGAGTCCGGCGATTTCGGCGGCGCCCTCCATGCCCTGATGGCCCTGGAGCGTCACGCGCATCCGGCCGAGATCGCGGGCATGGTTGCCTACGTGGCCAGCCCGGAGGCTGGTTTCGTTACTGGTGCAAGCCTGACGATCGACGGCGGTTTCAACGCCTGAGCGGACGGGTTCAAGGCGATGTGCGTGATATGATTCACATGCGAACTAATCACGACAACTCTTGCCTCAGGAAGATGCAGCATCGCCTTGTATATCTATTGAACGTTGGCCAGCGTCGACTGCAACGATGGCAGACGCGCGCAGCCGGTGGCGGGGTGACAGCGGCTCAGTCCGGGCTGCTGTTCTTCCTGGGCACGCACGACGGTGCACTGATGAGCGAGGCGGCTGCCGCGCTCGATCTGGGTGCGCCGGGCATCAGCGGTCTGGCTGACCGGACCGAAAAAGCTGGATTGATCGAGCGCCGGGCCGATGAGACCGACGGCCGGGCATCGCGCTTGTGGCTGACGGATGCAGGGCGTGCCGCGCGCCAGCGTTCCAAGACGCGCATGAAGGACCTTAATGCAAAGTTGACCGAGGGCTTCACGGAGGCGGAAGTCGACGTGGTGGCGCGGTGGCTCGCCAGCCTGCAGGAAAAGTTTCCCGTTGCCGACGACGGGGACGCGTAACCTGGGCTGCGGCTGGGGCCGCAGCGTGCACGCTTACTGCTGCGTCACCTTCGAGAAATCTGGCTTGCGTTTTTCGGCGAAGGCGGCAAACGCCTCCCTGGCCTCGGCGCTCGTCAGCCGTTCCTGGAACTTGGCGCTCTCGCTATCCATCTGGGCCACCAGCGCCTCGGCTTTACGCATCAGCGCCTTCATCGCGCTGAGGGAACCGGGCGGCTTGGCGGCGATGCGCTCGGCCATGCGGCGCGCTTCCGCACGAAGTTGATCGTTGTTGCAGACCCTGTTGGCGATGCCCCACGCCACGGCAGTCTGGGCGTCCAGCGGCTCACCCATCGCAAACATCTCGAATGCCCGGGCGTGGCCGATGCACAGCGGCATCAGGTAGCTCGAGGCCGCCTCAGGCACGAGCGCGAGATTCACGAAAGGYGTGATCAGTTGCGCATCCTGCGCCAGCAGCACGTAGTCGCAATGCAGCAGCATGGTGGTGCCAACGCCGACGGCCTTGCCGTGGACCGCTGCAACGATGGGCACCGTCGCCTTGGCCAAGGCATGCAGAAAGCGGTGCACATGACGCTCGGCAGGACCCTTTCCCACCGCGATCGCTGCGAACTCGCTCACATCATTCCCTGCAGTGAACATGTCCCCATCCCCTTGCACCAGCAATACGCGGATGTTGCGATCGTGCTCGGCGCGCTCGATGGTATCGGCCAGCGTGCCGTACATCTGATTCGTGAGGGCGTTCTTCTTGTCCGGTCTGGCTAGCGTGATGGTCAGCACGCCGGCAGTCAGGTCGGTGCGAATTTCCGGGGTGGTCATGTCGGTCTCCAAGGGTTTAAGTTCGTATGCGAAGTATATTGATACTTTGCATGCGAAGTAAAGTCCCTGCGGGTCGACGGCAAGCGGTCTTCTGTCCGCTGGCGGGGGTAGTGCCTGAAGCACGCGAAGGTGGCTGCTAGACTTCTTCCTTCCAGTGATTCTTATCGCCTCGTGTTCACCATGGACCTTTCCCACCTGGAGCGGCAGCTCGCCTTCCTGAGAGAGATTGATCGACTGAAGAGCGTCGTAAGGATGTCGCCGCTGATCGATCGCTCGCGTCGAGAAAACAGTGCCGAGCATTCCTGGCATCTCGCCATGTATGCGCTCGTGCTGTCGGAGCACGCGGCGGCGCCTGTCGACGTGGTCCGCGTCGTGAAGATGCTCCTCCTCCACGATATTGTGGAGATCGATGCCGGCGATGCACCGTTCCATGATCCGTCGATGCAGGCCGATCAGGTGGAACGGGAGCGCCAGGCGGCGGAGCGGATCTTTTCCTTGTTGCCGGATGCGCAAGCCGCCGAGTTTCGCGGTCTTTGGACCGAATTCGAGGCGGCGGAGAGCGACGACGCGAAGTTCGCCAAGGCGTTGGACCGCTTCCAGCCGCTACTTCACAACGTGGCAACGGACGGCGGCACCTGGGTCGCGCCTCAGGTCAGTGAGGAGCAGGTCTTCGCGCGTTACGGGCCGACCATCGAAAGTGGCGCACCCGCCCTCTGGGAGGTGGCCGCCCAGCTCGTACGGGAACACTTCAGCGATCCGCTGGCCGGGAAAGCCGATCTTGACGGGCGTGTCTAATCGAGCAGATCGGGTTCTGCATCCACCAACCCCGCGAAGAGGCTCTCGAACGCGTGCAACGAGCCTTCATTGCCGCCCACCTGGCCATGTGTGTGCCGCGCCGTGGCAGTGTCGATCAGTTGTGGTGTGCCGGCGGCTTCGGCAAGCAGTTGCGTGTGTGCGGCATTCTCCAGTGCGATGTACCACCAGGCTGTGGCTTCCACGGTAGGACCCGCCGTCAGGATGCCGTGGTTCTTCAGGATCGCACCTTTGTACGTCTGGCCATTGCCCTTGTCCAGGGCCTGCGCAATGCGATCCCCCTCGGAGTTGTCCACGACCATACCGGTGAAATCATCGAACAGCACGTGGTCTTCAAAGAACGAGCACGCATCCTGCGTCAGAGGATCGAGCTTGCGGCCCAGCGTGGACCAGGCCTTGCCGTAGGTGGAATGCGTATGCGCGGCTGCTACGACGTGCGGGTGTGCCTCATGAATGGCCGCGTGGATGGCAAAGGCCGCCTTGTTCAGCGGGCGGTTGCCGACCACTGTTTCACCGCGGGCGTTCACGAGCAACAGGTCGGAGACGCGGATGCGCGAGAAATGCACGCCGAGCGGGTTGACCCAGAAATGATCGGGAAACTCGGGGTCCCGCGCGGTGATGTGCCCGGCAAGGCCGAGCGCGAAGCCCTGGCGTGCAAAGAGGCGGAAAGCGCCGGCAAGACGCTCCTGACGGTGCCGGCGCTCGGCCGCCACGCTGGGGCGCTCAGGTAGCGGGTCGAACCAGAATTTCTGCCGCGGTTCTGGGTTGGGCGTGAAAGACGCCCGGTGTTCGAACGGAAAGACGGAGTTCATCGTTGGACCTTTGCGGCGATTCCCGCAGGCAATTCGTTGTCATTCACGCAGATGTCGCTGCGCGTCTTCGGGATCAGAATGCAGGGATGATCGACCCCTTGAACTGGGTGTTGATGAAGTTGCGCACTTCGTCGGACTGGTAGGCCTTGACCAGTCTGGCCACCCATGGCTTTTCCTTGTCYTGCGGGCGCGTGGCAATCARATTSGCGTAGGGGCCGCGTGCATCCTCGATCGCAATGGTGTCCTTCTGCAAGGACAGYCCGGCCTGGTAGGCATAGTCGTTGTTGATCGATGCCGCCGCGAGGTCAGGCAGCGCGCGCGGCAACTGCGCGGCGTCGAGTTCCACGAGCTTGAGCTTGCGCGGATTCTCCACCACATCGAGCGGCGTCGCGTTGACRCCGTTCTGGCCTACCCCCGCCTTCAGCTTGATCAGGCCRGCCYTTTGCAACAGCAGCAACGCGCGATTGCCGTTCGACGGATCGTTCTGGATGCCGATGCGCGCGCCTTCCGGCAGTTGATCARTGCTGTGGTACTTCTTGGAGTAGATGCCGAGCGGYGCCGTGATCGTCAGGCCAGCCGGCACGATCTTGTAGCCGCGCGTCTTGATCTGGCTRTCGAGGAATGGCTTGTGCTGGAACGCGTTCGCATCGAGATCGCCAGACGCGAGCGCCTCGTTGGGCTGCAGGTAGTCGTTGAATACCACGACGTCGATCGTCAGGCCGTCCCGGGCGGCCACTTTCTTGACCACATCGAAGATCTGCTCCTGGTTGCCGGCCGAAATGCCAACCTTGATCTTCGATTTGTCCGGTGCGCCCTGCGCCGAGGCAGATCCCATGCCCCCGACCGCGCCGATGCCAACCCCAAGCGCCACGATGAGGGCGCGCGTCCATGTTTTCATTGTGAGAGTCCCTGATTGATGTGAGTTGCGAGGTGCTAAAACAGACCCGTGGTAGGTGGGGGCTGATCCTTGAGCAGCCAGGCGCCTACGGCGGCGGATTTCCACTGGCGCGGATTGTGATTCGCCACGGTGCGTGCATTGCGCCAATGCCGATCGAGGTTGTAGGTGCGATCACACGCCGATGCGCCCCCGACGTCGAACACGTACTCGGCACTCTTCAATGCGGCGCCTACGGCGAAGTACTGTGCCTGGGCCACATCGATGGACGCCCGCGTCAGCGAGGCATCGCTGAGGTGGTCGGCCCAGGCGGCGTCAATGGCGTCGGCGGCGCGCAGCGTGGCCGCTTCGGCCGCGTAGACTTCGGCGGCAATCTGGCCGATGGTCTCCTGCACGTAGGGGTCATCCACCGAACGCTCGGCCGAACTGTGCTTGATGGGCCGCGCCTTGTTGCGTGCGAACCAGATCGCATCGTTCAACGCGTTGCGTGCGATGCCGGCCTCGGTAGCGGCGAGGAAGAGCTGGAACACGGGCGTGACGGGATTCCGGCGGTCCCGCGGAACATGACTGCGGCGGACTTCGTCCGGCTCCACTCGCATGTCCGTAAAGCGCGTGGTACCGCTGGCGGTGAGGCGTTGTCCGATGGTGTCGAAGTCATCGACGAGTTCCATGCCCGCGCGTTGGCGTGGCACCGTGAAATGAGTTTCCTGCCCGGTCTCGTCCAGGGCGATGGACGTGACCCAGTCCGCGTACAGTGCCCCGGTGCTGTAGTACTTCGTGCCGTTGACGACGTGATGGTCGTCGTTCCGCACGATGGTCGCCCTGACTTCGCCCTGCTTGCCACCGCGTTCGATGCCGCCATTCCCGATGATCTGGCCAGACAGTAAGCGGTTGAACCAGCGGTCGCGTTCGGCTTCGTTGTCCTGTCCTGCCAATATCCCTTCCACGAGGCCGAAGTTCGGCCGCAGAGATTGAGCGAGATTGGCGTCGACCGCCGCGAGGTCGATGACGAACTGGATCGTGTCCCGAATGCTGCCACCCGGGCCGCCATATGCCTTGGGTATCCTGAACGTCAGCAGGCCAGCGTTCGCGATCTTTCGGGCGAGCGCAAAGGGCAGCTCGCGCCGGGACTCACGCGCGCTGGCCTCGGCCGCGATCTCGGGCAGYAATGCCCTCGCGCGCTCGCGCAGCACGGCGACTTCCCCGGCCGGCGGTAGCGCTTCGCCGCGCGGGGCAGGGTGCGGGTTGACGGCCGCGTCGCGCGGCGCCAGCGTATCGATAGTTCCCATGTCGTCATCGTGGTTCGGGGCCACTCAGGGTAATCAATACGGCGGGAACGGCGAAGCACGATATCCGCATGTCGATATCGCTTGCGCGTGCGATTCATATGCGAARTCCGGCTGTGCGGTGGCGCGTGGGAATGCCGTCACGGTCGCCCACCGGCGTCGGGTGAATGAGCTCATGAGGAATACGCCGGGAAGTGCTCCGACACCGGGCACGCGCATATTCATATGGTCATTCAATCGTTCCGGTCCAGCGGCTCATGCCCGTAAGCTGAACGTCCATTTCCCGTTGCATCACAGCATTCATGGCCACCTACCTCGACAACAGACAGCGCGCCGAACTGGCCCACGCCGCCCGTCATTGGCTGTGGCGATCGGAATTGCCAACCTGGCTGCTGATCGTTGCCGTCTACGCGTCGTGGTTCGGCGTGGCGGTCAACGCCAACCGGATCGGGCTGCCGCTCGCCTGCGTGCTGCTGACGTTGGCGACCACGTGGTTCCTGTCACTGCAACATGAACTGCTGCACGGCCATCCCACCCGGCTGCCGTGGCTCAATGCCCTGCTAGGCGCCGCACCACTTGGCATCTGGCTGCCATACGGCATCTACCGGCGCTCACATCTGGAGCACCATGCTGCGGACCTCACCCATCCGGATGGCGATCCGGAAAGCTACTTCCTGTACGCCGGTGACTGGCACGCAGCCGGGCCGCTGGTGCGCAGGCTCTACGCGGCGCGCAATACGCTGACAGGGCGTGTGTTGCTCCAGCCGGCGTTTGCCATTGCCTCGATTGGCGCCGATGCCGTGGGCCGGGTTCGCCACGGCAACTGGGAGGATGTGCCGACGTGGATCGCCCATCTGCTGGCGCTAGGCGTGCTGCTGGTGTGGCTCGATACCTCCTGCGGGATGCCGGCGTGGCTGGTGCTGGCGGGCGTGGGATACCCGGCGCTGTCGCTTGCCGCGATCCGTTCCTTCCATGAGCATCGTGTGGATCCGCCGTTTGGCGCGCGCAGCGTGATCAACGATGCCGGATGGGCGTGGCGGCTCCTGTTCCTGAACAACAACTATCACCTCGTGCATCACGATCTGCCAGCAGTGCCATGGTTTGCGCTTGCTTGGGTCTATCGTCGGCGTGCCGRGGACTACCTGGCGCGCACGGACGGATTCCTGGTGCGCGGCTATCGCGAATGGATCTTTCGATACGCGTTGCGTGCCGTGGCACCGGTGGCGCATCCGGTGTATCACGCCCCGGCGGAGCGCCCCAGGGACGCAGGAGGACACCATGAGCGCACCTGAACGCTGGGTGGCCGCACTGCCGATGTACAACGTTAGCCCCGCCTTGCGGGAAGACTGGCACGCGCTGCTGGCTCGAATCGCGGAACGGCTGGCACGAAGCGATACGCCCGTAGCGTTGTCCGTCGTGGAGCCGGGAGAGCGCGCGGAGGCGCTGCACGCGTTCTGGCGTCGTGACGACGTACTGCTGTCGCAGACCTGCGGTTACCCGCTGATCCGTGGCCTCGCCGGCCATGTTCAATTGGTCGGGACGCCGAGTTTCGCGGCGCGCGGATGCGTGGAGCATCGCTATACCAGCGCGATCATGGTGCGTGCGAAGGATGGCCCTGCCACGTTGACAGACTGCCAGGGCATGCGGGTGGCATGCAACGATCGCACATCTCATAGTGGCATGAATGCGTTGCGCCACGCCGTTGCGCCACTGGCGCGCGACGGGCGATTCTTCGCGCACACGGTCTATACAGGTTCGCACCTGTGCTCGCTGGCGGCCGTTGCGGAAGGTGAGGCGGACGTGGCGGCCATTGATTGCGTCACGCTGGCCTTCGCGCGCGAGCACATGCCGGCGAAGCTGGAGGGCCTGCGCCAGATCGGCGAAACACGTGCTGTGGCGGGGTTGCCCTTCATCGCCTCGCGCCGGGTGGGGCAGGCGCTCCTCGACAATGTCAGGCTGGCGCTGTGCGCGTGCCTGCGCGAGGACGCCGCACTGTGCGCACGGCTACGGCTGCGCGACCTCGTGCCCGCCACGGTGGCGGACTACCTGCCGCATGCGCAGATGGAAGACGAGGCGCATCGCCGTGGATACGCCGAGTTGCGATGACGCCCTGCCACTACGCAACGTGGCAAGCTACCCAGTGACCCGCGTCACGCTCCCGCAAAACTGGTGCGGACTCGCGGCATTGTGCGCTGGCATACGCGCAACGGGTGTGAAAGCGGCAACCTGCCGGCGGCGCCAGTGGGCTGGGCAGTTCCCCCTCGATGACCGCGCCGGGACGCTCGCGCGCTTCGCGGCGCGCCGAAGGTGCCGAAGCGATCAACGCACGCGTGTACGGATGCAGCGCTGAATCCCAGACCGCATCGCGGGGGCCCTGTTCGACCACCTGCCCCAGATACATCACGGCGATGCGGTCGGACATATGGCGCACCACGGCGAGGTCGTGCGAGATGAACAGGTAGGCAATGCCGAGCGTGTCGCGCAGGTCCAGCAACAGGTTCAACACCTGGGCGCGGATGGAGACGTCGAGCGCGGACACCGCTTCGTCACAGACGATCAGGTCCGGTTCGAGCATCAACGCCCGCGCAATCGCCACGCGCTGACGCTGACCGCCAGACAGCTCATGCGGCAGCCGTGCGGCCATATCGGCATGCAGGCCGACCTTGTCGAGCATCTCCGCCACGCGCGCGCGCCGCGCTGCCGAAGCGCCCCGACGATGCACGATCAGCGGCTCCTCCAGCGCCCGTCCCACGGTGGTGCGTGGGTTCAACGAGGCGGCGGGGTCCTGGAACACCATCTGCAGGCGCGTACGGATCGTATCGAGCGCGCTGCCGCGCCGCGCGCCAATGTCCTCGCCATCGAGCAGCACGCGGCCGGTATCGACGTCCGTCAGGCGCATGGCCACGCGTGCCACCGTGGATTTGCCGCAGCCACTTTCGCCGACGAGGCCGAGCGTCTCGCCACGTGACACGTGGAGCGAAACGTCGTCAAGGGCCCGCACGACACCTGCCTGGGTATGGAAATGCCGCGTGACATTGCGCAGCGCAAGCAACGGCTCGGTCATGCCGCCACCTCTTCGAGAACGGGGATGCTGCGCACCGGCAAGCTCAGCGGGGCATGGCACGCGGTTTGGCGACCGCCTTCGCGTCGCAGTGTTGGGATCTCCGTCCGGCATCGGGGCAGTGCGTGTGCGCAGCGCGGCGCGAAGGCGCAGCCTGGTGGCATGGCGGACAACGGCGGTACCGTGCCGGGGATCTCCGGCAGCCGCGCGCCGGGCGGGAGTGCCTCGATGGCAAGGGASGCGAGCAGGCCCGCCGTGTACGGATGAGTGGGGTGTGACAGCAGGTCGGCCACATCACCGTGTTCCACGATACGGCCCGCGTACATGACGGCCGCGCGGTCGGCGGTCTCCGCCACCACGCCGAGGTCGTGCGTAATGAGCAGCATCGCCATGCCGGTCTCCGCCTGGAGACGCTTGAGCAGCGCAAGGATCTGGGCCTGGGTCGTGACGTCCAGCGCGGTGGTTGGCTCGTCGGCAATCAGCAGGTCGGGCGCGCAGGCCAGCGCGATGGCGATCATTGCCCGCTGCCGCATGCCGCCGGACAACTGGTGTGGATAGTCGCCGGCGCGCGCGGCTGGTGATGGCATGCGAACCTGCTCGAGCAGCCCCACCGCGCGTTCGGCAGCCTGCGCGTGCGTTACCTGCCGATGCAGGCGAATCGCCTCGGCAATCTGGTCGCCGATCCGCATCACGGGGTTGAGCGCAGACATCGGCTCCTGGAAGATCATGGCGATCCGGTTGCCACGGATGTCCTGCATCGCACGTGCGTCCAGCGCCAACAGGTCCGTGCCATCAAATAAGGCCTGTCCACCCGCAATCCTTGCCGTGCGGCGTGGCAGCAGGCCCATGATCGAGTAGGCCGTCACGGACTTGCCCGAGCCGCTTTCGCCAACGAGCGCCAGCGTCTCGCCGCGATCGATGTGCAGCGAGACGTCGTGCAGCGCGGTGACGGGGCCGTTGGCGGTGGTGAAGGTGGTGCGCAGCGCGCGCACATCGAGCAGCGTCATGGCGTCAGCTCCGTCGTTGGCGCAGGTGGGGGTTCAAGGCATCGTTGAGACCGTCACCGAGCAGGTTGAAKGCCAGCACGGTCAGCACGATGGCAAAGCCGGGCAGGCCACAGATGTACCAGGCGTCCACGACTTGTTCGCGCCCGCTGCCRATGATCGTGCCCCAGCTCATGACGTTGGGGTCGCCGAGACCGAGGAAAGCCAGCGAGGCTTCGGTCTGGATCGCGGTGGCAACCGTGAGGGTCGCCATGGCGATCACGGGCGGCAGCGCATTGGGCAGCAGTTGCGTGACGATGAGGCGCGTGTGGCCCATGCCGATGGTCTCGCCGGCGAGTACGAACTCGCGCTCGCGTAGCGACAGGAACTCGGCGCGTACCAGCCGCGCGGTGGCGGGCCATGACACCACGCCAATAGCCAGCACCACGGTCGTGAYGGATGGCTTGAAGATCGCCACCAGCACCACGGCGAGGACAAAYTTCGGCACCGTCTGGAAGACTTCGGTCAGCCGCATCAGTGCSGCRTCGACGCGTCCACGGAAATACCCGCCGATAGCGCCGACGGCAATGCCGAGGGTGGCCGCCAGCGCGGTACTGACCAGTCCGATCAGCAGCGAGACGCGCGCGCCGGCCGCCAGCCCCGTGGCGAGGTCGCGCCCCATGAAATCGGTGCCAAGCGGGTGGGCCGGGTCCTCGCCGGGCCACAGCATCGGCGGACCTGCCATTTCCCACGGGTCGCCCGGGAACACAACGGGCCCCACTACGGCAGCAAGGACGACGATCAGCATCAGCAGCGCGCCGAGCGAGACGGCCGGATGTCGCGTGATRGTGCGCCAGAGCGCCCGCGGACGGGATCGGGCGATAACGGAAGCGGTCGCTGCAGTCATGGCCGTGCGCCAGTGCGGACCACGGCCACACGCGGGTCAATGGCCGCGTAAAGCAGATCGACGAAGATGTTCACAACGATGACCAGAAGCGAACTGAGCAGCAGGATGCCGAGCAGCAGGTTGAAATCCCGCGCGAGGACCGATTCGAACGCAAGCCGCCCCAGGCCCGGCCAGCTGAAGACCGACTCGACGAGCACCGCCCCACTGAGCAGCGAGGCCACCTGATAGCCTGCCATCGTCACCAGCGGAAGCAAGGCGTTGCGCAGCGCGTGGACGAGCGTGACGCGGATCTCGCCAGCGCCCTTGGCGCGCGCGGTGCGCACGAAGTCTGCGCCGTCCAGCTCCAGCATCGCGGTGCGTACCAGGCGCGTGTAGACCGCCAGATAGAACGTTGCCAGCGTGCAGGCCGGCAGGATGGCGTGGCGCGCCACATCGCCGAAGTAGGCCAGCCCCGTATGGGCGGCGCTGACATCGGTCATGCCACCGGACGGCAGCCAGCCCAGTCGCGCGGAGAACAGCACGATGGCCATCAGGCCGAGCCAGAACGTTGGCATGGCGTAGGCCACCAGCGTTCCCAGCGAGATGAGGCGGTCGGGCCAGCGATGCACGCGCACGGCGGCCACGACGCCGAGGGCAATGCCAAGGACCAGCGCGATGCCCATGGCGAGCGTCATCAGCAACAACGTGGCCGGCAGGCGGTTCACGATCAGGGTGAAGACCGGCATGTTCTGGCGGTACGAAAAGCCGAGATCCAGCGTGGCGATCTGTCGCAGGTAATGTGCGAGCTGTAGCCACATCGGCTGGTCTAACCCGAAGTTCGCGCGCAGTTGGGCCATGGTCTCGGGCGTCGCCGCGCCGGCCTCGCCGGCCAGCACGTCGACSACATCGCCGGGCGCGAGCTGGAGGATCACGAAGTTCAGCAAGGCAATGCCAAGCACCACGGGTATCACCTGCAACAGGCGCTGGCGCAGGAACGCAAGGGCGGGGCGGCGCATGCGCTTATGCCTTGGGTGTGAGCCAGGCATCGGCATACGAGGCGAACAATCCGTCGCCCTGCGCAGTGGCCTTCCGGAAGCGCGCCGTCGATACCGTGACCCAGGTCTGCTCGACGAGGTCCAGCACTGGCACATCTTCCTGCACGATCTGTTGCCAGTTGCGGATCAGCGCCTTGCGCTTGCCGTCATCGGCTTCGCGTCCGGCCGCCTCCATGATCCGGTCGAGTTCGGGATTCGAGTACCCCGAGCCGTTGGTCCACGGCGCGCCCTTGATGATGTTCTTGGTCCAGAACAGGCGCTGCACGCCGAGCGTGGGATCGGGCAGGCGATGCAGGCTCGAGATCATCAGGTCGTAATCCTGGTCAGTGAACACGCGCCGCAGGTAGGTGGCGGTGTCACCGGCGCGCAACTCCACCTCCACGCCGACGCGCGCAAGCGACTGCTTGATGAACTCGGCAGGCCGGCTGGCGGTGACGCCGCCGCCGCCATCGTAGTCGAGCGTGATGCGCAGCCGCTTGCCGTCCTTGCCGGGCTTGAAGCCAGCCTCGTCGAGCAGCGCCGCCGCTTTCTTCACATCGAACGGGTACTGGCGGGTGTCGCCGGCGTAGTAGTTGACCACCGACGAAGGCACCGGACCCGTGGCCGGCTTGCCGTAGCCGAGAAACACCACCTTGAGCAGCGCGTTGCGATCGATCGCATGGGCGAACGCCTGGCGCACGCGTTTGTCGGCGAAGTAGGGCTTGCGCACGTTGAACTGCGTCAGGAAGATCGTTGCCAGGTAGCGGCCGTCGTCGGTGTTGATGCGGTAGCGCTGCTTGTCCTGGAAGCGGTTCAGGTTCGACAGCGGAATGCTGGAGCCGAGCGCCACGTCCAGCTCGCCGGCTTCCAGCGCCACGGTGCGCGCGGCGGCGTCTGGGATGAATTTGAAGACGATACCGTCGAGATAGGGCTGATCGGCCTGCCAGTAGTGCGAATTGCGCTCCAGCCGGACATGGCTGCCCTTGACCCACTCCTTGAACACGAACGGGCCCGTGCCAACCGGCGCGCTGTTGAGCGGGTTGCTGAGCACGTCCTTGCCYTCATACAGGTGGCGCGGCAGGATCTGCGCGCCGTAGGTGTTGATGTAGTTGATCAGGTACGGGGCCGGCGAGGACAGCCGGATGATGACCGTGTGCGGGTCCGGCGTGTCGACTGCCGTGACGTTGGCGAACGCTGCGCGCCCAAATGGATGCAGCTTYTTCCAGAYTTCGAGCAGGGTGTACTGGACATCGGCGGCGGTGAAGTCCTTGCCGTCGTGCCACTTGACGTTCTTGCGGAGCTGGAAGGTGGTCTTGAGCCCGTCCGGCGAGGTGTTCCACGCCGTCGCCAGCGCGGGCACGGGTTTCAGGTTCAGATCGTAGGCGACCAGCCCTTCCAGCACCTTGCTGGAGACTTGCCCGATGTTCATGGTGGTGATGAACGCCGAAGTCAGCAGCGTGGGCTCCGGGGAGACGGCCACATTCAGCACGCCGCCGCGCACGGGGGCGGTGGCCTGGGCGAAGGATTCAGCGGAGAAGGGCAGGCCAATCGAGAGCAGGGTGGATGCAGCCAGGAAATCGCGGCGGTTCATGGATGGGTATGGTGTGATCGGTGGAAGAAGGCGGTCAGGCGGCAGCGCGCGACGTGGCGGGCTCCGGCGCGGATACCCGGCCAGATGGCCGGGGCAGGTCGAGGTGGTCGCGCAGGGTACGACCCGTGTACTCGGTGCGGAAGATGCCGCGACGCTGGAGGATGGGCACCACGCCCTCCACGAAGGCGCTCAGGCCATCGGGCAGCACGTCCGGCATCAGGTTGAAGCCGTCCGCGGCGCCCTGGCGGAACCAGTGCTCGATGTCGTCGGCAATCTGTTCGGGCGTGCCGACGATGACGCGATGCCCCCCACCGCCGGCCAGTTCGCGGATCAGCGCTCGCACGGTCAGCCCGCGCCGGCGGGCCAGCGCCACAGTGGTGTTGAAGAACGTGTGGTTGCCGTTGCCGTTGGCCGGCAGTGTCAATGGCTCGGGCAGCGGCGCATCGAGTCGAAGGCGGTCGGCCGGGATGCCCAGCGTGCCGGCCAGCCGGTTAAGGCTGTAGTCCCACGGGATCAGGTCGACGAGTTCGTCGCGCCGGCGCAGCGCCTCCGCCTCGGTCGCACCGATGATGGTCGTGAGTCCCGGCAGGATCTTTACGGCGTGCGGGCCGCGCCCGATGGCTTCGGCCTGCGCGTTGATCCGCCGGCCATACTCGATGGATTCCTCGATCGACTGCGCCGCCGAGAACACCGCTTCGGCATGCCGCGCGGCCAGTTCCTGCCCGTCGGCCGAGCCGCCGGCCTGGAACAGCACCGGATGCCCCTGTACCGAACGGGGCAGGTTCAGCGGCCCTTGCACGTTGAACGACGCGCCGCGGTGCGCAATGGGCTGAAGTTTGCGGGTATCGACGAAGCGGCCGTCCCGCTTGTCGCCGATGAAGGCATCGTCCTCCCAGCTATCCCATAGCGCGCGCACCACGGTCGTGAAYTCGTCCGCYCGCGCATAGCGCTGCGCATGGTCGGGCACGGCGTCGTGGCCGAAGTTGCGTGCCGAGGCAGCGTCGGCGGTGGTCACGACGTTCCARCCCGCGCGACCGCCGCTGACATGATCGAGCGTGGCAAAGCGGCGGGCGATGTTGTACGGCTCGTTGTAGCTCGTCGAGGCGGTAGCGACCAGCCCGATGTGCGTCGTGGCGGCGGCCACGCAGGCCAGTAGCACAGTGGGTTCCAGCGCAGTAATCGGCCGGAAGTTGATCTGGTCCGCAATGGCCGCGTTGTCGGCCAGGAAGATCGCATCGAACTTGCCGGCCTCGGCGRTGTGGGCCAGCCTGACGTAGTGCTGCACGTCGGTGAATGCGAGCGGGTCGCTGTCCGGGAGCCGCCATGCCGACGGCACGAAGCCGCTGTGCAGCGCGTTAAGGTTCAGGTGCAGCTGGCGTGGGGCGCGTTGAGGATCGAGTTCCAGCGAAGCGGTCATGCGAGGGTCCTTTCCCGTACAAGCTACGCAGGATAGGGAAGGGCCTCTCGCAACGGAACGAAGGAAACACGATAACGATATGTGGCGTACGTGGCCGACCATCACCGCGCCGCCCGGCCATCAAGGCGCCCGTGGCCGCTTCAGGTCCTCAGGATTTGGCCGTGCCCTGTCGGGTTCTCCAGTCCGCATACAGGTCCGCGACGCCGTCCAGCCTGACGGGCACATAGTCGATGTTCATTGACTGTTCCGCGAACGGCCGCGCCAAGTCCGCGTAGATCGCCGCTGTCGAAAGGCCGAACGGTTCCCCATCGTCATTCGAATAGGCGTACGCCACCTGCGTCACGCCGGCCAAGCGCATGGCCGCCATGCACATCGGGCACGGATGTCCGCTGGCATATACCGCGCAGCCAGCAAGGCTTGGGCGGCCCAACGCCTGGCTGGCAGCCCGGATGGCGTTCAGCTCGGCATGCGAGGTGGGATCGTTGGTGGTCAGGATTTCGTTGACGCCGGTGGCGATTACCTTGCCGTCGCGCACGATCACTGCGCCAAAGGGCCGTCCGCCGGCCTCCATATTGGCTTGGGCGAGCCGGATGGCTTCGCGCAGGAATGTTTCGGTATCGGTCATGGTGTGTCTCGAAGTCGTCAGGAAGGCGATAGTACTGGACGCGGGGTGCCTTCTTCGTCGCTTCATGGCTGCCGGTGCCTGGTGGAATGTCCAAGGGGAAGACGGCTTGCGTTGCTTCCCTGCATACGTACTATCACCTAATGCTGCATTGCGACAATCCTTCTGCTACAATTCGGGAAAACCCCATAAGGGTAATCCCTCAAGGAAGGAAGCCATGAACACCCAATCCGACATCAAGATGACCGATCAACTCGAACGCGACCTGATCGAGCGCGAACTGGGCACGCAAAGCCTGGGTTTTGCCAACGACGTGAAGCGCGTTGTGGCTGCTGTGCAGAATGTTTTCTCCCGCCTGCAAGCGGAAGCGCGCAAGGCCAAGGTCGTCTACGCGAACGGTTAATCCGGTCAGAACACCCCCCTGTAGTGCCTGCGGCGTCTCCCGGCGCCGCCATTGAAAAGCCGACCCGCCGTACAGCCCTTCGAGGTGTGCGGCGGGTCGGCTTTTGGCTTTTTTGGTGATTAACGCGTCACTTCGATGCGATCGACACGATCCGGGTAGAAGGCMAGATGATTAGCGATCTGGGCAACCGCCTGATGGGGCGATTCGTAGGTCCACACGGCGTTGTCCGTGCGGGTGCCGCCKGCGGGAATGCTGTAGTAGGCCGCATCGCCTTTGTAGGGACAGTGGCTGGTGTGCTGGGTGCGCGTCAGTYGAGACATGTCCACGTCTTCGCGCGGAATGTACTGGACTGGCGGGTATGAGGCCTCGGCGAGCGTCAAGGCGCGGCGGGTATCGGCAACCACACGGCCCGCTACGGTCACCACCACGCGCCCGCCCTGGGGCGTGATCGTGATCGGATGATCCGGGCCGGGAATCCTGACGGATTTGTCGGCGGATTTGTCGGTCATGGCAGACCTCCCTAAGAAAGGAGGCGCGGCGATCAGGCCGCGCCTCAAAGAAAAAACCGCCACGGAGGTGACGTGAGGCCGAAAAGGGAGAGAAGAGCCTCGGCCTCGGTATGGACGATAGCAAGCGCGGCCGGCCCGGCATAGCACGCGCGAGGGAACACACTCTTCTCGTGGATTAAACAATCCACCCCAACATTCCAAAACAAAGCCCCGCACTGGGCGGGGCTGCTGGGGCTGTTGGGGCTAGGCGGGATCGAAARCTATCGATCAATCAAAGCGATAGCGATTGACCGCCTGCTGACTGTTCCTCGATCCACAGCGACAGCCGCACCTTGTACGCCTGCTGGATATGGCGCCGGGCGATCTGCTCGGCCTGCGCCGGGTTGCGGGCCTCGAGCGCTTCCACCAGCGCCAGATGTTCCTCGTATGAGCCCCGGGCGCGGCCCGGCACGGCCAGCGTGGAGCGGCCGAGCAGCGCCATCGACTCGTGCAGCGAGCGCAAGGTCTTCAGCAGATAGCGATTGTGCGCGCAGCGGTGCAGCGTCTCGTGGAACAGGCGATTGTTGACCGCCAGCTTGTCGGGATCTTCGGCGAAGGCCAGGTCGCGCTCGACAATATCGCGCAACAACGAGATTTCCACATCGGTGGCGTGGCGGGCAGCCAGCGCGGCGGCAGTGGATTCGAGCACCTCRCGCATGACATACAGCTCGCTCACCATGCTGGCGTCGAGCCGCGTCACCATCATGCCGCGATTCGGCTCGTTGACGACGAGCCCTTCGGACTCGAGCCGCGACAGCGCCTCGCGCACCGGCGTGCGCGACAACCCTAGCGATTCGGCCAGTTCCACCTCGCGCAGGCGCGTGCCGGGCGGCAGGTGGCCGGCCTGGATCGCGCCCCGGAGTTGTTGGTAGGCCCGTTCGGAACGCGGCAGCGACGCGCTCTGGTCGCCGTCGGCGCCGGCAAGATCCGCAGGAAGCATGGATGCGTGTGAGTGGGGATGACAGCAAAGACAGCCATCATACCCGCTCGGGCAGGCGGCTCGCCAGCCACCGCGCCCGAATACCCGATATCAGGCCGGCGGCGACGCCGCGCGCCGGCTGCGCCGCCGCCGCGCCAGCATATTCAACGCCTCCACGCCGCAYGAGAACGCCATCGCTGTATAGATGTAGCCCTTCGGCACGTGGTGACCCAGCCCGTCGGCAATCAGCGTCATGCCGATCATGATCAGGAAGGCCAGCGCCAGCATGATGATGGTGGGATTGGCGTTGATGAAGTTCGCCAGCGGCGTGGCCGCGAACAGCATCACGGTCACGGCGGCGATGACGGCCACGAACATGATCGGCACGTGGTCGGTCATGCCTACGGCGGTGATGATGCTGTCGACCGAGAACACGAGGTCGAGCACCAGGATCTGGCCGATGGCCATCGCGAAGCCMGGCGCGGCGCGGGCGACCATGCCTTCCTCGCCGTGCCCGGGCTCGGGCGCGACGTGCTGATGGATCTCACGCGTGGCCTTCCAGACCAGGAACGCGCCCCCGGCGATCAGGATGATGTCGCGCCACGAAATGCCCTTGCCGAGGAGCGTGAAGACCGGCTCGGTCAGCGCCACGATCCACGCAATCGTCGCCAGCAAGCCCAGGCGCATCACCAGCGCCAGGCTGATCCCCAGCCGTCGGGCCTTCTCGCGCATGGCCTCGGGCAGCTTGTTGGTCAGGATGGAGATGAAGATGAGGTTGTCGATGCCGAGCACGACCTCCATGGCCACGAGCGTGGCCAGTGCGGCCCAGGCGGCCGGGTCGCGCGCCAGCGCGAGTAGCGATTCCATGCGAACTCCTTGGTTGGGGTGGGCTGGGGCAGGGCTACCCGAAAGCGGACTACCAGGATCATGGTAGCGCACGCCGGCGGTGCAGGGGACATCAGATAGGGCGAGATTGAGGTTGTGAAACGCCAAGACTGGAATATAGTATGTGATATATCAAAATAATACCGGTCATCACAACCATCGAGGAGACAACCCATGAAGATCTGTATCTATGGGGCAGGGGCAATTGGCGGCTACATGGGCGCGCAGTTGGCGCTCGCGGGCGCCGACGTGAGTTTTATCGCACGCGGGCCGCATCTGGCGGCCATGCAGGCCAACGGCGTGCGCCTTCATATCGAAGGCGAGGAGCGCGTGGCGCGCGTGCGCTGCACCAGCGATCCGCGCGAGCTGGGTCCGCAGGACTATGTGTTCATCACGCTCAAGGCGCACCAGGTGCCCGGCGTGGTGGATCTGATGCAGCCGCTGCTCGGGCCGGAAACGGCAGTCGTGACCGGCGTCAACGGCATTCCCTACTGGTACTTCCACAAGCATGGCGGCGAGTTCGCCGGGCGCACGCTGGAGAGCGTGGACCCAGGCGGCAAGCAGTGGCGCGGCCTCGGGCCGGAGCGGGCGATCGGCTGCGTGCTGTATCCGGCCGCCGAGATCGAGGCGCCGGGCGTGATCCGCCATGTCTACGGTAAGAAGTTTCCTATCGGCGAGCCAGATGGAAGCCGTTCCTCGCGCGTGACGCAACTCGCCGACCTGATGGTCAAGGCGGACCTCGACGCGCCCGTGCGCGACAACATCCGCGATGAGATCTGGCTCAAGCTGTGGGGCAACCTCTGCTTCAATCCGATCAGCGCGCTGACGCATGCCACGCTGGACATCATCACGTCCGACCCAGCCACGCGCGCGCTGTCGCGCCAGATGATGCTGGAGGCCAAGGCGATTGCCGAGCGCTTTGGCGTGCACTTTCGGGTCGATGTGGAGCGGCGTATCGACGGCGCCGGCGCGGTGGGGGCGCACAAGACCTCGATGCTGCAGGACCTGGAGGCCGGCCGGGCGATGGAAATCGACCCCCTGCTGACCGTGGTGCAGGAGATGGGCCGGATGATCGGCCAGCCTACGCCGATGGTCGATGCCGTGCTGGGGCTGATCAAGCAGCGCGACAGGATGGCGCAGGGCGGTCAGACTGCGCCGCCCGTGCCGGTGGCGCGCGCGGCATGACGCGGGAGAAATCCCCGGCGATGTGGTGATCTTGATATACCATATACGAAAGGCCGGACCCGCCCCTTTCTCACCCGTTCGGGTTCTTGACGCGCGATCATCGACGAGATTGATGAGCAAACCGCATGGCGCCATGCCAAACTGGACACCATGCGTCCGCGCGTCAGGTCCCGGCAGTGGAGTGGGGCGGGACGCCGCCGGAGGCCGCCTCGGCCCCCGGGGCGCCGGTCATAGACGAGTGCATTCATGTCCGCCCAAACACCCGAAGTCCAGCCCGCCGGCCTGACCCTGTCGCTGCAGCCGATCAACGCGGGCGCCAGCCTGCGCGACCAGGCCTATGCGATGCTGCGCCAGGCCATTGCCGATGCCGATATCTATCAGTCGCGAGAGGAAGTGCGGCTGGACGAGCGCGTGCTGTCCGAAGCGCTGGGCGTGAGCCGCACGCCGATCCGCGAGGCGATGACGCTGCTCGAGCAGGAAGGCTTCCTGCGCACGGTGCCGCGCCGCGGCATCTACATCATGCGCAAGACCAAGCGCGAGATCGTGGAGATGATCCAGGTCTGGGCCGCGCTGGAGAGTATGGCGGCCCGCCTGGCCACGCTCCATGCCACCGACGAGGAAATCGGCAAACTGCGACACATGTTCGACAGCTTCCGAGACTCCACGCCAGCCGAACACATCGAAGAGTATTCCGACGCCAACATCGTCTTTCACCAGGCGATCGTGCAGCTATCGAAGTCGCAGATCATCATGGACGCGATCAAGAACATCTTCGTCCATGTGCGTGCGATTCGGAAAATGACGATCTCGCAGAGCGACCGCGCCGCGCGGTCGATCGTCGATCATCTGCGGATTATCGAGGCGCTGGAGAAGCGCGATACGGAACTGGCCGAGAAGCTGGTGCGCCAGCACTCGCTGGACCTGGCCGACTACGTGGAAAAGAACTGCGACTTCCTGGACTGACTGCCGGCCACGTCATGCACGCCCCGTCGCCCAGCCCATGACGGAGCGCGGGCATTGTTCCGCGATGTGGCCGAATCTTCTTGCGCCCCAACAGCTTTACGGCACGTTGGGGCTTTTTCTTTGGCACGTTTCTTTGGCTATTTGCCCATCTCGCAGGYGAGGGGCTGTCCTTGGAACGGCCTATGCGCATTTGCTGCGATGCAGCGTCGAAACTTCCATGATTCGGGTTTAAACCCTCTTGCATCTTGCTGATATACCACATACTGTATGTCAAAAGAGCGAAGCACAAATCAGGAGACGAGCATGGCCGAGGCTACCAACCAAAGTCAGAGCAGCACCATGGCGCAACGCAAAGCCCTGGACGGCATTCGCGTCCTGGACATGACGCACGTTCAGGCCGGCCCCTCGGCTACGCAGTTGATGGCCTGGATGGGCGCCGACGTGATCAAGGTCGAATTGCCCGGACGCGGTGACATCACGCGCAGCCAGCTGCGTGACGTGCCCAACGCTGACAGCCTGTACTTCACCATGCTGAACAGCAACAAGCGTAGCCTGACGCTCAATATGAAAACGCCGGAAGGCAAGGCACTGCTGGAAGACCTGATTCAGCAGAGCGATGTGCTGATCGAGAACTTCGGTCCGGGCGTGCTGGCCCGCGCCGGATTCGACTGGGAACATATCCAGGACCTGAATCCGCGCATGGTCTATGCGTCGATCAAGGGCTTCGGTCCCGGCCCCTACCAGGACTGCAAGGCGTATGAAAACGTGGCCCAGTGCATGGGCGGTGCGGCATCGACGACAGGCGAAGCCAGCGGCATGCCATTGGTGACGGGCGCGCAGATCGGCGATTCGGGTACGGGCGTGCACTGCGTGGTCGGGATCCTGGGCGCACTGCTGCAGCGCGAGCATTCGGGGCGCGGCCAGCGCGTGGAAGTCGCCATGCAGGACGCCGTACTGAACCTGTGCCGCGTGAAACTGCGCGACCAACAGCGCCTGGATGCCGGCCCGCTGCGCGAGTACCCCAACGATCAGTTCGACGACCACGTGCCGCGCGCGGGCAATGCGTCGGGCGGCGGCCAGCCGGGCGCTGCGCTGCGCTGCGCGCCGGGCGGTGCGAACGACTACGTCTACGTCATCATCCAGCCGCAGGGCTGGGAGCCGCTGATGCGCCTGTGCGGCCGCGAAGATCTGATCACCGATCCGGAATTCGCCACGCCTGAAGTGCGTCTGAAAAAGCTCGCCGCGTGCTTCGGCATCATCGAGCAATGGACCCTGGGCCACACCAAGTTCGAGGTGATGAACGCACTCAACGAGGTGGATGTGCCGTGTGGCCCGATATTGTCGATGAAGGACCTGATCGGGGACCAGTCGATGTACGAGCGCGGCTTCCTGATCGAGCTGGAGCACCCGGTGCGCGGCAAATACGTGCAGCTCGGCTCGCCGATCACACTGTCCGACTCGCCGGTGAACGTCGAGCGCTCGCCGCTGCTGGGGGAGCACACCAACGAGATCCTCGAATCGCTGGGGCGGTCGCCGGCCCAGATTGCTGCGCTGCGCCTGGCGGGAGCGATCTGACCCGAGGCGTCCGGCCCCGGCCGGTGCCTCGTCTCCACAGCCCCTGACGRGGGTCTCTCCATTCTCTGCTGAAAGAGCAGGCGCGGCACGCTCGCGCCTGTCAGAGGAGTTCTGCCGTGCAAACCTGGATTCGCTTCCGCCGTCCTGATGGCGACGCCGCTTATGGCCGGCTTGACGAGGGTGATGCCGACCGCGTCATCGAATGCGATGGCCCTGGCTATACCGATCCTCGCCCCACGGGCAATAGCTACAGCTACGCCTCGCTGGACCTGCTGGCCCCGTGCCAGCCGGGCAAGATCGTGGCGCTGTGGAACAACTTTCACGCCCTCGCGGCCCGGCTGGAGAAAGCGGTGCCCGTGCATCCGCTGTTCCTGCTGAAGCCGGCAAGTTCGCTGGCCGGCCCCGGCGACGGCATCCTGCGTCCGAGCGGGTATACCGGCAAGATCGCCTACGAAGGCGAACTCGGCATCGTCATTGGCCGCGAATGCCGGAATGTGCCGCTCGCCGAAGCTGCCTCGCACATCTTCGGCTACACCATCGTCAATGACGTCACGGCGAGCGAGCTGCTCAATGCCGATCCCAACTTCCCGCAGTGGACGCGCGCCAAGGGTTCCGACACCTTCGGTTGCGTCGGTCCGGCCATCGTCTCCGGCTTTGACTGGCGAAGCGCCAGCGTGGTAACGCGTCTGGACGGCGTCGAGCGCCAGAACTACCCGTTGTCCGATATTGTTTTTTCGCCCGAGGAGCAGGTCAGCCTGCTGTCGCGGGACATGACGTTGATGCCGGGCGACGTGATCGCCGTCGGCACCTCGATCGGGGTCGGGTCGATGAAGGAGGGTTCTGTGGTGGAGGTGTCGATCCGCGGGATCGGCTCGCTGGTCAACCATGTGCGCGGCTGAACGAGCCAGTTTGCGAAGGCGGGAGCTCGGTAGTTTCCCTTAWCTGGTTGCGTAATTTCGGGGAAATGCTGCGGCGCATCGACGAAAGTTCGCATCAATGCTTGCTGAATACTGATATATCACATACCGTATTTGCCAAAGGTCGCTGCCTGTAGCGAATCGTCAAGGAGGAGACATCGTGAAGTCCGAAGTAGCCAGGCGGGCGCGAGAACGACCGCTGAAGACACCTTGAAGCAGAAGTTTTCCAATCCCCGTCAATTTGTATAGAAGGATGCAACCATGGCAGAAGTCGGAAACGAGCTGCAGCGTCAGGCTGGCGAAGAACATCAGGCACAAACCGATGGTTTTCATCTGGTCATCGAAGCGCTGAAGCTGAACGGCATCGAGAACATCTACGGCCTGCCCGGTATTCCGGTCACGGATCTGGCCCGTCTGGCGCAGGCCAACGGCATGCGCGTTATCAGCTTTCGTCATGAGCAGAATGCCGGCAACGCCGCAGCGATTGCCGGCTTTCTCACGCAGAAGCCGGGCGTTTGCCTGACCGTGTCTGCGCCCGGCTTCCTGAACGGGCTGACGGCGCTGGCGAATGCGACCACCAACTGCTTCCCGATGATTCTGATCAGCGGCTCGAGCGAGCGCGAGATCGTCGATCTGCAGCAGGGTGACTACGAAGAGATGGACCAGCTGGCTATCGCCCGTCCGCACGCCAAGGCTGCCTTCCGCGTGCTGCACGCTGAAGACATTGGTGTCGGTATCGCGCGTGCCATCCGCGCCGCCGTGTCGGGCCGTCCGGGTGGTGTGTACCTGGACCTGCCGGCCAATCTGCTGGGCCAGTCGATGGAAGCCGAGCGTGGCCGCAAGTCGTTGATCAAGGTGGTGGACCCGGCCCCGCGCCAACTCCCTGCACCGGACTCGATCGACCGTGCTGTCGCGCTGCTGAAGAGCGCCAAGCGCCCGCTGATCCTGTTGGGCAAGGGTGCCGCATACGCTCGCGCCGATGCGGATATCCGCGCGCTGGTCGAGAAGACCGGCATTCCGTACCTGCCGATGTCGATGGCCAAGGGCCTGCTGCCCGATACACACCCGCAATCGGCCTCGGCCGCACGGTCGTACGTGCTGGCGGAAGCTGACGTGGTGATGCTGGTCGGCGCCCGCCTGAACTGGCTGCTGTCGCACGGCAAAGGCAAGACCTGGGGCAAGCCGAAGCAGTTCATCCAGATCGACATCTCGCCGACCGAGATGGACAGTAACGTGGCCATCGCCGCGCCCGTAGTGGGTGACATTGGTTCGTGCGTATCGGCAATGCTCGACAAGATCGGCAACGGCTTTGCCAAGCCGGGCGCCGATTGGCTGAACGCGGTGGACGAACGCAAGGACAAGAACCTGGCGAAGATGGCCGAGACCTTGTCCAAGGATGTGTCGCCGATGAACTTCCATAGCGCGCTGCGCGCGCTGAAGGACGTCGTCAAAGCCAATCCGGGCATCTCGTTTGTCAACGAAGGCGCCAACACGCTGGACTACGCCCGTGCCGTGATCGACATGTACGAGCCGCGCAAGCGCCTCGACGTGGGCACCTGGGGCGTGATGGGTGTGGGCATGGGCTACGCGGTCGCTGCGGCGGTCGAAACCAGCAAGCCTGTCCTCGCGCTGTGCGGTGACAGTGCGTTCGGCTTCTCGGGCATGGAGGTGGAAACTATCTGCCGCTACAACCTGCCGATCTGCATCGTCATTTTCAACAATAACGGCGTCTACAAGGGTATCGACGTGAATCCGACCGGCGGCAACGATCCGGCGGTCACGATGTTCGTCAAGGGGGCGCGCTACGACAAGATGATGGAAGCGTTCGGTGGGGTTGGTCACAACGTCACCACACCGGCGGAACTCGAAGCCGCGGTGAACGAAGCCTTGCGGTCGGGCAAGCCCACGCTGGTCAACGCCGTCATCGACCCGGCTGCCGGTACCGAAAGCGGTCGTCTGACCAATCTGAATCCGCAGAGCGCGGCCAAGAAGTAATCCACCCCAGTTTCACCCTCTATTCCATCAGGAGAGCGATTGTGAACCTCCCACTCAACGGCATCAAGATCATCGACTTTACGCACGTGCAAGCCGGCCCCGCCTGCACGCAGCTTCTCGCATGGTTCGGCGCAGACGTCATCAAGGTGGAGCGCCCCGGCTCCGGCGACGTCACCCGCACGCAATTGCGCGACATTCCCGACGCGGACGCGCTGTACTTCACCATGCTGAACAGCAACAAGCGCTCGCTGACGCTGGACACCAAGAAGCCGGAAGGCAAGAAGATCCTGGAGCAGTTGATCCGCGAATCGGATGTGCTGGTCGAGAACTTCGGCCCCGGTGCGCTTGACCGCATGGGGTTCTCCTGGGAGCGCATCAAGGAACTGAACCCGAAGATGATCGTGGCATCGGTCAAGGGCTTCAGCGACGGCCACCACTATGAAGACCTGAAGGTCTACGAGAACGTGGCACAGTGCGCTGGCGGTGCCGCGTCGACCACCGGTTTCTGGGACGGCCCGCCGACCGTGTCGGCCGCCGCCCTGGGTGACTCGAACACCGGCATGCACCTGGCCATCGGCATCCTGACCGCGATCATCGGCCGCCAGCAGACCGGCCAGGGTCAGAAGGTTGCCGTATCGATGCAGGACGCCGTGCTGAATCTGTGCCGCGTGAAGCTGCGCGACCAGCAGCGACTGGACCGCCAGGGCTATCTGGAAGAGTATCCCCAGTATCCGCACGGCACGTTCAGCGACGTGGTGCCCCGTGGTGGCAACGCCGGCGGTGGCGGCCAGCCGGGCTGGGTGCTGAAGTGCAAGGGTTGGGAGACCGATCCCAACGCCTATATCTACTTCACCATCCAGGGCCACGCCTGGGAGCCGATCTGCAAGGCACTGGGCAAGGAAGAGTGGATCAGCGATCCGAACTACAACACGCCCAAGGGCCGTCAGCCGCATATCTTCGAAATCTTCAAGACCATCGAAGAATGGCTTGCCGACAAGACCAAGTACGAGGCGGTGGACATCCTGCGCAAGTTCGATATTCCCTGCTCGCCGGTGCTGTCAATGAAGGAACTCGCGGCGGATGAATCGCTGCGCAAGAGCGGTTCGATCGTGGAAGTCCCGCACAAGGAACGTGGCACSTACCTGACCGTGGGCAGCCCGATCAAGTTCTCGGCCATGAAGCCGGAAATCACCGGTTCGCCGCTGCTGGGCGAGCACAGCGAGGAAGTGCTGGCCAGCCTGGGCTATGCCGCCGAGGAGATCTCCCGTCTGCGTGAGTCGCAGGTGATCTGAGCCAGGCGCCAGCACTGCCAGTGCCCAATGTGACAGCGGGTCACACCTGGAGCGCCGGGGAATGCGTAGACGGGACGTAACGCACCCTGGCGCTTCATGGTTTGGACGCCAAGCTGAGGGACCGGCATGGCCGACAGTGCCACAATGACAGCCCGGACCCCTGGTGGCGAACCTCGCCACCCCCCATTCGCCTGGAAAGCTCAGGAAAGACCAAGACCATGCAGACCGCGATCGACTATGAACAGCTGGTGTCGGCCATCGGCGACGCCGTGATCATCTCCGGCGCCGACGGTGCCATCACGTTATGGAACCCGGCCGCCGAGTACATGTTCGGCTACACCCGGGAGGAGGCCCTGGGCAAGTCGCTGGATCTGATTATTCCCGAGCGCCTGCGTGCGCGCCACTGGGAGGGCTACGACAAGACCATGGCAACGGGCCAGACCCGCTACGGCCATGACTTGCTCAAGGTCCCGGCGATCAACAAGAACGGCGAAGCGATGTCGATCGCTTTTACCGTGGCGCTGCTGCACGGGCAGGGCGGGGAAATCACCGGCATCGTGGCGGTGATCCGTGACGAGACCGTGCGCTTCCAGGAAGAGCGGGCGCTGCGCAAGCGCATCACGGAACTGGAAGCCAGGGCGGGCGCCGAGGCCGGAGCCGGCTGACTCACCGGACGCAGTTGCAGCATGGCGCAGGAACGATAAGGCCGGGCGATTCTCCCGGCCTTTTCCGTTTCTACGTTCACGCGCTGGCCAACGCCAGGTTTCGTCTGAGCGGGGCGCGTTCCGATGCCTGCTTCATTGCCGCCGCCATGGTCGCACCCAGCTCCGCTGGCGACCCGGCGACATGGATGCCGGCTTCGCGCATGGCGTTGACCTTCGCTTCCGCCGTGCCCGTCCCGCCCGAGATGATCGCGCCGGCGTGCCCCATGCGGCGTCCCGGCGGCGCCGTGGTGCCGGCGATAAAGCCCGCCACCGGTTTGCGCCTGTGCGCATCGCGCAGGAACTGGGCTGCCTCTTCCTCCGCCGATCCGCCAATCTCGCCAATCATGAGGATGCCTTCGGTCTTGTCGTCGGCCAGGAACATCTCCAGGCAGTCGATGAAGTCGGTGCCGTTCACCGGATCGCCGCCGATGCCGATGCAGGTCGATTGCCCCAGTCCGGCCGCCGTGGTCTGCGCCACGGCCTCATAAGTCAGCGTGCCCGAGCGCGACACCACGCCGATCTTGCCCGGTGTATGGATGTGGCCGGGCATGATGCCGATCTTGCACTGCCCCGGCGTGATTACCCCCGGACAATTCGGGCCAACCAGGCGGCTGCCGGACCCCGACAGCGCACGCTTGACTCGCACCATGTCCATCACGGGAATGCCTTCGGTGATGCAGACGATCAGCGCGATGCCGGCATCGACCGCTTCCAGGATGGCATCGGCGGCGAACGGTGGCGGCACATAGATGACCGAGGCGTCGGCGCCTGTGGCATTGGCGGCAGCGGCCACGGTATCGAAGACCGGGAGGCCCAGGTGCGATTCACCGCCCTTGCCGGGCGTGACGCCGCCCACCATCTTCGTGCCATAGGCCAGTGCCTGTGCCGAATGGAATGTGCCTTGTGCGCCGGTAAAGCCCTGGCAGATCACGCGGGTGTCTTTGTCGATCAGCACGGCCATTTCACTTTCCTCCCTTCTTCGATGGGTGCGTGCGCACGGCGGACACGACTTTCTCGGCCGCATCGGCAAGATCCTTGGCCGAGACGACCGGCAGGCCCGAATCTCGCAGGATCTTCTTGCCGAGGTCGACGTTGGTGCCTTCCAGCCGCACCACCAGCGGCACGGTCAGGTCCACTTCGCGCGCCGCGGCCACCACGCCTTCGGCAATCACGTCGCAGCGCATGATGCCGCCGAAGATATTGACGAGAATCCCTTCGACCCTGGGATCGGCCAGGATCAGCCGGAACGCCGCGGTGACGCGCTCCGTCGTGGCGCCGCCGCCTACGTCGAGGAAGTTGGCCGGCTCGCCGCCATGGAGCTTGATGATGTCCATCGTGGCCATCGCCAGGCCTGCGCCATTCACCATGCAGCCGATGTTGCCGTCCAGCCGCACGTAGTTCAGGGCGTGCCGGGCGGCTTCGGTCTCGGCCGGGTCTTCCTCGCTCTCGTCGCGCATGGCATCGATGTCGGGATGGCGGAAGAGGGCGTTATCGTCGAAACTGAACTTGGCGTCGAGCGCCATCACGTCGCCGCTGCCGGTGACCACAAGCGGATTGATCTCGACGATCGACGCGTCGAGTTCGGTGAACGCGCGGTAGGTCGAGAGGATAAAACGGGTAGCCGCGCCCACCTGCTTGCCCGACAGCCCCAGGCCGAATGCCAGCCGGCGTGCATGAAACGGCTGGATGCCGCTGGCCGGATCGATTGCCACCTTCAGGATTTTCTCGGGCGTGCGTGCGGCAACCTCCTCGATCTCCATGCCGCCTTCGGTGGACGCCATGATCGTGATGCGCGAGGTGGTGCGGTCGATCAGGATGCCCAGGTAGAGCTCGCGCGCGATGTCGCAGCCTTCCTCGACGTAAAGGCGCCGCACTACCCGGCCGGCCGGGCCGGTCTGCCTGGTGACCAGGGTCTTGCCCAGCATCTGCGCGGCGCTCGAGCGGACGTCATCGATCGACTTCACCACGCGCACGCCGCCCTTGCCCGAGCTGTCATCCGCGAAGCGGCCGGCACCGCGGCCGCCAGCGTGGATCTGCGACTTCACCACCCAGACCGGGCCGCCCAGCTTGCGGGCGGCATGGGCGGCCTCGTCTGGTGTAAAGGCCACGCGGCCATGCGGTACAAGCACGTCATAGCGCCTGAGCAACTCCTTGGCCTGATATTCGTGAATGTTCACGTGTCTCCTCGGTTGAAAAGCGCCGCGGGCCGCCAGGTCGGGACCCGCCTGTTCAGTTCTTCGCGGCGTAAAATACKATATGTAATATATCAATAATAAAATCATGCCGAAACTGGGTGCGAGCTGAATCGCGCAAAAGGGATGTCCGCGCTGACAAGGCCATCGCATCAATAGCGCAAGATTGATCGCAAAGCCTTCTATGTTGCGGGTTAACGCTCGTGTATGCCGCAGGATCTATTGCGATGCGGAATGAAAAGTCTGAACCGCGCTGCATTTTCTTCTTGTTGTGTCGTGATATATCACATACGTTATCCAGCAAGCGCGCACGGGAATACTCAAGGAGACAACGCATGAATAACAAAGCACTCGACGGTGTCCGCATCCTGGACATGACGCACGTGCAGGCCGGCCCCTCGGCCACCCAGCTGATGGCCTGGCTGGGCGCCGACGTGATCAAGGTGGAACTGCCCGGGCGGGGCGACATCACGCGCAGCCAGCTGCGCGACGTGCCGAACGCCGACAGCCTCTACTTCACGATGCTGAACTCCAACAAGCGCAGCCTCACGCTGAACATGAAGACGCCCGAGGGCAAGGCGCTGCTGGAAGACCTGGTGCAGCGCTGCGACGTGCTGGTGGAGAACTTCGGCCCCGGCGTGCTCGACCGCGCCGGTTTCGACTGGGACCGCCTGCAGGAGTTGAACCCGCGCCTGATCTACGCGTCGATCAAGGGCTTCGGCCCGGGGCCGTACGCGGACTGCAAGGCGTACGAAAACGTGGCCCAGTGCATGGGCGGCTCGGCCAGCACGACCGGTACCGAGGATGGTGCCCCGACGGTGACCGGCGCGCAGATCGGCGACTCGGGCACCGGCGTGCACTGCGTGGTCGGCATCCTGGCCGCGCTGCTGCACCGCGAGCATTCGGGCCGTGGCCAGCGCGTGGAAGTGGCGATGCAGGATTCGGTGCTGAATCTCTGCCGCGTGAAACTGCGCGACCAGCAGCGCCTCTCGGCCGGTCCGCTTAAGGAATTTCCGAACGAAACCTTTGGCGACTATGTGCCGCGTGCCGGCAATGCGTCGGGCGGCGGCCAGCCGGGCGCCGCGCTGCGCTGCTCGCCGGGCGGGGCCAACGACTACGTCTACGTGATCATCCAGCCGCAAGGCTGGGAGCCGCTGATGCGCCTGTGCGGCAGGGAGGACCTGATCACCCATCCGCAGTTCGCCACGCCGGAAGCGCGCCTGAAATGCCTGGGCGAGTGCTTCTCCATCATCGAAAAGTGGACCAAGACCAAGACGAAATTCGAGGTCATGGACGCCCTGAACGAGGTGGACGTGCCGTGCGGCCCGATTCTCTCGATGAAGGACTTGATCGAGGACGAGTCGATGTTCGACCGCGGCTACCTKGTCGAGCTGGACCACCCGGAGCGCGGCAAGTACGTGCAGCTGGGTTGCCCGATCACGCTCTCGGCCTCGCCCGTGGAAGTGGAACGTTCGCCGCTGCTGGGCGAGCACACCGAAGAAATCCTCGACTGGCTCGGCCGCTCGCCGGCCCAGATCGCGGCGCTGAAGGCGGCCGGCGCGGTCTGAGCCGCGCCACCTCTCGAATGATTGTCTGCAATGCCTGAACAGATGGAGACCTGACATGGCACATGACAAGGATGCGGTACGCAAGATYCTGGCGACCGTGAAGGAAGAGGGGCGCGCTGCGCTGACGGCGCCCGAGGGCAAGCTCGTCTGCGACGCCTATGGCATCTCGGTGCCGGGCGAGGGCGTGGCCAAATCGCCGTCGAACGCGGTGGAATTGGCGACGAAGATGGGTTTTCCGGTGGTGATGAAGATCGTCTCGCCGGACATCCTGCACAAGACCGAAGCCGGCGGCGTGCTGGTGGGCCTGAAATCGGCGGCGGATGTGGAGCAGGGCTACCGCACCATCATCGAGAACGCCAAGAAGTACAACGCCAACGCCGAAATCATCGGCGTGCAAGTGCAACAAATGATCACAGGCGGCCAGGAAGTGATCATCGGCGCCGTGACCGATCCGTCGTTCGGCAAGCTGGTGGCGTTCGGCCTGGGCGGCGTGCTGGTGGAAGTGCTCAAGGACATCACCTTCCGCATGGCACCGGCCACCAACGAAGATGCGCTGTCGATGCTGGACGGCATTGCCGCTGCCGAGGTGCTCAAGGGCGTGCGCGGCGCCGACCCGGCCAACCGCGAGGCGCTGGCCGGCATGATCGAGCGCGTGTCGCAGCTCGTCAGCGATTTCCCGGAGATTTCCGAGCTGGACCTGAACCCGGTGTTCGCCAGCAAGGACGGCGCCATCGCCGCCGACGTGCGGATCGTGGTGGACTTCTCGCCGCAGCCGGAGAAGTACCGTCCGACGCAGGAACAGATCGTCAAGCAGATGAACCGCATCATGCGCCCGGACACGGTGGCGGTGATCGGCGCGTCCGCCGAGGACGGGAAGATCGGCAATTCGGTGATGAAGAACCTGATCAACGGCGGCTACCAGGGCAAGATCTACCCGATCCACCCCAAGGCCGAAGAGATCATGGGCATGACGGCCTACAAGAGCGTGCTCGACGTGCCGGGCAATATCGATGTGGCGGTGTTTGCGATCCCGGCCAAGTTCGTGGCCCAGGCGCTCGAGGAAGTCGGCAAGAAGGGCATTCCCGGCGCCGTGCTGATTCCGTCCGGGTTTGCCGAAACCGGCAACGTGSAAGGGCAGGACGAGATCGTGGCGATTGCCCGCAAGCACGACATCCGCCTGATGGGACCGAATATCTACGGTTTCTACTACACGCCGAAGAACCTTTGCGCCACGTTCTGCACGCCGTATGACGTGAAGGGCAAGGCGGCGCTGTCGTCGCAGTCGGGCGGTATCGGCATGGCCATCATCGGCTTCTCGCGCTCGGCCAAGATGGGCGTGTCGGCCATCGTCGGCCTGGGTAACAAGTCGGATATCGACGAAGACGATCTGCTCACCTTCTTCGAGCAGGACGACAACACCGAGATCATCGCCCAGCACTGCGAGGACTTGAAGGATGGCCGTGCCTTTGCCGAGGTGGCGCGCCGGGTGTCGAAGAAAAAGCCGGTGGTGGTGCTCAAGGCTGGCCGCACCAGCATGGGCGCGCGGGCAGCCAGCTCGCACACCGGCGCGCTGGCCGGCAACGACCGCATCTACGAGGACGTGTTCAAGCAGGCCGGCGTGATCCGGGCGCGCTCGCTGCGCGACCTGCTCGAGTTCGCGCGCGGCATTCCCAAGCTGCCGACGCCGAAGGGCGAGAACGTGGTCATCATCACGGGCGCGGGCGGGTCGGGCGTGCTGTTGTCCGATGCCTGCGTGGACAACAACCTGTCCCTGATGACGATGCCGGACGACCTCGACGCAGCGTTCCGCAAGTTCATCCCGCCGTTCGGCGCCGCCGGCAACCCRGTGGACATCACCGGCGGCGAACCGCCCACGACGTACAAGAACACGCTGCGCCTTGGCATGGAAGATCCGCGCATCCAYGCGATCATCCTCGGCTACTGGCACACGATCATCACGCCGCCGATGGTGTTCGCCCAGCTGGTCATCGAGGTGAAGGAAGAGATGGCGGCGAAGGGCATCGAAAAGCCGATCGTGGCGTCGCTGGCCGGCGACGTGCAGGTGGAGGAAGCTGCCGAGTACCTGTACGAGCACGGCGTRCCGTCCTACGCGTACTCGACCGAAATCCCGGTGGCGGTGCTCGGCGCGAAGTACAAGTGGGCGAGGGGAGCGGGCAAGATCTGATGCGGTCCGCCCCGCCGGCATAGCCAGACCTGCCGGCATCTCCAGCACAACCAGCCCCCAACGAGACAGCAACCGTTGGGGGCATTTGATAAACGAAGGGGCAAATGCGACAGGCCGTTCCCGAGGGAACGGCCTGTCTGGTATTGCGCGACGAATCGTAAAGGGAAATCGTAAAACGCCTAGTTCATGCCGGTGCCGGACATCGCACGCAGGTATTCATTCTTCTTGTCGAAGATCAGCTGGCTCAGGAACGGCGCGTCGTAGGCGTTGAGCAGATGCGCGTGGTGTTCCTCGATATAGCGGGCCACGCGGGTCTTCTCGCATTCGATGCCGCAGAGCCACTCGAACATCGGCATGTCCCAGCGGAAGCGCAGGCCCAGTTCGGCGAAGGCGGCGTTGAAGGCGGCGAGTTGCAACGTACGATCAGGGCCCGTGGCGCCGGCGACGGGCGACGAAACGGACGCGGAAGACGCGGCGGGATGCAGTGGGTTCATGATCGTCTCCTGTGTTTGCAAGGTCACGAGCTTGGTACAAGTGCAGAGTAGGCGCGACGAACGATTTACGATAATTAAAGTTTCATCGAGAAACCATAAGCTATCGCTTATACATTGGGAATTTGGACCTGGCGGGCGATACGCGGCCGGATCAGCCCCTCCACGCCGGTGATCTGCTGGATCAGGGTGGCGCCTTCTTCCATCAGGAAATGCTTGAATGCCAGCGCCACGGGCGGCAACCGCTTGTTCTTGCGGTGCACCACATACCAGTTCAGCATGACTGGGAATCCCTCGATGTCGAGCACGGCCAGCTTGCCGGCCTGTAGCTCCAGCCCCACCGTGTGCGCGGACAGGAAGGCGATACCCATATTGGCGATGACTGCCTGCTTGATCGTCTCGGTGCTCTTGATCTCCATGGCGATGCGCAGGTTCGAGAGCCGCCCGGCAAAGCCTTCCTGCATCGAATTCCAGGTATCGGAGCCTTTCTCGCGCGAGACGAACGCCTCTTCGGCCAGCCCGGCCAGGGGGATGTCGCGGCGCCCGACCAGCGGATGGTTCGGCGCGGCCACGATGACATAGGGGTGGGGGGCGAAAGACTCGGCGATGGTGTCCATGCCTTCGGGCGGGCGCACCATGACGGCGAGGTCGGTCAGGTTGCCGGCCAGCTGGTGCAACAGTTCCTCACGATTGTGCACCGCGAGATTCAGCGTCACGCCATCATGCCGATTCATGAATTCGGCCAGCAGGCGGGGAAAGAAATAATCGCCGGCGCTGATCACCGCCACGTTGAGCCGGCCTCCGGAAATACCCTTGAGTTGCGCCATCGCGTCCTCGGCCTCGCGGAATTGCTGGATGATGCTGCGGCTGTAGTGCAGCATCTCCGTGCCGGCCGGCGTGAGGTAGATCCGCTTGCCCAGCTGCTCGAACAGCGGCAGGCCCACGTGGTGTTCGAGCTGCCGAACCTGTGTGGAAACAGCGGGTTGCGTGAGATGCAGTTCCTCCGCCGCGCGCGAAAAGCTCAGATGGCGGGCCACCGTTTCGAACACTTTCAACTGGCGCAGCGTGGCGTTCTTCATTGGTCGATATCCTGCAATCTATAAAGGAYCGTCAATGATCATAATAAAAAACTTTATGCTTTGCGTATCTAAGTTTGAAGTAGCATCAATCAGCAATGCAACGTGCCGCAATGTCAGGCGCGCTCATTCAGTAGTGAAGTAGGGCGTCCCCACGCAGGTCTGCCCACCAGTCGCGCCGTCAGAGCGCGAGACACACTAATGTAAGGAGACACGACATGGCGCACCCGCACGCGGCAGGCCCCGCCTTTGGCAACGGCAATCTGGACGGGCAGGGCGGCTTGCTCCGCAATCGCTGGTTCCAGCTCTTCATCGGCGTCCTTTGCATGGGCCTCGTGGCGAACCTCCAGTACGGCTGGACGCTGTTCGTGACGCCCATGAATGCGCGTCATCACTGGGGCGAGTCCCCCATCCAGGTCGCCTTCTCCATTTTCATCGTCACCGAAACCTGGCTCGTGCCGGTAGAGGGCTGGCTCGTGGACAAGTTCGGCCCGCGCCCCGTGGTGGCCGTGGGCGCGCTGTGCGCCGGAGCAGCCTGGGTCATGAACTCGTTCGCCACCTCGCTGCCGATGCTCTACGCGGCGGCCGTCGTGGCCGGTATCGGCGCGGGCGGCGTCTATGGGACGTGCGTGGGCAACGCGCTGAAGTGGTTCCCGGACAAGCGCGGCCTGGCCGCCGGGCTGACCGCCGCCGGCTTCGGCGCGGGCTCGGCGCTGACCGTGATCCCCATCGCCAACATGATCCAGAAATCGGGCTACGAGCACGCRTTCTTCACGTTCGGCATCTTGCAGGGCGTGCTGATCTTCATCCTGGCGATGTTGCTGGTCAAGCCGAAGCCGCCCAAGGGGCTCGTCGCCGGCAAGGCCAACCTGACCAACCCCGTGGCGCTGACGCCGGGCCAGATGGTGCGCACGCCGGTGTTCTGGGTGATCTACGCATCGTTCGTGGCCGTGGCGGCAGGCGGCATCATGGCCACTGCGCAGCTCGGCCCCATCGCCAAGGACTTTGGCTTCGCCTCGATGCCGGTCACGCTGCTGGGCATGACGCTGCCGCTGCTGACCATGACGCTGTCCATCGACAACCTCTGCAACGGGCTGACGCGCCCGCTGTGCGGCCTGATCTCCGACCGCATCGGCCGCGAGAACACCATGTTCTTCATCTTCATCGGCGAAGGGCTGTCGCTGATCGGGCTGATGGAGTTCGGACACAACCCGTACTGGTTCATGTTCTTCGCGGCGCTCACCTTCCTGTTCTGGGGCGAGATCTTCTCGATCTTCCCGGCGCTCTGTGCCGATACGTTCGGCAGCGAGTACGCCGCAGCCAATGCGGGCACGCTCTATACGGCCAAGGGGACGGCGGCGATGCTGGTGCCGCTGGCCTCGGTGTTGTCGCATCGCGGTGGATGGAGCCTGGTCTTTACGGTGGCGGCCGTGCTGACCGTGGCAGCGGGGCTGTCCGCCAAGTTCCTGTTGCAGCCGATGCGCCGGCGCTTCATCACCGGACACGCGGCAACCCAYCCCACCATGCAAGGACAAGGAGCGGCACCATGAATGTTTCGCTTCCCCAACTGAAGGCCTTTGCTGCGGTTGCGCGCCAGAAGAGCTTCACGCGCGCGGCGGCGGAGCTCGGCCTGACCCAGTCGGCCATCAGTCGTAGCGTGCGTGAGCTGGAGGAGGAAATCGACCAGCGGCTGTTCGACCGCACCACGCGCCAGGTGGAGCTGACCGACGCCGGCGAGCATCTGTCCCAACGGATCTGCCATCTGATCGAGGAAGTCGAGCAGACGCTGCGCGAGAGCCACGGCACCGGCAAGCCCAGCCAGGGCACCGTGCATATCGCCACCGATCCGGTCTTGTCGTCGATGTCCATGCCGATGTGGGTGGCCGGCTGCCGGACGGCATGGCCCGGCATCGGCATCACGCTGCGCGACCGCTCGCACGAATGCGTGCTGCAAAGTGTGCGCAGCGGCGAGGTGGACTTCGGCATCGCCAGCAACCCGGTGGCCTGCGACGACCTCTATTGCGAACCGCTCTATATGGACCCGCTGCACGCGGTGCTGCCCTCCGGGCATCCGCTGGCCGCGCGCGAGTCCCTCGGCTGGGGCGAACTTGCCGATGCCTCGGTGCTCTCGCTCGACCACAACTCGGGCGTGCAGCCCGCCGTGGAGCGCGCGCTGGCCACCTATCACGTACGGCCCGGCGCCTTGCAGCTGCTCGGGCATTTCTCGGCGATTTTCGGCATGGTGGCGATGGGGCTCGGCATCGGCGTGGTGCCGTCGCGCACGCAGGCCGCCGGTCTGGCGCCCGCGGCCGTGCTGCGGCCCTTGCGGCCCCAGGTCAACAATAACGTGATGCTGGTTCGAAGGAAGGCGCGCTCGCTCAAGCCCAACGCGGCGGCGGTGTGGGACAACCTGCGTGGCCAGGAGTACGAACAGGGCCAGATGAAGAAAGCGGGGTAGGGCCGTGAATCGGATTCATCTGATGCAGCGCCGCAACGTTTTTTGCGCTGAATAAGGCGCTAYTTCCCKCGAATTCGCCAGTCGTWCTCGCAAGAAGCGATCCACAACGCACCCCACGGGGTGCGTTGTTGTTTTTAGTGCCAATCTTCTATTGATATATCACATACAGGATATTTACAGACCTCGCGGTGCAGCATATACTGAAGACTCATTGACCTACCTCATTCAGGAGTTTTCATGCACGCCGCACAGCTTTCCCTCATCGCCCTCGGTCTGATTGCCTCGGGTGTTTCCGTAACCTGGCTGATTGCCACGCGCCTGCCGATGGGTCTGCTGACCACCGCCGGTGACCATGGCCGCTTTGCCGGCCTCGGCTCGGATCAGGCAGTGGACGGGATCGGCCGTGCGACGCCTGCCGCTGGCGCGCGCCCGCAGTTCGCCCACGCGTAAGCCAGTTGGGTTCGAAGGCAGGGAGCTTGTAGCGGCCGGCAACTCCCTCCCAGCAGTCGTCGTACTCATCGGCCGTATCTTTCGTTTCCCCCTCGCTTCATCCCCCGCCTGATCCAGCGTTTTCCAGCCTTTCCCAAGGCCTAGGACTTTCCCTAGGACATCTTTTTTCCCTTCGCATTGCAGCATCCCAGGTGCTTGCCGCCAGGTCGCGCCATTGATCTGGCGCCGTCCGCTAAGTCATTGATCGGCAACGAACCGAGCGCCGTTTCGCGGCATGGTTTGATGCGCCCGGCGCACCACTGCCAGCCTCGCTCCGGGCGGCGGTGGTCTGAGTCGTATCGGGYAGAAAAACTGGTCACTGAAAACGGCTTGACTTGGGTGATATACCACATACTGTATAGCACTAGAGCGGCGAGCCACTCTACGAAAACATCTAGAAAACGATAGCGGTACACAGAGGCATCGAATCAGATGCCCATCCACAACGGCGGCGATGACCGCCAGAAGGAGACACCATGGAACTACAGCAAAGCGCGTCCACGTCACGATTTGCGTCCCCATGGACGCAGCTCGTATTCGGCGTTATCTGCATGGCGATGATCGCCAACATGCAATACGGCTGGACCCTGTTCGTCAATCCGATCGATGACAAATACCACTGGGGCCGCACGGCCATCCAGGTGGCGTTTACGATTTTCGTGGTCACGGAAACGTGGCTGGTGCCGATYGAGGGCTATCTGGTCGACAAGTACGGCCCGCGCCCGGTGGTGGTGGGCGGCGGCCTGCTCTGTGCGATTGCATGGGCGCTGAACTCGGTGGCGTCGTCGCTGCCGCTGCTGTACTTCGCTGCGGCCATTGGCGGCGTCGGGGCCGGCGCGGTGTATGGCACCTGCGTGGGCAATGCGCTCAAGTGGTTCCCCAACCGGCGCGGGCTCGCGGCGGGGATTACGGCGGCCGGTTTCGGCGCGGGCTCCGCGCTGACCGTGGTGCCCATCGCCAACATGATCAAGACCAGCGGCTACGAGAGCACCTTCCTGACCTTCGGGCTGGGGCAAGGCATCGTGGTGGTGATCCTGGGCCTGGCGCTCTATCCGCCGTCGGCCAAGATCCTCTCCGACGTGAAGAGCACCCTGAAGGCGGCTGCTACTTATAATGCGTCGCCGCGCCAGGTGCTGTCCTCGCCGATCTTCTGGGTGATGTACGCGATGTTCGTGATGATGGCCGCCGGCGGGCTGATGGCCACGGCGCAGCTGGGCCCCATCGCCAAGGACTTCGGGCTCCATGACTCCCCGGTGTCCATCCTCGGCCTGACGCTGCCGGCGCTGACCTTCGCGCTGACCATCGACCGCGTGCTGAACGGGCTGACCCGGCCGTTCTTCGGCTGGATCTCCGATAACATCGGCCGCGAGAACACCATGTTCCTGGCCTTCGCGGTGGAGGCGGTCGGCATCCTGCTGCTGTCCAAGTACGGGCACAACCCGGTGGCGTTCGTGATTCTGACCGGCGTGGTGTTCTTCGCCTGGGGCGAGATCTACAGCCTGTTCCCGGCCACCTGTGGCGACACCTTCGGCCCCAAGTTTGCAGCGACCAACGCCGGCCTGCTGTACACGGCCAAGGGCACGGCCGCGCTGCTGGTACCGTTCTCGAGTGTGATTACCGCCGCCACCGGTGACTGGCACGCGGTGTTCATGCTGGCCTCCGGCATGGCGGCGCTCTCGGCGGTGCTGGCGATCTTCGTGCTCAAGCCGATGCGCGAGGCCCATGCCCGGAAGTACGTCAAYGATAGTTCGGCGCCGCCGATGGGCTATCGGGCCGTGCCGGACGACCTGACCTGACCTGAGCCGAGCGCCGGGTTAGACAGAAGGGGCCCGCCATCGCGGGCCCCGTGCGTCTGGCGATGCCGGGCGTATCATCAGACCAGCCGGCAGCATAGCCGGCGCGCAACACAGCAACCGACAGGATTCCCCATGAACCAGGTTGTGATTCCGATTGTGGTGGAGGGCGGGGGACGCGAGCGGAAGCGCCGCCAGCCCAAGGGCCGGCAGGTGGATCCGGCGGCACTGTCCGAGGTGCGCCAGCTGCTGGGCGATGCCCCACGCCGCCGCGATCTGCTGATCGAGCATCTGCACGCCATCCAGGACCACTACGGCCAACTGGCCACCCCCCATCTGGCCGCGCTGGCGCAGGAAATGCGCATGGCCCAGACCGAAGTCTTCGAGGTGGCCAGCTTCTATCACCATTTCGATATTGTCCGAGAGGACGCCGATGGCCATATCACCGCCCCGGCGGCGCTGACCGTGCGCGTCTGCGAGGGCATYGCCTGCGAGATGGCCGGYGCGYCMTCGCTGCTGGARCGYCTGCCGGYGTTGCTCGGCACCGATGTCCGCGTGCTGGCCGCGCCCTGCATCGGCCGCTGCGAACGGGCGCCGGCCGTGCTGGTAGGCCAGCATCCCGTGGATGCCGCCACGCCTGCTGCCGTCCAGGCCTGCGTGACGGCCGGCACGGTGCGCGATGACCCCCAACCCTACCTCGGCTATGACGACTATCGCGCCCAGGGYGGCTATCGCCTGTTGCAGGCGCTGGAGCAGGGCGATACCAATGCGGATGCGCTGATCGCCGTGATGGAGAACTCGGGCCTGCGCGGGCTGGGCGGGGCGGGCTTTCCCACCGGCCGCAAATGGCGCATCGTCCGGGCTGAGCCGGCGCCGCGCCTGATGGCCGTCAATATCGACGAAGGCGAGCCGGGCACGTTCAAGGACCGCGTCTACCTGGAGCGCGATCCCCACCGCTTCCTGGAGGGGATGCTGGTGGCCGCACGCGTGACCGGCGTGGCCGCCATCTATATCTACCTGCGCGATGAGTACGCGGGCTGCCGTGCCGTGCTGACCGAGGCGCTGGCGCAACTGCGCGCCGCGCCGCCCGTGCCCGGCCTGCCCGAGATCCACCTGCGGCGGGGCGCCGGCGCGTATATCTGCGGCGAAGAGTCGGCCATGATCGAATCGATCGAGGGCAAGCGTGGCATGCCCCGGCTGCGTCCGCCCTATGTGGCGCAGGTCGGGCTGTTCGACCGGCCCACGCTCGAGCACAACTTCGAGACCCTGTACTGGGTGCGCGAGATCGTGGAGCGCGGCCCGGAGTGGTTCGCGGGGCAGGGCCGGCATGGTCGCAAGGGGCTGCGCTCGTTCTCCGTGTCCGGCCGGGTGCGGCATCCCGGCGTGCATCTGGCGCCGGCTGGCATCACCGTGCGCGAGCTGATCGACGAATACTGCGGCGGCATGCTGGACGGCCACGCCTTCTACGGCTACCTGCCGGGCGGGGCGTCCGGCGGCATCCTGCCGGCGGCGATGGGCGATATTCCGCTCGATTTCGACACCTTGCAGCCACATGGCTGCTTTATCGGCTCGGCGGCTATCGTGGTGCTGTCCGACCACGACCGGGCCGTCGATGCCGCGCGCAATCTGATGCACTTCTTCCGCGACGAGTCCTGCGGGCAGTGCACGCCGTGCCGTGTGGGCACGGCCAAGGCGCTCGACCTGATCCGGCAGCCGGCAGCGGCGTGGGACCTGGCCGCGCTGGCCGACCTGTCCGCCGTGATGCGTGACGCGTCGATCTGCGGGCTGGGGCAGGCCGCGCCGAATCCCGTCGATTGTGTGATCCGCTACTTCCCGCATGAACTCACATCCGTCGCTCCGGAGGGCCAGCCATGAATGCACTGACCCGCGCTGAAGTCGCGCTCGTTCAGGCGTCGTCCGATACCGAGGTCACCTTCCGGCTCGATGGCCGGGACGTGACCGCCCGCCCCGGGGAGTCGCTGCTGCAGGTGGCGCGTCGGGAAGGCATCGAGATTCCGCATCTTTGCTACAAGGATGGGCTCGATACGGCCGGCAACTGCCGCGCCTGTATGGTGGAGATCGATGGGGAACGCGTGCTGGCGCCGTCGTGCTGCCGCGCGCCGGCCAATGGCATGACGGTGCACACGGACTCCGAGCGTGCCCGCCGCGCGCAGCGCATGGTGCTGGAACTGCTCCAGTCCGACATGCCGGAGACCGCGTACACGCGCCATAGTGAACTCGATCAGTGGTCGGCCCGGCTCGAAGTCGGCAAGCCACGCTTCGCCCCGCGCGAGGCGGTGCCGGCCGACCTGTCGCACCCAGCCATCGCCGTCAACCTCGACGCCTGCATCCAGTGCACGCGCTGCGTGCGTGCCTGCCGCGACGAACAGGCCAATGACGTGATCGGGCTGGCATTTCGCGGCGATCATGCGCGCATCGTCTTCGATATGGCCGATCCGATGGGCGTCAGCACCTGCGTGGCCTGTGGCGAGTGCGTGCAGGCCTGCCCGACCGGCGCGCTGATGCCGGCACGCAACGTGGCGCTGGCGGTGCCCGACCGCGAGGTGGATTCGGTCTGCCCGTATTGCGGCGTGGGCTGCCAGCTCACGTACCACGTCAAGGACAACCGCATTTTGTTCGTGGAAGGGCGTGATGGCCCGGCGAACCACAATCGGCTCTGCGTGAAGGGGCGCTACGGCTTCGACTACGCCCAGCATCCGCACCGGCTGACGGTGCCGCTGGTGCGGCGCGAAGGCGTGGCGAAATCCGGCGACATCGTGCTGGATCCCGATCGCGTCATGGAGGTATTCCGGGAAGCCACCTGGGAAGAGGCGCTGGCGCTGGCCGCCGGCGGGCTTGCGCGCATCCGGGACACGCTGGGTGGCCGCGCACTGGCGGGGTTTGGCTCGGCCAAGGGCAGCAACGAGGAAGCCTATCTGTTCCAGAAGCTCGTGCGGACCGGGTTTGGCAGCAATAACGTCGATCACTGCACGCGGTTGTGCCATGCCTCATCGGTGGCGGCGCTGCTCGAAGGGATCGGCTCGGGCGCGGTGTCCAATCCGGTGATGGATGTCGGCAAGGCCGAGGTGGTGCTGCTGATCGGCGCCAATCCCACGGTCAACCATCCGGTGGCGGCCACCTGGATCAAGAATGCGGTGCGCAACGGTACGAAGCTGATCGTCGCCGATCCTCGCCGATCGGATCTGGCGCGCTTTGCGCACCGTTTCCTCCAGTTCCAGGCCGATACGGACGTGGCGCTGCTGAACGCGATGATGCATGTGATTGTGGAGGAAGGACTTGTCGATCCCGAATTCATTGCCTCGCGCACGGCCGGCTACGAGGCGCTGGCGGCCAATGTGGCCCCGTACAGCCCCGAAGTCATGGCCCCGGTCTGTGGCATCGACGCGGAAACCATCCGCGAGGTGGCCCGGCTCTATGCCACCTCGAAGGGATCGATGATCCTGTGGGGCATGGGTGTGTCCCAACACGTGCATGGCACCGATAACGCGCGCTGCCTGATCGCGCTGGCGCTGATGACGGGCCAGATCGGCCGGCCGGGCACGGGTTTGCATCCGCTGCGCGGGCAGAACAACGTGCAGGGCGCGTCCGACGCGGGGCTGATCCCGATGATGTTCCCGGACTACCGGCGCGTGGATGACCCCGCCGCCAATGCCGCCTTCGAGGCGCTGTGGGGCATGCCGCTGGACAAGCAGCCGGGCCTGACCGTGGTGGAGGTCATGCAGGCTATCGAAGCGGGTACCGTGCGCGGCATGTACATCATGGGCGAGAACCCGGCGATGTCCGACCCGGACGCCCAGCACGCGCGCGAGGCGCTGGCCGCGCTCGACCATCTGGTGGTGCAGGACATCTTCCTGACCGAGACCGCCTGCCTGGCCGATGTGGTGCTGCCCGCCTCGGCCTTCCCCGAGAAGACCGGCACGTTTACCAATACGGATCGCACCGTGCAGCTTGGCCGGCAGGCCATCGACCCGCCCGGGCAGGCGCGTCAGGACCTGTGGATTCTGTGCGAACTGGCTGCGCGGCTCGGGCTGCCYTGGGACTAYGGRCATGCCACCCGCGATGCGGCGCCCGTGGCCTTGGTTTTCGACGAAATGCGACACGCGATGCCGAGCATCGGCGGCATGACGTGGGCGCGACTCCAGCGCGAGCATGCGGTGACCTATCCCTGCAAGACGGAGGGAGATCCAGGCGAGCCGGTGATCTTTACCGACACGTTCCCGACCGTAAGCGGACGCGGGCGATTCGTGCCGGCAGACATCATCCCGGCGGCGGAGCGTCCGGATCAGGAATATCCGACGGTCCTGATCACGGGCCGACAGCTCGAACACTGGCATACGGGCAGCATGACGCGCCGCGCCGGCGTGCTCGACGCCATCGAGCCGGATCCGGTGGCGCTGGTCCATCCGCTCGATCTGGCGGCGCTCGGCGGCAAGCCCGGCGACGTGGTCACGCTGGCGTCCCGGCGCGGCCAGGTGATGCTCTACGCGCGCGCCGACGATGGCACCCCGCGCGGCGCCGTGTTCGTGCCGTTCTGCTATTACGAGGCGGCCATCAACAAGCTGACCAACCCGGTGCTCGACCCGTTCGGCAAGATTCCGGAGTTCAAGTACTGCGCGATCCGGATGACGCTGGGCGGCGCCGTGCCCGAGCAGCTGAGCTTCGGCGGTGGGCAAATCCTGGATTCGCTGGCCGGTGCATTGGCCTTGCCCGGATGATTTTCCGAAAATTCGTGAAAGTGATTGCGGATTCATCTGGCTAATCAGGGCAATCCGAAACGGTTAGGATGCAGGCATCCCCTCGATACGTTGGAAAGGATGCCTGCAATGAAAGCCATTGGACTGACCCGTTACCTGCCGATCAGCGACCCCCAAGCGCTGGTGGATGTGGCAATCGACAAGCCCGCCGCTTCGGGCCACGACCTGCTGGTCAAGGTGGAGGCGATCGCCGTGAACCCGGTGGACACCAAGGTCCGCGCGCCYAAGGACAAGGTTGAAGATGCCCCGCGCGTGCTCGGCTGGGATGCCGCCGGCACCGTGGCCGCCGTGGGCCCTGACGTGACGCTGTTCAAGGTCGGCGACCCGGTCTTCTATGCGGGCAGCATCACGCGGCCCGGCGCCAACAGCGAATTTCACCTCGTCGATGAGCGCATCGTCGGCCATAAGCCGGCATCGCTGGACTTCCCCAACGCCGCCGCGCTGCCCCTGACGGCCATCACCGCCTGGGAGGCGCTGTTCGATCGCCTGGGYGTSTCGCCRAAGGGCGACGATGCCGGCCGTTCGGTGCTGATTATCGGCGGGGCAGGGGGCGTGGGCTCCATCGGCATCCAGCTGGCCAAGGTGCTGGGCGGGCTGACGGTCATCGCCACGGCCTCGCGGCCGGAATCGGAAGCCTGGTGCCGCCGCCTGGGYGCCGACCATATCATCGACCATCGTGCCGACATCCCCGCGCAACTGCGCAAGCTTGGGTTTGACGCGGTGGATTACATCCTCTGCTTCAACGACACCGATCGCCATTTCCCGGCGATGGCCGAAGCCATCGCGCCGCAGGGCAAGATCTGCTCGATCGTCGAGAACGCGAGCGAACTGCCGGTGGGCGCGCTGAAGAGCAAGAGCGCGACCTTCGTCTGGGAGTTCATGTTCACCCGTGCGATGTTCGGCACGCCGGACATGATCGCGCAGCACCGCCTGCTCAACGAGGTGGCACGGCTGATCGATGCGGGACGCCTGCAAACCACGGTGGGCGAGAACCTGGGCACGATCAACGCGGCCAACCTGCGCCGCGCCCACGCGCAGCTCGAAGGTGGCCAGACTATCGGCAAGCTGGTGCTGTCCGGGTTCTAATYTGCAATTAACCGCCAAGTCGCGGGTGCGCCATAAACGAGGGCCGGGGCTGCTGACGCAGCACCCGGCCCTTATTGTCTATATAGAAGGGGGTTAGCTGAGAGGACGAGCGGCGACCGCGCGCGCGAGGCTTCGCACTGGGTTCTCCCCAACCAGTCCCGCCACGAAACTGACCACTTCGGTCGCCACGGCCTTGTCCTGCAGGATGCGCCGATGGCCGAGTCCGGTCGTGGTCACCAGCTGCGCCGCCGGCCACGCGCCTGCGATGGCGGCGCCGTCTTCCCAGCGCACTTCCTTGTCGTCGCGGTCATGGATTACCAGCGCCGGCGGCACCGGCCGCGTGCGCCCCACATCGGGCACGTTGAACGTCGCCCAGGACGTGCCGAGCCACTGTTCGCTCTGTTGCCGCATACGCGCGAGGATGCCCGGCGCAATGCCGAGCTGCCAGGCGAGGGCGGCGCAGGATTCGCCCATATCAGCGGGCGAGCCGATCATCACCGCGCCGCGCACCGGCAAGCCTTCGCGTATCGCCTGCGCGGCGGCGGCACCGCCCAGCGAATGGCCGACCACTGCATGGACCGGCCCGACCTGCCAGGCCGCGGCCAGCAGCGAGCGTGCCATCTCCAGCAAGGAGGTCTGGTTCGGCCCGCGTGCGCCGGCGTCGGAGGCCCCGTGAGATAGCGCATCAAACGCCACCACGCGCATCCCGGCGCCCAGCAGCGCATGGACCAGTGCRTGCCACTGGCCGGCATGACCGCCCCAGCCATGGGCCAGCAGGACCACCGGCCCTTCGGTGCCCCAGCGGTAGACGCGCACACGCCGGCTGATGCCCTGGCCGGTGACCAGTGCCCATTCGCTGCGCGCGGCATCGATCAGGCGCAGTGCATCCGGGCTCGACTTGGCGCGGGGYGGCGTGAACCATAGGCGCTCCAGCGCGCGGGCGGTGCCCCCCGGATGGAGGAGGCTCGCAGCCTGCCACCGCAGTCTGAGCCACACGGGCGGCCCCCTGCGGACGGTGGAAACGGGTTCCGCATGCGTCACATGATGTGACCCAGCGGCGCGTGGCGTGGATGAGGAAAACAGCACTTGCGGCACGGCTAACACCTCCAACCGATGGCTTGCCGGCGAAATCGGCCAGCTTCGCTGGCTTCCCGCCTGTTTTTTTATGATTCACGACCGACCAGTCGTGCTATTTTTCGGGCAATAAATGACGATGAAAATGCCGTCTGACACACTGCGTTCGTGCCCGGGAACGCCGTGGTGTGAAGCCGCCGGCGAGCCGTTTCAGGCGTCGGCCGGGGCGGTTTCCCGCGTGGTTCGGGCGTCGTCGAGCAGCCGGGCGAACGCGCGCCGGGCCATCGCCTCGGCATCGCTGCGCGCCATCAACTTGAACGATGTCTGGAACGACATACCAATTCCGGCCATCTCGAACGCAAACTGGCGCGGGTCCACATCGGTCCGGAGATCGCCTTCGTCCATCGCGTCGGTAATCACGCGGCAGATGGTGCTGTGCCAGTCCTTGAAGGCCTGCACGACCCTGTCACGAATGACGCCAGGCTTGTCGCGGTACTCCTGGGAGAGCGCCATGAACAGGCAGCGCCCCTCCGTCACCGTGGCACCTAGCCAGTCCATATAGCCGTCGAACAGCGCCTGCAGGCGGCGTGCGCCGCGCGGCTGGCGCATCGCCGGACGTACGACGACATCGTTGAAACGCTCCGCCGCGCGCTCGAGCACGGCCTCCTGCAGCGCCTCTTTCGAGCGGAAGTGCGCGTAGAGCCCGCTCTTCGACATATTCGTATCCGCGGCCAGCGTGGCGAGCGAAAGCTGCTCGAACCCCACGCGCGCGGCGGAAGCGAGTGCCTGTTCGATGATCGCGGTACGGGTGAGCTGGCCTTTTTGCATGAGGTTGAGAATAGCACGACCGGTCGGTTTGTCAACTTGCCTTATTCCACACATCGTTGATACTGAAGTGACGTCAACGCAAAGCGTGCGTTGTCGTTATGAGGAGGCGGGGAGAGGAAGTTGTGCTGTATCCGCCTTTTGGAGGAGGTTCCGGTGGGCGAGATCAAGCCATCATAAGAAATCTGTAAAAGTGTTCCAAACATGACCTTACGGAACGCTTTACGTGCTCTATACTCGAATGCACGTCCGCGCACTTTTTTTTCACTGGTGACTGGAGACCGACATGAACAGTACAGCCGTGCCAAGAGGCGCTAGCGAACCGTTCCGGCAACTGCGGGCGTTGCGTCGTGCGCGCAAGCTCAAGCAGGAGGACGTCGCCCGTAAGGCGGGAATTTCCCGGGAAGCCTATCTTCGGGCCGAATCGGGGCAAGCCGATCCACGCATGTCCACGTTCCTGGCGGCCTGTGAGGCGCTGGGGCTGGAAGTGGTGCTGGCCCCGCAGCATCTGGCAGCCGACGTCAACGCATTCATCGCCAGCCGCAATGGCGGCGTTACAGCAGCCTCGATGGCCGGCCAGCCGGCCGGCTCGGCTCCCGCGGCAGCGCCGCAGGGGCAGGGCGGGTTCGGTTCCGGACCCAGCACCGGGGAGGGCCACAAGCCCATGTAACACCGCCAGTCCACGGGCCTGGGGGCACCCGCCCACATGGTCTGCGGATAGCAAGACCACCGGGCATTTCCGGCGCGGCTAATCCGCCGCGCTGGCAATGCCCGGTCCTTCATGCCGATCGCGCCCGCGATCCCCAGCCGCTGCCATTGCGCCGCGTGCTTTTTCGTGCACATCTCGCTGCGCGTCTTCTGATTTCCGCTTCGCCTTTTCCATCGGCAGTGCTGTAACCGGCCGCCGGGTCGCCTATTGTCGTCCTAGGACCGACTTAGGGTCGTTCCCGGTTTGACACGTCCATCCGTCGTCATTACGATATGAGAAATTGATTTCACAATTCGTAATTTGTCGGACGACGAATACGATCCGGGGCACGAGAGGAGACTTCATGACCCAGACTCAACTGAACGAAGCCATGGCGGACGTCTCGGTGGCCGGCTATCTGTCCGGCTTCGCCAACGAATTCGCCACCGAGGCACTGCCCGGCGCGCTGCCCGTGGGCCAGAACTCGCCCCAGCGCGTGCCATATGGCCTGTACGCCGAGCAGATCTCGGGCACCGCCTTCACCGCGCCGCGCGCTCACAACCGGCGCGCGTGGCTGTACCGCATCCGCCCGGCCGCCATGCATCAGCCGTTCAGCCGCCTGGAGCCGGGCCGCTGGCTGAGCCGTTTCGACGAGGTGCCGCCGTCGCCGAACCAGCTGCGCTGGAGCCCGCCGGCGATGCCGACCGCGCCGACCGACTTTATCGACGGCATCGTGACGATGGCCGGCAATGGCAGCCCCGAAGCGATGACGGGCTGCGGCATCCACCTGTACCTGGCCAACCAGTCGATGCAGGACCGCTTCTTCTACAACGCCGATGGCGAGATGCTGATCGTCCCGCAACAGGGCCGTCTGCTGTTGTCGACGGAAATGGGCCGGCTGGCGGTGGAGCCGCAGGAGATCGTCGTGATTCCGCGCGGCGTGCGCTTCCGCGTGGACCTGCCGGACGGCACCGCGCGCGGCTATATCTGCGAGAACTACGGCGCGCTGTTCAAGCTGCCGGACCTCGGCGTGATCGGCTCGAACGGGCTGGCCAATCCGCGTGACTTCCTGACGCCGGTGGCGAGCTACGAAGACCGCGAGGGCAAGTTCGAACTCGTCGCCAAGTTCCAGGGCAATCTCTGGCAGGCCGAGATCGACCATTCGCCGCTCGATGTGGTCGCGTGGCACGGCAATTACGCGCCGTACAAGTACGATCTGCGCCGTTTCAACACGATCGGATCGATCAGCTACGACCATCCGGATCCGTCGATTTTCCTCGTGCTGCAGTCCCCGTCGGACACGCCGGGCGTGGACACCATCGACTTCGTGATCTTCGGCCCGCGCTGGCTGCCCGCGCAGAACACGTTCCGTCCGCCCTGGTTCCACCGCAACGTGGCGAGCGAGTTCATGGGCCTGATTTCGGGCGTTTACGATGCCAAGGCCGAGGGCTTTGCACCGGGTGGCGCCAGCCTGCACAACTGCATGAGCGGCCATGGCCCCGATGCGGAAACCTTTGAGCGCGCCTCGGGGGCTGACACGAGCCAGCCGCACCACATCACCGACACCATGGCGTTCATGTTCGAGACGCCGGGCGTGATCCGCCCGACGCCGTACGCGGCCCAGTCGGCGCTGCTCCAGCATGACTACTACACCTGCTGGCAAGGCCTGAAGAAGCATTTCAACCCGAACGTGCGCTGATTTCCGGAAGATTCCCAAGATGACTGCCCCCCAAACCGGCACCCAAACGCGTGCCACCAGCTGGGTCGAATCGGCCAACGACGGCCAGACCCATTTCCCGATCCAGAACCTGCCATACGGCCTGTTTTCGGCAAACGGCCAGGCCCCGCGCGTGGGCGTGGCGATTGGCGACCAGGTGCTGGACCTCGTCGCGCTCGACGATGCCGGCCTGCTGCCGGCGGCGGCCAAGGGCGCGTTTGCCTCGGCCAGCCTCAACCGCTTTATCGCGCTGGGCCAGCCCCTGTGGCAGGCCACCCGCGCCCGGCTGACGGCGCTGCTCTCCGGCGAAGACGCCGCGCTGCGCGATCACGCGGCGCTGCGCGCCAAGGCTTTGTTGCCGATGGCCGGCGTGACGCTGCACCTGCCGGTCGAGATCCCTGGCTACACCGATTTCTATTCGTCGCGCGAGCACGCGACCAACGTCGGCCGCATGTTCCGCGACCCGGAAAACGCGCTGCTGCCGAACTGGCTCGAAATCCCAATCGGCTACAACGGCCGCGCCAGCTCGGTGGTGGTTAGTGGCACCGCGCTGCGTCGCCCGAACGGCCAGACCAAGCTGCCGAACGAGGCGCGCCCGACCTTCGGCCCGTGCCGCAAGCTCGACTATGAGCTGGAGATGGGGTTCATCGTCGGCAAGCCGTCGGCGCTGGGCGAGCCGGTCAGCACGGGGGATGCCCCCGCGCACATGTTCGGCATGGTCATCCTCAACGACTGGAGCGCGCGCGATATCCAGCAGTGGGAATACGTGCCGCTCGGGCCGTTCAACAGCAAGTCGTTCGGGACGTCGATCTCGCCGTGGGTGGTGACGATGGAGGCGCTCGAGCCCTTCCGCCGTGACAATCCGGCACAGTCGCCCGAACCGCTGTCGTATCTGCAGCAGCAGGGCCGCAACGCCTACGACATCGCGCTCGAAATCGCGCTGCAACCGGCTGGCGCGGCGCCCAGCACGGTCTGCCGCACCAATTTCAAGGCGATGTACTGGACCATGGCGCAGCAACTGGCGCACCACACGGTGTCTGGCTGCAATGTGCGCGTCGGCGACCTGATGGGCTCGGGCACGATCAGCGGCACCACGCCCGATTCGTGCGGCAGCCTGCTGGAGACCACGCGCAATGGCGCCGAACCGGTGGCGCTGAGCGGCGGCGTGCAGCGTGGTTTCCTCGAGGATGGCGACACGGTGACCATGACCGGTTGGTGCCAGGGCGATGGCTACCGGGTCGGCTTTGGCGAGGTCACGGGGAAGATCCTGCCGGCGGCCTGATCGACACGTCCTCCGGGGCGTCCCAGCACAGGGCGGGGCGGCTGAAAAGCCGCGCCCGCCCTCGTTACATTTGCGAAGGACCGTTACTGTTGCGCCATTCCTACGGGTGCCGCTTTATGCGAGAATTCGCCCCTGACAAAAAAAGTGTGGCGAAGTTCGCCGGGTTGAAACATTTCGGTAGTTTGCCGCGATGACCGCCCGGAGCACGCTCCACGGACACCCCTCGACTGGGCGGCTCAGTGTTTGGCCGAAACCCGCCGTTAGCGCGGTATATGCGAAATCGGGGTGTCGATAACTAAYTTCGGCGAAATCCTCGGATTTTGCTTCTAATTTCAGGGAAAAACGGAATCTGTTCCCCGGTGCGATGGTCGCGCGCGGGCCYGCGCACACGCGCGTGGCCAACGTTGCCCCAGGCACGGCGGGGGACGCGGGGCTCACATTCCACCCAACGCGCACGGCATGGCAATTGAATTCGGAATTCGCGCATGGGCGGCCTGTGCGCCGGCACTGCAATCCCCGGAAGCCTGGCAGGCGTGGAGTCTTGCGCCATGGCTGCCCGAGGGATCGGACCTGCCGGCGCTCTCGGCCATGGCCCCGATGTTGCGCCGACGCGTCAATGCCATCGGCCGCGCGGCGCTGCATCCCGCCTACGACACCCTCCCGCCCGACGRGGCCCCCGCCGCGCCRGCCCCGCCGGCCGTGTTTGCCTCGCGCCACGGCGACACCCGCCGCGCCTTCGACATGCTCAGCGAACTGGCAGCCGGCGARCCACTGTCGCCCACCGCGTTCGGCCTCTCTGTCCACAACGCCATTGGTGCGATGTTTACGATCGACCGGGGAGACGCCTCCAACCTCCAGGCCGTGGCGGCTGGCCGCGATACCGTGGAGACGGCCGCCTTCGAAGCCTGCGCGCTGCTGGCCGATGGGGCGGACGAGGTGCTGCTGGTCTGCTATGACGCGCCGCTGCCCGAAGCCTATGCCGAGTTCGCCGATGAGCCCGGCTGCCTGTTCGGCTGGGCCTGGCGCATCGGCAAGCCGCGCCCGGGCGAGCCGGTGTTCCGGCTCGACATCGACCATGTGCGCGAGGCGTCGGACCCCGACACCGCCCATCCGGTGCTGCCGCACGCGCTGGATGTGCTGCGATTCATGCTGACCGGCGACGCCGAGCTGTGCCACCGTGGCGAACGCGCGGTCTGGAGGTGGCAGCGCCATGGTTGAACGCCTCGACCGCGCCTGGCGCGTGTGCGCCACCGGCTTCTGCTTCTCGAGCTTCGGCGTGGGCGGCCTGCTGCTGCGCGTGCTGGTGTTCCCGGCGCTGGCGCTGCTGCCGTGGTCCACCCAGACGCGCCAGCGCGTGTGCCGCGATGTCATCCACCATGCCTTCCGGCTGTTCCTCTGGCTGATGCGCAGCGTCGGCGTCATCGGCTACGAAATCCGCCATCCAGAACGGCTGCAACGCGAGGGGATGCTGGTGGTGGCGAACCATCCGTCGCTGATCGACGTGGTGTTCCTGATGGCGCTGACGCGCCGCGCCGACTGCGTGGTGAAGTCCGGCCTGGCACGCAACCCGTTCACGCGCGGCCCGGTGCTGGCCACCGGCTGGGTGCAGAACGACAGTGGCGCGGCGATGGTCGACGACTGCATCGCCTCGCTGCGGGCCGGCAACAACCTGATCATCTTTCCGGAAGGCACGCGCACGCGCCCGGGCCAGCCGCTGCAACTCCAGCGCGGCGCGGCCAACGTGGCCGTACGCGGCGGCTTTGCGCTGACCCCGGTGGTCATCCGCTGCGAACCGCCCACGCTGACCAAGGGCGAGAAGTGGTACCACGTGCCGGTGCGGCGCCCGCGCTTCGTCATCGACGTGCACCCAGACGTGCCACCCGCGCAGTGGGTGGCGCCGGGCACCGACGACGCCATGGCCGTGCGCCACCTGACCCAATCACTATTCGAGTTTTTCTCCAGGGAGATCCGCCGTGCAGGCGCTTGAGCAAGAAATCAAGGAACTGATCATCTCGTCGCTGTCCCTCGAGGACGTGGCGGCTGACGATATCGACGCCACCGCGCCGCTGTTCATCGAAGGCCTGGGCCTCGATTCCATCGACGCACTGGAACTGGGCCTGGCGCTGCAGAAGCGCTACGGCATCACCATGAACGGCGACAAGGAGGAAATCCGCGCGCGCTTTGCCAGTGTTTCGGCGCTGGCGGCGTTCGTGGCGTCGCAGCGCGGCCAGGCCCCGGCCTGATCCGCGAGGTCATCGCAATACTGCTATACGGAGCCAGATCATGACTCACGACGAAATCTTCGCGCGGGTGGCGGCGGTTCTCGAGGAAACCTTCGAGATCGCCCCGGAGCGCATTACGCCCGAGGCGCGGCTGTATGACGACCTCGACATCGACAGCATCGACGCCGTYGACCTGCTGGTGAAGCTGAAGCCGATGCTGAACAAGCCGCTCAAGCCCGAGCAGTTCAAGTCCGTGCGCACCGTGCAGGACGTGGTGCAGGCGCTTGCGCTGCTGATCGACTCGCCGGCCACCGCCTGACGCCCGATGACCTGGCGCAAGTGGGGGCTGGGGCTGCTGACGCTGTCGTACCCGGTGGTGATCTACCTGGGTCTGCAGCACTTCTCGCCGCGCGTGATGGCGCTGGCGCTGGTCGCGCTCGCCCTGCTGCGCGCCGGCACCAGCCGCCAGGCCGGCTGGCGGGCGATGGCGGTGCTGGCGGCGGGGCTGGCCCTGATCGTGCTGGCCTCCGACCACGCGCTGCCGCTGAAGCTCTACCCGGTGCTCGTGAACGTGGCGATGCTGGGCGTGTTCGGCTGGAGCCTGCGCCATCCGCCCTCGCTGGTGGAACGCATGGCCCGGCTGCGCGAGCCGAACCTGCCGCCCAGCGGCGTGGCCTATACGCGCCGCGTGACGCAGGCCTGGTGCGTGTTCTTTATCTGCAATGGCGCCGTTGCCGCCGTGACCGCGCTGGCCGCCAGCGACCGGGTCTGGGCGCTGTACAACGGCGCGATTGCCTATGGCCTGATCGGCGCGATGTTCGCCGGCGAATGGCTGGTGCGGCAGCGCGCGCGTGCGCGGCATGCGGAGAATCGTCATGACTGAGCCCGCGCTCAGTGGTTTCACCGGCTTCACGGGCGTTGGCGCCGTGATGGCTGCCCAGGCGGCACGGGCCGCGCAAGGCGATGCCCAGGCGGCAGCGTTCGTCGCCAGTGTGGCGGCGTGGCGCCGGGCCTTCGCGGCGGCGCCAGGGGCGCGCTGGGCGCTGTACTTCGAGGGCACGGCCGATTTCGCCGCCGCGCTGTTCGGCGCGTGGCATGCCGGCAAGCACGTGGTGCTGCCCGGCGATACCCGCACGGAGACGCTCGCGGCGCTGCGCGGCCATGCCGATGGCTGGGCCGGCGAGTTGCCGGGCGGCYTGRTGCCAGCGCCCGGAACAACTCCGGGGGCAGGGGAGGCCGACTGGCTCCCGCTAAGCACGCACGACACCTGGGTCACGCTGTTCACCTCSGGGTCCACCGGCGAGCCCGGCGCCATCGACAAGCGCCTSGCCCARCTCGAYGCSGAGGTCCAYACRCTCCAGCARGCCTTTGGCGCGCGGCTGCCCGCCGATGTGCGCGTGCTGAGCACGGTCTCGCACCAGCACATCTACGGCCTGCTCTTCACGGTGCTCTGGCCGCTGGCGGCGGGCCGGCCGATGCCCGGCGCGCGGCTCGCCTTCCATGAGGAACTGGTACGCGCCTGCGCGGACGACGCCCGCCCGGCGGTGCTGGTCAGCAGCCCGGCGCACCTGAAGCGTATGCCCGATGCGCTCGACTGGCCCGTCACGCGCCCSGTGCTGCAGGCGGTGTTCTCGTCCGGCGGGCCGCTCCCGCCCGAGGCTGCGGCGGACGCGCTGCGCCACACCGGCCGCTCCCCCATCGAAGTATTCGGCAGCTCCGAGACCGGCGGCATCGCCTGGCGCCAGCGCGCCGTGCAGGCGGACCGCTGGACGGCGCTGCCCGGCATCGCCTGGCGCCTGCAGGACGGCTTCCTGGCCGTGCGCTCGCCGCATCTGGCCGATGACGACTGGTACGTCTGCGCGGACCGCGCGCTGCCCGCCGGCGACGACAGCTTCGTGCTGGCCGGYCGCGCTGACCGCATCGTCAAGATCGAGGAAAAACGCGTCTCGCTGACGCAGATCGAGCAGCGGCTGGCCGCCTCGCCGCTGGTGCGGGAGGCGCGGGTCGTCATGGTCGAACTCGATGTCGGCACCCGCGTGGCCGCCGCCGTGGTGCCTGGCGACGCCGGACAGGCACTCCTCGACACCCATGGGCGTGCCGCGTTGACCGCCGCGCTGCGCGCGCAACTGGCCGACGCCGTGGACCCGGTGGCGCTGCCGCGTCGCTGGGCCTTCGTGCCGGCGCTGCCGTGCAACGCGCAGGGCAAGACCACCGAAGCCATGCTGCGCGACCTGTTCCGCCGCACGGTGCCGGCTGCGCACTGGCTGGACGCTGAGGCCAATTCGGCCACCTCGGCCACCGCCGCGCTGGAGGTGACCGATGACCTGGCGATCTTCGACGGCCACTTCCCCGATACCCCGATYGTGCCSGGCGTGGCCCAGGTGGACTGGGTGATGGCGCTGGCGCCCCAGCGGCTGCCGATTCCGCCGCGCGAGCGCTTCGCGCGGCTGGACACGCTCAAGTTCCAGGCCGTGATCCAGCCTGGCACCACGGTGCGCATGGCGCTGACGTGGCAGCCAGACGCCCTCGCGCTCGGCTTCCGGCTGACATCCGACACCGGCCCGCACGCCAGCGGCAAGATCGTTTTTCATCCCGATACGCCATGACGCCGTTCCGTCCGGTTGTGCTCGTGCCGGTCTATGACCACGAAGGYGCCATCGGCGCCATGGTCGATGCCATCCTCGCGCATCCGCTGCCGTGCCTGCTGGTGGACGACGGCAGCAGCCCGGCCTGCGAGCAGGTGCTCCGCGAGATTGCCGCCGCGCACCCCGAGCGCGTCCGCCTGATCCGCCTGTCCGTGAATCAGGGCAAGGGCGGCGCGATCATGGCCGGCTTCACGGAGGCCGCGCGGCTTGGCTACACGCACGCGCTGCAGATCGATGCCGATGGCCAGCACGACGCCGGCTGCATTCCCCAGTTCACCGCGCTGGCGCAGGCCCAGCCTGCCGCGATGATCTGCGGCCACCCGGTCTACGACGACTCGGTGCCGCGCCTGCGGCTCTACGCGCGCTACCTGACGCACATCTGGGTCTGGATCAACACGCTCTCGTTCCAGATCAAGGATTCGATGTGCGGCCTGCGGGTCTACCCGCTGGCGGCGGTAACCGCCCTGATGCGCGACGTGGACCTCGGCCGGCGCATGGAGTTCGACACCGAGGTGCTGGTGCATCTGGTCTGGCGCGGCGTGCGCATCGTCAACGTGCCGACGCGCGTGACGTATCCGTCCGATGGCGTCTCGCACTTCCAGGCGTGGCGCGACAACGTGCTGATCTCGCGCATGCATACGCGGCTGTTCTTCGGCATGGTGTGGCGGCTGCCGCGCCTGCTCTGGCGCAGGGTGAGGCCGGCATGAGCACGGCGAAGCCTACGGCTGACGCCGCCACGCGCCGCACGCCGTCGCGCCACTGGAGCACCATCGGCGAGGCCACGTGCGTCTGGGGCGTCTGGTGCCTGTACGGGCTCTATCGCGTCTTCGGCCGCACGCTGTTCCGGGCGGTGCTGTACCCGGTGGTCACCTATTACTGGATCACGCATCCGCTGGCGCGCCGGGCGTCGATGGACTACCTCACGCGCATGGAGGCCACCGCCGGCGCGATCGGCGCGCAGCCCACCTGGCGCCATACGYTGCGCCACCTGTTCTCGTTCGCAGACACGCTGCTGGACAAGCTGCTGTCCATCGGCGGCCAGTACCGCTTCGGCAACGTCACGCGGGAAGGCCACCAGGTGCTGCTGGACCAGATCGCCAGCGGGCAGGGCGGCATCATCATGACCGCGCATATGGGCTGCCTGGAGCTGTGCCGGGTGCTGGCCAACCAGCGGCAGGGGCTGCGGCTGACCGTGCTGGTGCACACCGCCCATGCCGAGCGATTCAACCGGATCCTGTCGCGGCTCGATCCCAAATCGGGCCTCCAGCTCTATCAGGTGGACGATATCTCGCCCGCCACGGCGCTGGAACTGGCGGCCAAGGTGCAGGCGGGCGAGTTCGTGGCGATTGCTGGCGACCGCGCGCCCGCGCACGGCGGCCGGGCGGTGCGCGTGCCGTTCCTGGGCGCGCCGGCGCGTTTCCCGGTGGGCCCGTACGTGCTGGCGGGGCTGATGCGCTGCCCGCTGTACGCCATGGGCTGCGTGCGCCATGGCGACGGCCATCTGCTGCGTTTCACGGAACTCACGCGCGCGGTGACGCTCCCACGTGCGAGCCGTGACGCCGCGCTGACCGCGCTGGCCACGACTTACGCCGCATGGCTGGAGGCGCTGCTGGTGCGCTCGCCATTCGACTGGTTCAACTTCTACGACTTCTGGGCGGACGATCCGGTCCGTACCGGTCGCCAGGACGCGCAGGACGCGCGCCAGGACGCGCACTAAGCCGCGCCGCCCACCGGAGACCTATGTCCAAAGCTTTCAGCCACGAGATCACGCTGACGCCGGCGTTCCACGACCTCGACCCGATGAACGTGGTCTGGCACGGCAACTACGTGCGCTACTTCGAAGTGGCGCGCTGCGCGCTGCTCCAGCAGATCGACTACGACTACCCCCAGATGCGCGATTCCGGCTACGCGTGGCCGGTGGTGGACCTGCGCGTCAAGTACGTGCGCCCGCTGGTCTACGGCCAGTCGATGATCGTGCGCGCCACCATCGTCGAATGGGAAAACCGGCTCAAGATCGACTACGAGATCCGCGATGCGGCGTCTGGCCAGCGGCTGACCAAGGGCTATTCGATCCAGGTAGCCGTGGACATGACGACGCAGGAGATGCTCTACGTCTGCCCGCCGGTGTTGCTGCGGAAGCTCGGGGTGCCGTCGTGAGGCGCCGCCAGGTTCTGGCCGCTGCTGGCGCACTGGCGCTGGTGGTGATGTTGCCGGCGCTGCCGGCCCATGCCGACGACCTGCTGGCCTCGGTGGCCAAGCGGCTGGCCGATGCGCCCGTGATCCGGGGCCGGTTCGAGCAGACGCGCCGGCTGTCCGGCTTCAGCAATCCGCTGGTCTCGCGGGGCGATTTCGTGCTCGCGCGCGGCCGTGGCGTGGTCTGGCAGACGCGCGAGCCGTTCCCGTCGAGCCTGCTGGTCACCCCTGAGAAGCTGGTGATGCGCGGCGCCGATGGCAGCGTGCAGCAGCRGATGCAAGCCGAATCCCAGCCTGCGATGCGCGTGGTCGGCGAGTCGATGATCGCCGTGCTGCGCGGCGACCTGCGCGGGCTGTCCGCGCGTTTCGACGTGACCGGCAAGCTGGTCGGCAGCGCCGGATGGGCGCTGACGCTGATCCCAAAGGATGCCGGCATGCGGCGCGTGTTCACCCGGATCGAGCTGGCCGGCGACAAGTTCGTGCGCGACGTGCGGCTCGAGGAAGCCGGCGGCGACAGCACCGTGGTCCGCATGATCGACCCAGCCGCCGCCGCCAGGCTGACCCCGGCCGAGGAGCAGCGCTTTGAGTAACGTGGCGGGCGGCGTGGCGATGCAGGGCGGCATCACGCGGCTGGCGCGTGGGCTGGCCATCGTCTGGCTGCTGATCGTGCTGGCGATGATCGCCCATCAGGTGCAGTTCTGGCGCGGCTCGCGGCTCGATACGGATGTGATGGCGCTGCTGCCGACCAGCGAGCGCACCGCTGCGGCGGACCGCGTGCTGCGCCGGCTGGCCGACAGCGTGGCGCAGGAGGTGGTGGTGCTCGTCGGCAGCCCGGACTGGGCGCGCACGCGCGCCGCCGCGCAGCGCTTCAGCCAAGCCACGGCGCAGGGCGGCACGCTGCTGCAACCGGTGGACAAGATCGCCGCGTTCGACTTCGACAAGGCGCTCGACTTCTATCGCCCGTGGCGGGACCGCCTGCTSACCGACGCCCAGCGTCAGCAGTTGCAGCAAGGTCATCCGGACCAACTCGCCCAGCAGGCGCTGACGCGCCTCTACCAGCTCTCCACCGGGCCGCGCCTGACCGACTGGGCCGCCGATCCGCTTGGGCTGTGGCAGGACTGGTGGCTCTCCCGCGCCGCCGTGACGCGCGTGCAGGAGCGCGACGGGCTGGCCGCCTTGTCCGGCGATGGCAAGGAGTGGGTGCTGCTGACGTACCACATCACCAAACCGGCATTCTCGGTCAGCGGCAGTACCGACTACAGCGACCTGCTGCGCGCCGCCGAGGCCGCTGCGCGGCAGGGCGATGCGGACGTGCGCGTAGTGGCCGCCGGCATTCCGCTGCACGCGGAGGCCGCCGCCGCGCAGGCGAATTTCGAAATGAACGTGATCGGCTGGGGCTCGCTGGCGGCGGTGCTGCTGCTGGTCTGGCTGGCGTTCCGCTCGCTGCGGCCGATCGTGCTGGTGGGGCTGTCGCTGGCCATCGGCACGGCGGCGGCGATCTCGGCCACGGCCATCGTCTTCGACCGCGTGCACCTGATCACGCTGGTGTTCGGCGCCAGCCTGGTGGGCGTGGCGGAGGACTTCGGYATCCATTACTTCGTCTCGCGGCAGGCGCTGCCGCGCGCCACGCCGCCATCGGTCATGCGCCATCTGCTGCCGGGCATGGCGCTGGCGCTGGCGACCAGCGTGGTGGCATACCTGGCGCTCGGCATCGCGCCGTTCCCGGGGCTGCGCCAGATGGCGCTGTTCTCGGCGGTGGGGCTGGTCGCCGCGTTCCTGACCGTGGTGTTCTGGTTTCCACTGCTGGACCGGGGCGCGCTGCGGCCCACGCGGGTGTCRAGCTGGCTGGCCCAGAGCCTCGCCCGCTGGCCGCGCGTGCGGGCGGACCGGCGCACGGCGCTGGCGCTCGGGGCGCTGGCCCTGTTTATCGTGCCGGGGATCTGGCAGGTGCGGGTTGTCGATGACGTGCGCCAGCTGCAAAGCTCGCCGCCGGCGTTGATCGAGGCGCAGCGCCTCACGGGCCGCCTGCTCGGCACGCCGAGCCCCGCGCAGTTCGTGCTCGTACGCGGTGCCACGCCGGACGAGGTGCTGGCGCGCGAGGAGGCCGTCAAGGCCGCGCTGGCGCCGGCCATCCGGCGCGGCGAGCTGGCCGGCTTCCTGGCGATTTCCGACTGGGTGCCGTCCGCCGCCCGCCAACGCGCGGACGCCGCGCTGGCCGGCCGTCAAGAAGCTGCCGTGCGCGAGCGGGTGGCCCGCACGCTGGGTGGGTCGATYGCCGCGCCGGCGGCGTCCCCGGCCGACGCCGTGCTGACGCTGCCCGCCTGGCTGGCCAATCCGGTCTCGGGCACGCTGCGTCATCTGTGGCTGGACCGCGAGGGCAGCGGCTAYGCCAGCGTGATGYTGCTGCGCGGGCTGGAAAATCCGGCAGTCATGTCTGGCATCGCCGCCGCCGTTAACACGGTGCAGGGTGCCGAGTGGGCCGACCGCATCGCCGATCTGTCCTTCCTGCTGCRCCATTACCGCGTGCTGATGAGCTGGCTGCTGCTGGCCGGTGCGGCCGGCGTGGCCCTGCTGCTGGCGTGGCGCTATGGCCGCGAGGGTTGGCGCGCGCTGGCGCCCACGCTGCTGGCCGCCGCCTTCAGCGTGGCCGTGCTGGGCTGGCTCGGCGTGCCGTTGCAACTGTTTTCGGTGCTGGCGCTGGCGTTGCTGCTGGGCGTAGGTGTCGATTACGGCATATTTTTGCTCGAGCATCCCGGCGATGGCGTGTCCTGGACCGCCATCGTGCTCGGGGCGGCCAGCACGCTGCTGGCGTTCGGGCTGCTCGCACTGTCTTCCACGCCGGCGCTGCATGCGTTCGGCATGACCATGCTTTCGGGCGTGGGCGCGGTCTGGGTGCTGTCGCCATGGTTCCGGCCATTCGCCCGGCATGCCTCACAACAACAAGCTGAACAGGGTTGATCCATATGAAAACGGAACAGGTGGAGGTTTTGATCGTCGGCGCCGGGCCCGCTGGCTCGGTGGCGGCTGGCCTGCTGCGCAAGCGCGGCGTCCAGGTGCTGGTCATCGAGAAGGAGACGTTCCCGCGCTTCTCCATCGGCGAGAGCCTGTTGCCGCAGAGCATGGAATACATCGAGGAAGCCGGCATGCTGCAGGCCGTGGTGGAGGCCGGGTTCCAGTACAAGAACGGCGCCGCCTTCGCCCGGGGCGACCGCTACACGGAATTCGACTTCCGCGACAAGTTCTCCAAGGGCTGGGGCACCACCTACCAGGTGCAGCGCGCGCATTTCGACGACGTGCTGATCCGCGAGGCCGAGAAGCAGGGCGCCGAGGTGCGCTTCCGCCACGTGGTGGAAGCGGTGGATGTCACCGGCGCGCAGCCGGTGGTCACMGTGCGCGACCCGGACGGGCAGGCGTACAACGTGCAGGCGAAGTGCCTGCTCGATGCCTCCGGCTTCGGTCGCATCCTGCCGCGCCTGCTGAAGCTCGAGTCCCCGTCGAACTTCCCGGTACGCGCAGCCATCTTCACGCACGTGGAAGACCGCGTGGYGCCCGGCACCTTCGACCGCAACAAGATCCGCATCGGCGTGCATCCCGAGCATGTCGATGTCTGGTACTGGACCATTCCGTTCTCGAACGGCCGCTGCTCGCAGGGCGTGGTGGCGGAGAAGTCCTTCCTGGACCAGTATCCGGGCGACGAGATGGCCAAGCTGAAGCAGCTGGTCAGCGAGGAACCGGGGCTGGCGCACCTGCTGCGCGACGCCAACTGGGACACGCCGGCGCGGCAGATCGTCGGCTATTCGGCCAACGTCAGCTCGCTCTGGGGCAATGGCTACGCGCTGCTCGGCAATGCCGGCGAGTTCCTGGACCCGGTGTTCTCGTCGGGCGTGACYATCGCCTTCAAATCGGCCAGCCTGGCCACCGCCTGCCTCGCCCGCCAGCTGGCCGGCGAGACCGTGGACTGGGAGGCCGACTACGCCAAGCCGCTGAAGGCCGGCGTGGATTGCTTCCGCACCTTCGTCGAAGCCTGGTACGAAGGCCGCTTCCAGACCCTGATCTTCCATCCGAACGCCACGCCCGAGATTCGCCGGATGATCTCGTCGATTCTGGCCGGCTACGCCTGGGACCGCAGCAACCCCTTCGTGGCCGAGTCCCGGCGGCGCCTCAACGTGCTGGAGCAGCTTTGCGCGGTCTGAGGCTGACGTGTTCGATATTGGCCGGCGCGGCGTTTGCCGTGCTGGCCGGTTGCGCCGCGACGCCGCCGGCCGGCCCCACGCCGCCCGTGGCGGAAGCGGGCCGCCCGGCGGTGCCGCTGCTGCGCCTGCCGCCCGCGTCGCTCGGTCGCACCCTGCATCTGCAGCAGCAGATCACGGTGCGCTATCCGTCGCCGCAGGGCGAGCAGACGCGGGACATCCTCGCGCTGCTGGAGGCCGACGCCGGCCACACCCGGCTGGCCGCGCTGGCCGGCGGACAGGTGCTGGCCCGGCTGGACTGGGACGGCAGTGACCTGCACGTGACACGCGCGCCATGGGCGCCCGCGGAACTCGTGCCGGAGCGTATCCTCAGTGATCTGCAGCTGTCGCTCTGGCCCGTGGCGGCCATTCGCGCGGCGCTGCCGCCGGGCTGGCGCCTGGACGCCACGCCGGCCACGCGCCGCCTGCTGGCCGGTGACGAACTCGTGGCCGAGATCCGCTATCCCGACGCCGCCACCACGGAATTCGTGCAGCGCCGCGACGGCTACCGGCTGACCATCCGCACGCTGCAGGGCGAAGGAGCACGGCCATGACGATCTTCCTGAACGCGATGAATGTCATCTGCGCGCTGGGCAGCGGCAACGACGCCGTGCGCGCCGCGCTGTGGCGCACGGACGGCCCGACGGGCGGCGAAGTCACTGACCGCTACACGCCCGGCACGCCGCTGCACCTGGGCACCGTGCGCGAGCCGGTGGCCGCCACCGACCTGCCGGCTGGCATCGCCCCCGCGCTGTTCAGCCGCAACAATGCGCTGCTGGACCGCACGCTGGACGCGCTGCGCCCCGCCGTGGAAGCTGCCATCGCCCGCGTGGGTCCGACCCGCGTGGCCATCGTGCTCGGCACCAGCACCTCGGGTATCAGCGACGGCGAGCTGGCCGTGCGCGCGCGGCACGCGGCCGGCACGTGGCCGGATGCCTTCCACTATGGCCAGCAGGAGCTGGGCTCCCCCGCGCAGTACCTCGCGCTGGCGCTGGGCACGGCCGGGCCGGCCTATACGATTTCCACGGCGTGCTCGTCGAGCGCGAAGGCGCTGGCCGCCGCCGCGCGGCTGCTGGAACAGGGCATGGCCGATGTCGCCATCGCCGGTGGCGTGGATACGCTGTGCGCGTTCACGATCGCCGGCTTCCGCTCGCTCGACTCAGTCAGCGCGGAGCGGTGCAATCCGCTGTCGGCCCATCGCCACGGCATCAACCTGGGCGAGGGCGCGGCATTGTTCCTGATGTCGCGCGAGGCCGGGCCGGTGCGGCTGGCCGGCTGGGGCGAGACGTCCGATGCACACCATATGTCCGCGCCCGACCCGGCCGGCGCGGGCGCCCGCGCCGCCATGCAGGAGGCCCTGACGCGCGCTGGCGTGCAGCCGGCGGACATCGACTACCTGAACCTGCACGGCACGGCCACCGAGCAGAACGACGCGATGGAATCCCGCGCCGTGGCGGACCTGCTCGGRCACGACGTGCCGGTCAGCTCGACCAAGCCGCAGACCGGGCACACGCTGGGCGCTGCCGGCGCCGTGGAAGCGGCGCTGATGGTGCTGACCATGACCGACAACCCGCGTGGCCGGCTGCCGGCCCACTGGTGGGACGGCGCGGCCGATCCGACGCTGCCGCCGCTGCACGTGGTGGGCGCGGACGAGTCGCTGGGCCGGGCCCCGCGCTACGTGATGAGCAATTCGTTCGCCTTCGGCGGCAGCAACAGCGTGCTGGTGATGGGGGAGGGCTGACGTGACGGCATCTGACACGCAGCCTGACTTCACGCCACTCCTGCCGCCGGTGTCCGAAGTGGTGCCCCACGCGGGCGCCATGCGGCTGATCGACGAACTGGTTGAGGCCGATGGCGAGCACTGCGTGGCCCGCGCCACGGTGCGCGCCACGCAGTTGTTCGTGGACGATGCCGGCATGCCCGGCTGGGTCGGTATCGAATATATGGCCCAGACGATTGCCGCCTGGGCCGGTGTGCGCGAGCGCGCGGCGGGCCGCCCGCCGGGGCTGGGCTTCCTGCTCGGCTCGCGCCGCTATGCCTGCGACGTGCCCGCATTTCCGGTGGGCAGCGTACTGACCATCCGCACCCAGGTGGAACTGATCGGGGACAACGGCCTCGGCATGTTCGCCTGCACGCTCGAGATGGATGGCCGCGACGTGGCGCGCGCCAATGTTTCCGTTTTCCAGCCTGCGGACGCGCAGGCGTTTCTCCAGGGGCAGCAAGCATGACGAACAAGACCGTGCTGGTCACGGGCTCCTCGCGCGGCATTGGCCGCGCCATTGCGCTGCGGCTCGCGCGCGACGGCTACGACGTGGTGGTGCACTGCCGCGCCCGCCGGGACGACGCCGACTCCGTGGCCGACGCCGTGCGCGCCTTCGGCCGCAACGCGCGCGTGCTGGCTTTCGACATCAGCGACCGCCAGGCCACCGCCAGCGTGCTGCATGCCGACATCGAGGAACACGGCACCTACTACGGCGTGGTCTGCAACGCTGGCATCGCGCGGGACGCGGCGTTCCCGGCCATGAGCGGGGAGGAATGGGACGAGGTGGTGCATACCAATCTCGACGCCTTCTACAACGTGCTCAATCCGCTGGTGATGCCGATGGTGCAGCGCCGCCAGCCGGGCCGCATCGTCACGCTGTCGTCGGTGTCCGGGCTGGTGGGCAACCGCGGCCAGACCAACTACAGCGCCGCCAAGGCCGGCATCATCGGCGCCACCAAGGCGCTCGCCATCGAACTGGCCAAGCGCCATATCACGGTGAACTGCGTGGCGCCGGGGCTGATCGACACGGAAATGGTGGACGAGCATGTGCGCGAGGAAGCGCTGAAGATGATTCCCGCGCGGCGCATGGGCACGCCGGACGAGGTGGCGGCCACGGTGGCCTTCCTGCTCTCGCCGGATGCCGGTTACATTACACGGCAGGTGATTTCGGTGAACGGGGGGATGTTCGGATGAAGCGGGTTGTCGTAACCGGCGCGGGCGCAATCAGCGCATTGGGCAACGACTGGACCACGGTGCGCGCGCGCCTGGCCAGCGGCCGCAATGCCGTGGTGCAGATGCCGGAGTGGGCCGACATCAAGGGCCTGAACACGCAGCTGGCGGCACCGGTGCCGCCGTTCGCGCTGCCGGCCCACTACACGCGCAAGGCCACGCGGTCCATGGGGCGGGTCGCCCTGATGGCGGTGCTGGCCAGCGAGGCCGCGCTGGCGGATGCCGGGCTGACCGGCCATCCGATCATCACGGGCGGGCAGATGGGCATCGCCTACGGCTCGTCCACGGGCACGCCGTCCGCGATCCAGGACTTTGGCCGGATGATGAGCGAGCGCACCACCGAGGACATCAGCGCCACCACCTATATCCGCATGATGCCGCACACCACGGCGGTCAATATCGGGGTGTTCTTCGGCATCACCGGACGGATTCTGACCACGTCGAGCGCGTGTACGTCCGGCAGCCAGGGGATCGGCTACGCCTACGAGACGATCCGCGCGGGCCGGCAGGTGGCGATGCTGGCTGGCGGCGGCGAGGAACTGGATGCGACCGAGGCGGCCGTCTTCGACACGCTGTTCGCCACCAGCACGCGCAACGACGCCCCCGAGGCCACGCCGCGCCCGTTCGACGCAGACCGCGACGGGCTGGTGCTGGGCGAGGGCGCCGGCACGCTGGTGCTCGAGGAACTGGAGCACGCCCAGGCGCGCGGCGCGCGCATCCTGGCGGAGATCGTCGGCTACGGCACCAACAGCGACGGCGCGCACGTGACCCAGCCGCAGGCCGCGACGATGGCCGTGGCCATGCGGCAGGCGCTGGAGGACGCCGKGCTGGCGCCGGATCGCATCGGCTATGTCAATGCGCACGGCACGGCCACCGACCATGGCGACATCGCCGAATCCCACGCCACGCACGCGGTGCTGGGTGGCGCCGTGCCGGTCAGCTCGCTGAAGAGCTACCTCGGCCATACGCTGGGCGCGTGCGGGGCGCTGGAGGCGTGGATGACCATCGAGATGATGCGCGACGGCTGGTTCGCGCCCACGGTGAACCTCGTCAACCCGGATCCGCGCTGCGCGCCGCTGGACTACATCATGGGCGAAGGCCGCCGACTCGACACCGGGTACGTGATGAGCAACAATTTCGCGTTCGGYGGCATCAACACCTCGCTGGTGTTCCGCCGCTGGGACGCCTGAGCASGWAGCMGTACCCGAGCCGTACCGCCGTTTTCATCCCTYAACAATCAAGAACAAAGGAAGGTCAATGAAATTCGCTCTCCCGCTGGTYGCCCTCGCCTGTGCAGGCACGCTGCTGTCCACCCCTGCCGCCGCGCGCGACACCAAGTACATGCTGCCGTTCCAGGACGTCCTGAACATGCCGGAAGCCAAGGAAAAGCTCGACGGCTCGGTTGCGTTCTACCTGGCCGGCCAGAAGACGCCGAAGGTGCTCGAGAAGAAGGACAGCGACGTCTCGAACAAAAAGACCAACGGCGTGGGCAAGGCCGATGAGGAAGCGTGCCGCTGGGCCGCGCTCTCGGCGCTGATCTCGTTCCAGGACAAGGCCAAGTCGCTGGGCGTGAATGCGGTGGTGGACATGGTGAGCTATTACAAGAAGGACACCAACGCCAGCAACACCGAGTACGAATGCCACGCCGGCGCCGTGGTGGTGGGCGTGACGCTGAAGGGCACCTACGCCAAGGTGGCCGCCAAGTAAGGCGCCATCGACGGGACCTGTTTGAGACGTTTTCAGGACGATTGCCATGCCGCTCGCGCTGCGCACAGGATCGGTCATGGCATTCGCGGCCATGGCGCCGCCCGTCAGCCGTTGGATGTCACCCGAGGAACTGGCGCGGCTGGCCGCCATGCGTGCCCGGGCCCGCGCCGAGCAGTTCGCGGCGGGCCGCTGGCTCGCCCGGCGGCTGCTGGCGGTGACGTTCGGCGGGGAGGCGGCGGAATGGTCGCTGTCGGCCGCCGAGGATGCGCCGCCGCTGGCGACCCATACCAGGGGGGCCGTCGGCACGCCGGTATTCCTGTCGATTGCCCATTCGGGTGATCACCTCGCTTGCGCCGTGTCCGACCTGCCGGTTGGCATCGACATCGAGGACATGCAGCCGCGCAAGCACCTGGACACGCTGATCGAGGCCACCACCACGGAGGCCGAGCGCGACGCGTTGCCGGCCTTGCTGGACGTGGGTGACGAGTTGGCGAAGCTGGAGGCGTTCTACGAGCTCTGGACGCTCAAGGAAGCCTGGATCAAGTGCCACGGCGGCAATCTGTTCCGGACCATGATGGGCCACGTGGTGGAAGCCGTGCCGGTGCAGATGGCGCACGCCAATGGCATCACATGGCGGCGCGATGACGCGGTGCTGGCGCTGACGGCTTCGGCGCCGCTGGCCTCGGTGTCGGTGCCCAATCCGGCCGGATGGCGCCTCCGCGCGCAGCAGATCGACTAGATCCGCCTGGCTAGATCTTCTCCAGCGCCGCGCACGCYGCGCGCAGGATGGCCGCGTAGCGCTCCAGATGCGGCTCGATCCGGTAGACCGGGCCGGCAATCGAAATCGCGTAACTCTCGCCCGACAACCGCACCGGCCAGGCCAGCGCGCCGACATCAGGCATCGACTCACTGAGATTCACGAACGCACCGCGCTCGCGCGCTTGCCGGAGGTCGTCCTCCAGCGCCGCCGGCGTGGCTAGCGTGCGCGCGGTGAACGGCTGGAAGGGAAGCTGCGGGAGCAGGGCGGCGCGCTCGGCGTCGTCCATGGCGGCCAGCAGCGCCTTGCCGATCGAGTTCGCGTGGAGTTCGCGCCGCTCGCCGGCCGTGGCGATATAGCGGATCGCGTGTGGCGATTCAAGCACATCGAGATAGACCACCGCGTGGCCCTCATGCAGCTTGCCGATAACGATGGTCTCGCCAGTGGCTTCGCGCAATTCGCTCATGGTGCCGTGCACGCGATCGAGTACGGGGTCGTGCCGGGCAATCTGCTGGGCCATGGCCAGCAGCCGGCCGGTGGGGTAGTAGCCCTGCCTGCGGGCCGTCTCATAGAGATAGCCTAGCGAGGTCAGTGTGCGGATCAGCGCCAGGCAGCTAGAGGCTGGCACGGACAGCAGCCGGGAGAGCTCCGAGAGCGACAGCGCGCGCCGTTCRCGCGCAAAGGTCTCGATGATCTCGAGCACGCGCAGGGCGGTCTTGACGTTCATCGAGGGCGGCTTGGCGGCGGACGGATCGGGACGCACGGGCATCGGGGCGTGTCATGCAATCAGGAGGGATATGGGGCCGGAATGTACCACGGCGTGCCCGATGGGCCGCGTCGATACAGCTTAATGGTTGTATTTCCGTTTTACGCCCGATAGGCTGTATCTTGAAAATACAGCCAAAATGGCGTAAAACGGCTTTACAACTTCCTAGCTGTATTCGCGCCCCCATCCGAGCATACATCCGACTATGTATCCCATCCGCATCATCAGCCAGTTACGGCCGATCCTCCAGGGCTTCCGCAAGTCCCGCGGGCTGACCCAGGCGCAACTCGCGGCGCGCCTGGGGGTGAGCCAGCAGACCTATGCCCGGCTGGAAGCCAACCCGGCGCGCGTCAGCGTGGAGCGGCTGCATGCGGTATTGCAGGCGCTGGACGTGGAAATGCTCCTGTCGACCGATGGGGATGAGGACTATCGCGGCGGCGGCTCCATGCTCCGCCAGCCCCCGCCAAGCGAGCCCTGGTAATGGGACGTCGACCTCTGCGACGCCAGCTCGGCGTCTGGATGAACGGCCATTTCACGGGCGTGTGGGCACAGGGCAGCGAGGGCGAGACCTTYCACTATGCGGCCCGCTGGATCCACAGCGCGCAAGGCCGGCCGCTGTCGCTTTCGATGCCGTTCCGGTCAGACAACGCGCCGTATCGCGGCCGCGTGGTGACGGACTACTTCGACAACCTGCTGCCGGAYAGCGACGCCATCCGCCGGCGGCTCGCGCAGCGCTATCGCACGCGYGGGATCGGTCCGTTCGATCTGCTCACGGCGCTGGGCCGCGACTGCGTGGGCGCGCTGCAGCTGCTCCCCGAAGGCGAGGTACCCGAAGAACTGCGCGTCATCGAAGGCAGCCYGGCTGATGACGCCCACATCGCCCGCTTGCTGCGCGACACCACGAGTGCATCGCCCCTCGGCCAGCATGGCGACGATGCCGACCTGCGCCTGTCGATCGCCGGCGCGCAGGAAAAGACCGCGCTGCTGCGCCGGGACGGCCAATGGTTCGTTCCGCACGGCAGTACGCCGACGACCCATATCCTCAAGCTGCCGCTCGGGCTGGTAGGCAATATGCGCGCGGACATGCGCACGTCCGTCGAGAACGAATGGCTTTGCGCGCAGCTGGTCGAGGCCTTCGGCCTGCCCATCGCGGCGTGCGAGATGGCGATGTTCGAGGATCAGAAGGCGCTCGTGGTCGAGCGTTTCGACCGGCGCGTGGCGCCCGATGGCGAGTGGATCCTGCGCCTGCCGCAGGAGGACTTCTGCCAGGCGATGGGCATGTCCCCGCTGGCCAAGTATCAGGCCGATGGCGGGCCGGGCATCGCGGACATCATGGCGATCCTGGCCGGCTCCGACGCGCGCGAGGCGGAYCGTCGCAATTTCTTCAAGACGCAGATCCTGTTCTGGATGCTCGCSGCCACGGACGGGCATGCCAAGAACTTCAGCCTGAGCATCGGGCCGGGCGGTCGCTACTGGGCCACGCCGCTGTATGACGTGCTTTCGGCACATCCCATCGTCGGGRGCGGCGCCAATCAACTCGCCATACAGAAGGCGCGCATGGCCATGGCGGTGCGGGGCTCGCAGAACTACTACCGGCTGGCCCAGATCCAGCGTCGGCACTGGATTGCGCAGGGGCGGCAGGTGGGGCTGCCCGAGGCGGAGGTGGAGTCGATGATCGCCGAACTCGTTGCCGCCATGGACCCGGCGATCGCCGCCGTCGCGGCCCGCCTTCCCCGGGAATTTCCGCAGGACGTGGCCGGGGCCGTGTTCGATGGCATCAGGGCCCAAGGCAAGAAGCTGTTATAATGCCGGACTTGGTCCTCTCTCCAAACGACAGGACCGGGTGCCGACATCACTACAAAGACTCAGTTTTGGCACCCTTCGGGCGTACACCCGAATCGATCCGGGCCACGTGGCCCGTCACCATAATGACCGGCGGCAAGTCCGCTCCGTACCCGGCACGCCCCGTACCAGCGCGCCAGCTTACGCAAGCACGGTCACTCCGCGTCAATCGCGACGACATGCGCCTCAGTGCGTGTCGCGCACATTGACCCCCTTCCCATCGCGTTGGAACCAACTGGCAAGCAGAGGCGCACATCGGTGCCCAGCCTGCGCATGCGCGTTCACGCGAAACGAGACATCACATCACATTGCAGCAAACGCAAATCATTGAATCGCCGTACACGGTTGCCGTGTACCCCATCGAGCAAGAGCCAGGCGTCTGGTTCGCGGCCTACCTGATCCGCGAATACAAGGACGGCATGGAACGCGTGGTGGCCAACGTGGCCATGCGCCACGACACCTACCGCACCGCCGCCCGGGCCAAGCATGCCGCCCGCTGTGCCGGCGAAGGCGCCATCACGCGCCTGGCTGCGCGACACCATCAACCGGGCGCCACTGCCCACGCTAATCAAGGAGCCCGTCATGGCTAAGGAAGATCTCGTCGARTTCGGCGGCCACGTTTCCGAAGTGCTGCCCGATAACCGTTTCCGCGTCGTTCTCGAAAACGGCTTCCAGGTGTGGGCATATTCGTCGGGCCGCATGAAGAAGAACCGCATCCGGATTCTGGCCGGCGACCGCGTGACGCTGGAAATGTCGCCCTATGACCTGACCAAGGGCCGCATCAACTACCGGCACAAGAATTGAGCGCAGTCATGAGCCATCCCGACCTGGAAGAGGCCGTCATGTCAGCCAATGACGAATGGGAAATCATGCATCTGACGCCCAAGGGCTGGATGGACGGCAGCTACCGGCACGAGCCGGGCGATGCCGTGAACATCGCCCCGCCGGCCGATGACGTGCTGACCGTGCGCCGGCACGTCAGCGCCACCTACGGCGGGCCGTCCCGCGTGGTCGAGGACCGCACGCCGCGCACCGAAGACATGGCGCTGATCGAACAGCTGCTGACGAAATTCGGCGCGCCCGGCTTCGGCGTCTGAGTACCCGAGGCGTCAGCCGCGTGCGCGGCGCGCCTCGTAGGCCTTGAGACTCGTCAGGGCCAGTTCCAGGGTCGGCGCCGGCGTCTTGCCGCGCCGCGCCAGCAAATCTCCCACGATCTGGTCCGATTCGATGGCAGCGCCACGCTCCAGGTCGCGCAGCATCGACGCCATCAGCGGTGAACCTTCCGCAAACAGTGTCGCCCGAGCCTGCTCGAGCGCCGGCGCCCGCGCCGGATAGCCGTTCGCGGCCGCAATGGCCGCGCACTCATCGAGCAGCGCCGCAATGGTCTCCCGCCCGCGCGGTGCGGCCAGAATGTCGCCAATCGTCGCCCGCATCAGGCAGGTGGCCGACGCCAGCGTCGCCAGAAACAGCCACTTCTCCCACATGTCCTGCATGATCGCTTCGCTGCGCTGCACGTCGAAACCGGCGTTCTCGAGCAAGGCGGCCACGGCGCGCGCGCGTTCGGTATTGCCAGCCGGGCGYTCSCCGAACGAGAGGATATGGAAGGCCGACAGATGCAGGATGGTGCCTTGCTCGTCCAGCGTGCTGGAGATCATGCAGCGGCCACCCATCACGCGCTCGGCGCCGAAGCGCGCATCGAGCTTGTCCAGGTGCTGCATGCCGTTGAGCATCGGGATGACCACCGTGCCGGGGCCCATGGCCGGCGCGAAGCTGTCCATGGCGCCGTCGAGGTCGTAGGCCTTGCAGCTCAGCAGCACCACGTCGTACGGCTCGGTGATCTGGGTGGATAGCACGGTGGGTGGGTCTTCCACGCGCACGTCGCCRTGCGGGCTCATGATCCGCAGGCCGCGYTCGGCCAGCAGGGCSGCGCGCCGGGGCCGCACGAGGAACGTGACGTCACGCCCGGCCTGCAGCAGCCGCGCCCCGAAATACCCACCAATCGCACCCGCTCCGACTACCAGAATCCGCATGTTCGACTCCCCAGGTCAGCCCGGCTTCAGGCCGGGTGTGCGCCATTGTAGTGGCGCGCCGCAAAAGCTGCAGGGGCCGTTCATTTCCCTTCGCCCCGCGCCTGGCTGCGGGCGAGRTAGACCTCGTGCAGGGTGATCTTGCGCACCTCCGCCTGGCTCGCCCCGATGTGCGAGCGCAGCAGCCTGCAGGCTTCATCTGACCGATGGGCGAGCACGGCGCGCAGGATGCGCCCGTGCTCTTCATAYGTGGCATCCACGCGCGCCGGCTTGGTGAAGTCCAGCCGGCGGATCAGCCGGATGCGTTCGGTTACGTCGCGATGCACGCGCGCCATCTCGGGRTTGCCGGCRGCCTCCACCAGCGTGCAGTGGAARGCYTCGTCCAGTTCGCCCACGCGCGCCATGTCCGGCAGCCGCGCCTCGGGCGGCACCAGCCAGATCGSCGCCAGCGCGGCCAGCGCCTCCTGGTTGCTGTCCGGCGCCATCGCGCACAGCCGCCGTACGGCCTCGGTCTCCAGCACCATGCGCAAGTCGTACAGTTGCTCGAACTTGTCGAAGTCGAACGGCAGCACGCGCCAGCCGGCGCGGAAGCTGACCTCGACGAATCCTTCCTGCTTCATCCGGAACAGCGCCTGGCGGACCGGCGTGCGTGACACGCCCAGCCGCTCGCAGACTTCGTTCTCGGTGAAGCGGTCGCCGGGCACGAGGCGAAAGTCGGCGATATCGCGCTTCAGCAGCGCGTACACATCGTCGGCACGCGAGGTGCGTTCGGCATCGGTAGGGGGCATGGCATTCATGGGGATAGGCGCGGTGCGGGTCTCATGGGGAAGGCTGGGCCGGCGCTGGCGCCCATTATGCGCCGGCGCCGGCCGGGTCGCCACCGGCCCCGGGGGCACGCTTCAGCGCCTGACTTCACGCTGGAAGATCTCCAGGCTCTGCCGCTTGGCCGCGACGAAGCTCGCCTGCGACAGCGTCTCCACCGTGCGCGGCCGCGCGTCGCCGTAGTCGAGGATCTCGGCCACGCGCGTCGGGCGCTTGGTCAGCAGCAGGATCTGGTCGGCCAGGTACACCGCCTCCTCCAGGTCGTGCGAGACCAGCAGCATGGTCGTGCCGGTCTGCATGAACACCTCCTGCAGCTTCTCCCGGATGAACAGCGTCATTTCGAAGTCGAGCGCGGAGAACGGTTCGTCGAGGAACAGCACCTCGGGCCGGGGCGCCAACGCCCGCATGATCGACGCCGTCTGCTGCTGCCCGCCAGACAGCTCGTACGGGTAGCGGTTCAGGTCGAACTTCACGTCGAAGGACGCCACCAGCTCCGCCATGCGCCGGTCCACCTCGGCCTTGCTGCGGCCCTCCAGCAGGAGCGGATAGGCGATGTTGTCGATGGTCCGCATCCACGGGAACATCGCCTCGCGGTAGTTCTGGAACACGTAGCCGATGCGCGTGTCCTTGAGCGACTTGCCGTCGAACAGGATCTCGCCCCGGTCGATCGGAATCAGCCCCGCGATCATGTTGATCAGCGTGCTCTTGCCGCAGCCGTTGGGGCCGAACACCGAGACGATCTTGCCTTTCGGGATGTCGAGGTCGAAGTTCTCGTACAGCGGCCAGCCGGCGAAATACTTGGTCAGCCCGCGGATGGTGATGTGGGTGCCCGGCGGCCCGGGGCGGAACGGCGGCACCGGCACGTCGGCGTGGCGGGCAGGGGACAGAACGGTGGTCATGGTTACCTTCCACTCCAATGGACGATGCGGCGTTCCAGCACGAGGAACGCGATGTTGAGCACGTAGCCGAGCGCGCCGGCCGCGAGGATGGCCGCGTACATGGTCTTGACGTTGAGCACCTGCTGGGCGTCGATGATGGCGTGGCCGAGACCGTTCTCGGAGCCGATGAACATCTCCGCGACGATCACGATGACCAGCGCCATCGACACGGCGGAGCGCAGGCCGACAAAGCTCGGCTGCAGGCTCTCCCAGACCAGCACGTCCCGGAAGATGCGCCAGCGGGAGGCGCCCATCACGCGCGCCGCCATCACGCGCTGCTTGCGCGCGTTGATCACGCCATAGGCGCTGTTGAAGACCACGATCAGCAGGGCACCGAAGGCGGCGATGGCTATCTTGTTGATGTCGGACACGCCGAAGATCAGCAGGAACAGCGGAATCAGCGCGGAAGACGGCGTGGAGCGGAAGAAGTCGATCAGGAACTCCACGCTGCGGTAGGCCCGCTCATTGCTGCCGAGCAGCACGCCCAGCGGCATGCCAACCACCGCCGCAATGGCGAACGCCTGCAGCGTCCGCGCGACGGTGACGGCGAAGTCCGCCAGCAGCTCGCCGCCGGCCAGCCCGGTGGCCAGCGCCACCAGCGTATCGCCGGGGCTCGGCAGCAGGATCGGCTTGATCAGGCCGAAGCGGACCACCAGGTCCCAGATCAAGAACAGCACCAGCGGGCCGACCATCGGCAAGAGTCGGTCGCCGAGGGGCCGGCGTGGCGCGGCGTCGTGCGAGGCCGGGGGCGCCCAGGACTGGCCGGCGGGCGGGGCCGTGCCCGGCACGGCGGCGGTATCGGAGAGTTCGGACATGGTCGTCAGGCCTTGTAGAGCAGCGTGTTGACGTCCACCTTGCGCGAGAAGATGCCCTTTTCGGTGAACAGGTCGTAGAACTTCTGGAAGTGGGCGGCGTCGCTGGCCTTGAATTCGTCGAAGAACAGGTAGTCAGCCATCGGCACCTCGGCCGTCAGCGCGCCTTCGATGGCCGTATAGCCCTTGAGGAAGGGGCGCGCCTCGGTCGGGTTCTGGCGCACCAGCACCACGCCGCGCCGGTAGGCGGCGAGGTAGGCCTTGGCCACGTCCTTGTTCTTGCCGAGGAATTCCGTGGTCAGGCTGGCCGAGCCGCCATGCCACGGGGCCATCGGGTCGCCGAGGATGTAGCGCGCCACCACGCCGGCTTCCAGCGTGCGCGTGGTGCCGTTGAGCCGGCCGATGGTGCCGGTCGGCTCGAGCGAGTAGACCCCATCGATCTGGCCGGCGGCGAGCGCCGCCACGTGCTGGCCAATCGGCAGTTCCGTCACGCTGATCTTGCCGGCACCGGCACGCTCCAGCATGGTCTTGGCCAGCACCACGTTCTGCAGGCCCGGGCCGCATGCCACGCGCTTGCCCTTGAGTTCTGCCACGGTCTTGATCGGGCTGTCCCTGGCCACGAGGAACTCGTCGAGCACGAACTTGGCGTTGGTCGGGTTGGTGCAGAAGATCTTCAGCAGGCCGGGCTGGGCGATGTCACCGATGGCCAGCGCGGCCGAGGCGGTGCCATTGGCGCTGCCGTCGCAGCGGCCGGCCAGGATGGCCTCGATGACCTGCTGCGGGCTGGCGAACTTGATCGGCTCGACGTTCAGCCCCGCTTCCTTGAAATAGCCCTTTTCGACGGCGGCGAAGAAGGGCAGGCCCGACGCGACCGGCCAGTAGCCGATGCGCAGCTTGGGCGTGCCCTGCGCGCGGACGATGGCCGGCGCGGCCAGCACGGACAGCGCGGCGGCGCCGGCCTTCAGCGCGCGGCGGCGCGAGGGGGAGACGGTGGCGGGACGGGAGGTGGAGCGGGTCATGGCAGGTTCCTGTGCGTGAATGTTGAGGATTCGGAAGACGGTCAAGCGGCGGAGAGCGACGTGATATAGGCGCGCCAGCCGCCATGGGCGCTGACATCGGGCGCACCGTGCAGCGCATGGCCTTCGCAGACGAAGCCATGGACCCAGCGGCCATCGGCCAGCTCGAGGCTGCCCAGCGCGAGCGGGGCCGGCACCAGCGCCAGGAAGCTGCCGACGGCGGCGAGCGGCACCTGCCACACCTCCACCGCGATGGCGGCGCCGGCATCCTCCCCGGCGTCCACGCGGCGCAGGCCGGGCTTTGGCGGCGTGGTGCCGGGCAGCGCGTGCAGCCGATAGTGCGGCGCGGTGGTGGTGGCCTCGGCCAGCGTCGCACCGCGTTCGGTCAACTGACCGTTCAGCGGCATGCCAGAGAGATGGGCGCCCACCACGGCCAGCGGCAGATGAGTGGCGGGGGACGGGGCCAGCCCGGCAATGGACACCGGCGCGGGCAGCGGCTCGCCCGTCGCACCCAGCGTCAGCCCCGTGGCGTGGTGGAAGCGTTGCCCCAGGTCGGCGAGCTGCCAGTCGCTGCCGGCCTGGCCGATCAGCGTGATGCCGAACGGCAGCCCGTCCGGGCGCAGGCTAGCGGGCACGGACAGCGCGGCGTAGTCGAGCAGGTTGACGAAGTTCGTGTAGTGGCCGAGTTCGCGGTTGCGTACCACCGGATCGGCCAGCATGGCGGCGATGGTGCAATGCGTCGGCGCCGTGGGCACGCACAGCACGTCGATGTCCTGCCACATCGTGGCCGCGCGCTGGGCCAGGGCCTGGAGCGCGTGCTGGGCATCGAACACATCGGCGGCGCTGTAGCGGCTGCCGGCGGCCAGGATCGAACGCACCGGCTCGATGACCGCGCCCGGCGCGCGGTCGAAGAAGGGGCGCACGGCGGCGTAGCGCTCGGCGACCAGCGCGCTGTCATAGAGCAGCGCGGCGGCTTCGGCCAGCGGGGCATAGTCGATGGGCACCGCGCGACCGCCCAGCGCCTCCAGCGCGGCAACGGCGGCGTCGAAGGCCCGGCGGGCGAGGTCATCGCCGAAAAACTCCGGCTCGGCCGGCASGCCAAAGCGGAACGCAGCCGGCAGCGGCGTGCGCGCCAGCGGCAGCGCGCGCGAGTACGGGTCTTGCGGATCATGGCCGGCGGCGGCTTCCAGCACGCGCACCGCCATGGCCACCGTGCGTGCCAGGATCGACACGCAATCCACGCTCTGCGCGGCGGGGAACACGCCGTGGGCGGAGATCAGGCCCTTGCTCGGCTTCAGCCCGACGATGTTGTTGAGCCCGGCGGGCACCCGGCCGGAGCCGGCGGTGTCCGTGCCCAGCGCGAAGTCAACCTCACCGCTGGCCACCGCGTACGCCGAACCGGAACTCGACCCGCCGCTGACATAGGCYGGRTCGAACGCATTGGGCACGGCGCCGTAGGGCGAGCGCGTGCCATTCAGGCCGCAGGCGAACTGGTCCAGGTTGGTCTTGCCGGCCAACGCCGCGCCGGCGCCCAGCAGGCGCGCGATCACCGTGGCGTGGGCRTCCGGCACGTAGGCGAATTCGGGGCAGGCGGCGGTCGTCGGCACGCCAGCCACGTCGATATTGTCCTTGGCGGCAAAACGCAGGCCGGCCAGCGGGGCGCCAACCGGGTGCGGGGCGACGACCGGGGTATCGAACCGCGCGATCCACGCCGCATCGGCCTCGCCGGGGGCGGCTGTCGTGGCCGCTGTGGTGGCCGAGGTAGAGGTACGCATGAGTGTCCTATCTGAAATCCAATCTTGGATACAAGATAGCAATCACCGTGCCAAAGGCACTTTTGGGCAGGGGGAAGCCCGGTCAGACGTGGAAAATGTCAATGAAATCAGTCGATTAACCACGTGGCCGTTCACGCGTGACCGGGCTGCTGGGCGCCTTCGGCCTGCCACCCACACCCCGCCGGCCACCCGCAAGCCCCTGCGTGGTGCGCGCACGCACCAGTGTCGGGAGGTCTTCACTGACACGGCGCTACGGGGTCCGCCCGACAGCGCCCGCCCGCCGCGCCGCCTACTGTGAAAGTCTCGACCGGGATATATCGAATAGAGGAGCCAGCTTGTTCGCGACCTGGGCATTGGTCATTGGCGCGCTGCTGATCACGATGGGGTTGATCGACTCCATGGTGAAGCGCCTGCCCATGTCCCCGTCCGGCCTGTATCTATTAGTGGGGATGGCGCTGGGACCGGGCGGGGCCGGGCTGATCGTGCTCGATCTGACGGACCCGGGCCACGTGAAGGTGCTGGAATGGATCACCGAGCTGGCCGTGCTCGTCGCCCTGTTCGGCGTGGGCTTGCGGCTGCGGGTGCAGATGACGTACCGCGTCTGGCGCCTGCCGGTGCGGCTGGCCACCGTGGCGATGCTGCTGACCATCGGCGGCGTCTGCGCCGTGGCAGTGGGCTGGCTGCAGGTGCCACTGGGCCTGGCGGTGCTGCTCGGGGCGATCCTGGCGCCCACGGACCCCGTGCTGGCCTCGGACGTGCAGATGGCCGATACCGAGGATCGCGACGTGGTGCGCTACAGCCTGACGGGTGAGGGCGGCCTGAACGATGGCGCGGCGTTCCCGTTCGTCATGCTCGGCCTTGGCTTGCTGGGTTTCCACGAACTGGGCGCGTGGGGCGGCCGCTGGATGGCGGTCGATCTGGTCTGGAGCACCCTCGGCGGGCTGGCAATCGGTKGGCTGCTGGGCTGGCTGGCGAGCAAGACCATCCTGGTCCTGCGGCTGCGCTTCCATGAGGCGGTGGGGCTGGAGAGTTTCCTCACGCTGGGCCTGATCGGCGTGTCCTACGGCGCCGCGCTGTTGCTGCACACCTACGGCTTCCTGGCCGTGTTCGCGGCGGGGCTGGCGATGCGGCAGGTGGAGCGCCGCGAGAATCCCGCCACCTCGCCGGCGGAGGTGCTGGGACCGCTGCATACGGCCGATGTCGAGACCACCTCCACGCACGAGCGCAAGGCCGCCGCCTACCTCACCCATACGGCCTCGGAGTTCTCGTTCAATATCGAACGGCTGGCCGAGCTGTGCGTCACCCTGCTGATCGGGGCGATGCTGACCCGGGAGGTCTTCCACGCCCAGTACGTGGTGCTGGCGCTGCTGCTGATCTGCCTGATCCGGCCGCTATCGGTCTATGCGTCCACCTTCGACCTGCCCATGGCGCGCGGCCAGCGGCGCCTGACCGCGTGGTTCGGCATTCGCGGCATCGGCTCGCTTTACTACCTGGCCTATGCCCTGACGCACACCGCCGGCGAGGAATGGAGYCCCTTCCTGATCCACGCCACGCTGTGCACCGTGGTGTTCTCCATCGTCCTGCACGGSCTGACGGCCACGCCGCTGATGGCCTTCCATCAACGGCTGGGGCGCTAGCCAGCACCCTTCAGCGTCATTCAGCGCCGCTGCGCCARCCCGATGCCTGCGGCGATGGTGAGCAGCCCCACGCCGTGATACCAGTGGGGCGACTCGCCGAGCAGCAGCGTGGAGAGCAGGGCGGCGAACACCGGCGTCAGCGTGATGAAGAACACCGGCAACTGCGCGCCGGCCCGTGCGATGGCGCGRTCCCAGGCGAAGTAGGCCAGCAGCGAGGGAATCGTCGACACATAAAGCAGGATGCCCATCACCTTGCCGTTCCAGGGGATGGGCGTCGACAGCGTCATCAATTCCCACGCCGTGACGGGCACGCTGGCCACCACGCCGGTGACGATCTGCGCGAACAGCAGCACCGGCAGCGGCAGGTCCGGGCGATGCTTGCGCAGCAGCCAGGTATAGGCGCTCCAGGCGATGGTCGCCGCAAGCATGTACAGGTCGCCGGGCACGAAGTCGAGCTGCGCCAGCCGCCCCAACTCCCCGCGCACCAGCACGAAAGACACCCCCACCAGACACAGCAGCGCCCCCGCCACAGCCCACGGCCGCATGCGCTCCCCGAAGAACAGCGCGCCGATGATCAGCAGGAACAGCGGCGTGGAGGCGCCAATCAAGGTGACGTTGATCGGCGTCGAGGTGGTCAGCGCGAGGTACTGGAACGCGTTGTAGCTGGCAATCGACAGCACGCCCATCGCCGTCAGCAGCCCCGCATGCCGGCGCAGCGTGGCCCGATGTTCCACCACCCCGCGCCAGGCGTAGAGCCCCAACAAGGTCCCGGCCAGTACCCAGCGCACGAAATTCAGCGTGAGCGGCGGAAACGTACCGGCGGCCAGCCGCCCGACAATGGCGTTGCCCGCCCAGGCCAGTGGCGGGAAGGTGAGCAGGAACAGGGTGGTCCCGTCGAGGCGGCGGGTGGCGCTGGCATGCATGGGGGTGGGGAGGGCGTCGTGAGGATGCGGGATTATCCGCCATCACGGCGTGTGGCGCTGGCGCCCCCCGCAAGGCGCCCCTAAGGCGCCCCTAAGGCGCCCCTAAGGCGCCCGCTGTACCCGATACACCTTGCCGCTCGTCGAAGACGTGCCGGCGTCGGCCAGTACGTAGAGTTCCTGCGCGGCATCGGTGCCGAAGGAGTAGACGCTGCCGCTGGCGGTGACCGGCCAGTCCACCCGCTCGGAAACGGCGCCGTCGCGGTACAGGAAGCTGGCCAGCTTGCCGGTGCACAGGTCGGTGTAGAAATAGCGGCCCTGGAGTTCGGGCAGGGCCGCGCCGCGATAGACGTAGCCGCCGACGATGGCGCAGCCGCCGGCGTCGTGGCTGTACTCGAACACGGGCGCGGTCAGGCCGGCGGGGTCGCACGCGGTGCCGCCGACGCAGGCGGTGCCTTCCAGACGATCCCATCCGTAGTTGAGGCCGCCGCTGGCGGTTGGCATGGCGTTGACTTCCTCGCGCTGGCCTTGGCCGACATCCGCGATATAGAGCAGGCCGTTCGCATCGAACGAGAACCGCCACGGGTTGCGCAGCCCGGTGGCCCAGATCTCGGGGCGTCCGCCCCACCACCCCCACCGCCGGCGAACGGATTGCCGGCCGGCACGGTATAGCTGGCGCCGCTCACGTCGATGCGCAGGATCTTGCCCAGCAGCGTGCCGCTGTTCTGGGCGTTGTTGGCGGGGTCGTTGCTACCGCCGCCGTCGCCGGTGCCGATGTAGAGCATGCCGTCCGTGCCGAACGCGAGCTGGCCGCCGTTGTGGTTGCTGGCCCCCGGGTGCGGAATCGACAGCAGCACCGTGCCGGTGGGGTTCGCTGCGTCCGGGTTGCTGGCCGAGACGGTGTAGCGCGCCACGGTGATCGCGCCGTTCTGGTCGGTGTAGTAGACGTAGAAGCGCCCGTTGGTGGCGTAGGCGGGGTCGAACGCCATCGAGAACAGGCCGCGCTCGCCGTCGGTGGTGGTGAGGATGGAGAGGTCGAGGAAGGACGCGGCGAGCACGCTGCCGTCCCGCACGATGCGGACCCGGCCGGCGCGCTCCACCACGAACAGCCGGGGGTCGTTGGCGGGTGCGGTGAGGAAGATCGGCGCCGCGAAGCCTTCCGCCACCTGGGTCAGCGACAGCCGCATGTCCGAGGGCGCGCCGTAGCTCACGCCGATAGTGGGCGCCGTGTTGGCGGCCACCATCGCGGTCTGCGCGGCCTGCGAGGGCTGGTAGGACGTCGATCCGGTCAGTACCGGGGCCGCCGTCACGGTGTAGGTGCCGGCCGCGAGGTTGCCAAGCGTGACGGTCTGGCCGACGGTCTGCCGATAGCCGCCCGGCCCGGTCACCGTGATGTTGGCCGGCGTGCCGGCGGGCAGGCCGGACACGACGATCGCGAGGGTGGCGGGCGTGCTGCCGCTGGTGATCTGGACGTCGCCGCCGCCACCGCCACAGCCGGCCAGCCACAGCGTGGTGATGGCGAGCAGCCGGCATAGCATCGATCGATGTGCATGAATCATCACGTCCTCCTGCTCACCACGTTACCGAAGCCTTTGTATCCTAGGTCGGTCTGAGCCGGGGCAGCAGGCAATCGAGCAGCACGTCGAAGGCGGGGCCGATGTCTTCCTCGGGCACGCAGGCATAGCCCAGCAGCAGCCCGCGCCGAACCGTCGGCCCCATGAAATAGCGCGATAGCGGTCGTACCAGGATGCCGCGCGCGCGGATGTCSGCCGTCAGCGCCACATCGTCCACGTGGTCGGGCAGGCGCAGCACGAGGTGGAGCCCGGCGTTGCTCGCGTGTTCGTGCAGCGCCTCCGTCCCGAGGTAGCGTTCGATCAGCCCGGCCAGCACCGCGCGCCGCCGGGCATAGAGCGGGCGCATGCGGCGGATGTGCGCGGCATAGTCGCCGGCCTGCATGAACTCGGCCACGGTGGCCTGCGTCATCAGGTGGCCGGCGCGGTACAGGTCGGAATGGGCGGTCTGGAACGCCTCCGTCAGCCCCTTCGGCAGCACCAGGTAGCCCATGCGCAGGCCGGGGTAGAGCGTCTTGCTGAAGGTGCCGATGTAGAGCACCGGCGCGTCCGGCTCCATACCCTGCAGCGACGGAATCGGCTGGCCGGAGAAGCGGAATTCGCTGTCGTAGTCATCCTCCACGATCCAGCTCCCGTGCCGCCGCGCGAACTCCAGCAGCGCGCGCCGCCGCCGGAGGCTCATCACGGCGCCCAGCGGGTATTGGTGCGAMGGCGTGACGAAGATAAAGCGCGGCRCGGGGGCGCTGGCGTCCGCATCGGGCAGGCACAGCCCTTCGGCGTCCACGGGCAGCGGCACCATGCCGATGTCGCTGACCTGCAGCACGCCGCGGATGCCCCAGTAGCCCGGCTCCTCCACCCACGCCTGATCGCCCGGCGAGCCCAGCATGCGCGCCACGAGGTCGATCGCCTGATGGATGCCTTCGGTAATCAGCACCTGATCGGCATCGCAGCGCACGGAGCGCGCCACGCGCAGGTGGGCCGCCACCGCCTCGCGCAGGGCCGGCAGGCCGCCGCCGTGGCTGTAGCTSAGCCATTCGGGCTGCGGCCGGCGCCACAGCCGCGCGGCGATCTGGGCATAGCGCCGATGCGGGAAGCGCGTCAGGTCCGGCACGCCGGGCATGAAGGCGCCCCATTGGATGGGCGATGCGGAGGCACTCGAGACCAGCCGCTGCCCGCGCGGCGAGAGGCCCGGCATGGCGTCTGCCGTGGCCGGCGCGCTGTCGGCGGCGGTGGCGTTCAGGTAGCGCTCGGGCGCCGTGTCGGCCACGAAGGTGCCGCTGCCCGTGCGGGCGCGCAGGTAGCCCTCGGCCAGCAACTGCTCGTAGGCAAACATCACCGTGTTGCGGGACAGGCCCAGCTCCGCCGCCAGGTCGCGCTGGGGCGGCAGGCGCGTGGCGGGCGCCAGGCTGCCGTCCAGGATCGCCCCCCGGATGCAGGCGTACAGCGCCCGATTGAGCGGTTGGTCGGTCGGCTGGCCGAGCCGCTGGAGCAGCAGGTCGCCGCAGATCGATTTCACATTGGCACCATCTGATTTGTCGAAGTGGCGCTGGATTGTAGAGCCAAAGGGGATTGGAATGCACGTCACACCTGTCACTCCCTGCCCCAAGACCTCGGACCCATGAAAAACAGCGAACTGAACCAATCCCGTGCCCAGGCCACGCCGCGAGGCGTTGGCGTGATGTGCGATTTCTATGCMGACCGGGCCGAGAACGCCACCCTGTGGGACGTGGAGGGCCGYCAGTACACCGACTTCGCCGCCGGCATCGCCGTSCTGAACACCGGGCATCGGCATCCGCGTGTGATGCAGGCCATCGTCGCCCAGTTGGACCGCTTCACCCACACCGCCTACCAGGTGGTGCCGTACCAGAGCTACGTCACGCTGGCCCAGCGCATCAACGAGCTGGCGCCGGTGCCCGGGCCGAACAAGACCGCGCTGTTCACCACGGGCGCGGAAGCCGTGGAGAACGCRGTCAAGATCGCGCGCGCCCACACCGGCCGCCCGGGCGTGATCGCGTTCTCGGGCGCCTTCCACGGCCGCACGCTGCTGGGCATGGCGCTGACCGGCAAGGTGGCGCCGTACAAGGTCGGCTTCGGCCCGTTCCCGTCGGACATCTTCCACGCGCCGTTCCCCAACGCGCTGCACGGCGTCAGCACGGCGCAGGCGCTGCAGGCGCTGGAAGGGCTGTTCAAGACCGATATCGATCCCAACCGCGTGGCGGCCATCATCGTGGAACCGGTGCAGGGCGAGGGCGGCTTCCAGCCGGCCCCGGCCGACTTCATGCGCGGCCTGCGCGCCGTGTGCGACCGCCACGGCATCGTGATGATTGCCGACGAGGTGCAGACCGGCTTCGGCCGCACCGGCAAGCTGTTCGCGATGGAGCACTACGACGTGCGGCCCGATCTCGTGACGATGGCCAAGAGCCTCGCCGGCGGCATGCCGCTGTCGGCGGTGTGTGGCCGCGCGGCCATCATGGATGCCCCGCTGCCGGGCGGGCTCGGCGGCACCTACGCGGGCAACCCSCTGGCCGTGGCCGCTGCGCACGCGGTGATCGACACCATTGCCGAGGAACAGCTGTGCGAGCGTGCCAACGCACTGGGCCGGCAGCTTAGCGAGCACCTGACCGCGCTGCGCGCCACCTGCCCGGCGCTGGCCGAGGTGCGCGGGCTGGGCTCGATGATCGCCGCCGAGTTCCGCGACCCCGCCACGGGCGCGCCGAGCGCCGAGCACGCGCTGCGCGTGCAGCGCCGCGCGCTGGACGCCGGCCTGCTGCTGCTGACGTGCGGCACCTACGGCAATGTGATCCGCTTCCTCTACCCACTGACGATTCCGCAGGCGCAGTTCGACGCCGCGCTGGGCGTGCTGGCGCAAGCCATGGTCGAGTAAGTCAGACGCCATGGCGGGGCACGCCAAGCGTGCCCCGCGCCAACCCGGTGCATCGCCCCGGCCAACTTCCCCACGCGGAAGGGGGCGGGAAACACGCATTTCAACGCTAGCCTGAAGCGTGCCGATTCAGCGTGGCACGCATGTTGCGGATAACACCCAGCGCGAACCTGCGCAAAATCCACGAGGGACCAACCATGCGTTTTAGTAGATCGACGAGTTTCCGGGCACTCATGACGGCTTCCGTGCTGGCGGTGCTCGCCATGTCCTCCACGGCCATGGCGCAGACCGCGCGCGACTGGCCGACCCAGCCGGTGCGCATCGTCGTGCCGTTCCAGGCGGGTTCTGCCACGGACCTCATCACGCGCCAGCTTGGCGTGGGGCTGGGTAAGGAGTACGGGCAGAGCTTCGTGGTGGAGAACCGGCCCGGCGCTGCCGCGATGATCGGCAGCGAGGCCGCGGCGCGCGCGCCCGGCGACGGCTACACGCTGTTGATGTCCGGGCCGGCGTCGATGGTGACCAACCGCTTCCTATATAAGAAGCTCAGCTATGACCCGGATGCCTTCGAGAAGGTGGCCGTGGTGGCGATCACGCCGAACATCCTGCTGTCCAACCCGTCGCTGCCGTTCAAGACGCTGCCGGAGATGGTCGCCTACGCCAAGGCGAACCCCGGCAAGCTGACCTATGCCTCGTTCGGCTCGGGCACCACCTCGCATATCGCCGGGGAAATGCTCAAGGCCGTGGCCGGCATCGACATCGTTCACGTGCCCTACAAGGGCGCCGGCGAGGCGATTCCCGCGCTGCTCTCGGGCCAGGTGTCGATGTACTTCGACACCATCATGACCGGCCTGCCGTTCGTGAAGTCCGGCAAGCTGCGCGCGCTGGGCATGTCCACCGCCAAGCGTTCGCCGCAGGCGCCCGAGATCCCGACCATCGCCGAGCAGGGTTATGCGGGCTTCGACATCGCGCCGTGGTACGGCATCGTCGCGCCCAAGGGCACGCCGGCAGACGTGGTGACCCGCCTCAACGTGTCGATCAACAAGCTGCTGAACTCGCCAGACTTCCGCGAGAAACTGGCCGTCACCGGCGCCGAGCCGCGCGGCGGCAGCGTGGGCGACTTCACGGCGATGGTCGATGCGGAGATCCCGCGCACCGAGAAACTGGTGAAGCAGGCCGGCGTGACCCTGCAGTAAGGTCCGGGCTCAGCCCAGCTCCAGCGCCCGGCCGCGCGCGTCCATCGTGCGCCGGGCGATATTGAGCTGGTGGATCTGCGTGGTGCCTTCGTAGAGGCGGAATACGCGCACATCGCGGTAGAAGCGTTCCGCCACGGTGCGCGCCACATAGCCGCTGCCGCCGAAGACCTGCACCGCGCGRTCYGCCACGCGCCCGCACATCTCCGAGGCGAACAGCTTGCACATGGACGCCTCCATGGTCACGTCGCCGCCGTTGTCGCGCTTGCGCGCCGTCTCCAGCACCAGCGCCCGCGCTGCGTGCACCTCGGTGTTGCTGTCGGCAATCATCTGCTGCACCAGCTGGTAATCGGCGATGGGGCGGCCGAACTGCTCGCGCGTGGCGGCGTAGCGCACCATTTCGTCCACCAGCCGGATGGCCGGGCCGATGCACAGCCCGGCCAGGTTGATGCGCTGCTTGTTGAGCGCCTTCATCGCGGTCTTGAAGCCACGGCCCGGCACCTCGCCGACGATGGCCGAAGCCGGCACGCGGCAGTTCTTCAGGTACACATCGCCCACCGGGGAGCCGTGCTGGCCCATCTTGCGCTCCGCCGGCCCGGTGCTCAGGCCCGGCGTGCCGCGCTCGATCAGGAAAGCGCTGATGCCGTGCGCGCCCGGCGTGTTGGGGTCCGTGCGGGCGAAGACCGTGAACAGGTCCGCCAGCGGCGCGTTGGTGATAAAGCACTTGCTGCCGTTGAGCACGTAGTGGTCGCCATCGCGCACGGCCACGGTGCGCAGCGAGGTGGCGTCCGAGCCGGCCTCGGGCTCGGTCAGCGCGAAGCAGCCGGTGATCTCGCCGGAGGCCAGCCGGGGCAGGTAACGCGTGCGCTGGGCCTCGGTGCCGTCTGCCACCAGCGATTCGGAGGCGATGCCGGTATTGCCGCCAAAGCGGGCGCGGAACACCGTGGCCGCCTGCGACACCTCGATATTGACCAGCGTCAGCTCCTCGGCCGTCAGGCCGGCGCCGCCGTACTCGCGCGGAATGCTGTGGCCGAACAGGCCCAGCGCGCGCATCTGTTCCACCACGGGCTCGGGAATGACATCGGTGCGATCGATCTCGGCTTCCAGCGGGATGCAGGTTTCCAGCACGAAGCGGCGGATGTCGGCCAGCAGCGTGTTCATGGCGGAAGGGTTGGTAATCATGGGAGGTCGCCTCTCGGGAAAGGATTATTGGGCGGTGATGCCGGACGCCTTGAGCACACGGGCCCACTTGCGCGATTCGGCATCGACGTATTTGTCGAAGGCGGGGGCGGTCTGCGGGGTCACGTCCATGCCGAGGTCCTGGAGCCGGCTGGCCACATCCGGCGCGGCCACGGCCTGGGCCACGGCATCGGCCAGCTTGCGCACCACGGCGTCCGGCGTCTTGCGCGGCGCCACSAGCCCGAACCAGCCGCCGGCCTCGTAGCCGGGCAGGTTGGCTGCCTCGGCCACCGTGGGCACGTCCGGCATGCCGGGGTAGCGCTTGGTGGACGTTACGGCCAGCGCGCGCAGCTTGCCGCTCTTGACGTGCGACTGGGCGATGGCCACCGTCAGCGGCATCATCGACACCCGGCCGCCGAGCAGGTCCGTCAGCGCCTCCGGCTGGCCCTTGTAKGGCACGTGGGTGATCTGCACCCCGGCGCTCTGCGCCAGCAGCGCGCCCGCCAGGTGGTTGGAGGTGCCGACGCCGGCGCTGGCATAGGTCAGCTTGTCCGGGTGGGCGCGGGCATCGTCGAGCAGCGCCTTGAGCGTCTGCGCGCTGGAGTTGGCCGGCACGGCGATCACGTTGGGAATCATGCCGAAGCCGCCGATGGCGCGGAAATCGCGCTCGGCGTTCCAGGTGATGCTGGCGTTGAGCAGCGGGGCCACCGCGTGGCTGGGGCTGACCGCGAGCAGCGTGTAGCCGTCCGGCGTGGAGCGGGCCACGCCGTCCGTGCCGATGGCGCCGCCGGCGCCGGACTTGTTCTCGACGATGACCGGCTGGCCCAGCGTCTTCGACATCCGCTCCGCCACCACGCGCGTTACGGAATCCACCACGCCGCCGGCGGAGAAGGGCACGATGATCCGGATCGGATGGTCCGGGAAGCGCGCCGCGCTCTCGTTGGCCTTATCYGCTGCCTTGTCCGCTGCCTGAGCGGCCGCTGACCAGAGGGCCGGTGAGGCTGCCATCAGCAGCGCGCCRGTGAGCCACCCGCGRCGCGAGCGGGCCAGATTCTTCATGCCAGACATGGTTGTCTCCGTATTTGACGATGGTCCACGATGGGTCCGGCGGCCTCTGCGGGCCGTCCGGGTGGCCKGTGCGCGATGGCGGGTTCGCTATCGCATCAGGCCGAATTCGATTTGCCGCACGGCTTCCAGCAGCTTCGGGGCGACTTCCCGCTCCAGATACCCGTCCTTGTCGCGCAAGGCCGAGATCGAACAGTTCAAGGCAAACGGCTCCTGCTTCGGCATGCGGATCGGCGCGGCAATCGCGTGGATCTCCGCCCGCCACTCGCCCGGGCTCAGGCAGAAGCCGCGCGCGGGAAAGTGCTGCTGCTCGGCCGTCCACATTGGCTTCTCCACGCGGAACCGCTCCGGGTCTTCCACGCGCAGCCGGTTCAGCACCGCCGTGCGCTCCTCCGCGCTGCACCCGAGCAGCAGCGCGCGGCCAATCGACGTGGACAGCACCGGCCGGGTGCTGCCGATGTCCGGCTGGTACACGTTGGTCGGGTCCAGCCGGCAGCTATCCACGTACACCACGGTCAGCCGGTCCCGCATGCCGAGGTTCACCGTGCAGCCGGTTTCCCGCGCGATGGCCTCCATGTAGGGGCGGGCCACCTGGCGGATCGGCAGCGCGGCGAGCATCGGGTACGCCAGCGCCAGCACGCCCGAACCGAGCCGGTATTTCTGCGTGCCGGGCACCCGGCTCAGGAAGCCCAGCAGGCACAAGGTGTAGGTCAGTCGCGACACCGTGGCCTTCGGCAGCCCGGTGCTGACCACGAGATCCTGGTTGCCCAGGATCGGCCGGGCCGGGGTGAAGGCACGCAGCACTTCCACGCCGCGCGCCAGGTTGGTGGCGAACTGTCTGTCGTGGGCCAGCTCGTCGGCGCTGGCCAGGCCGGAAATCGTGTTTGGGTCCATGGCGGGGGGGCGCTGGGGTGGATTCATGTTGGTTTCCGCAGGTCGGGGAGTCAATGATGAACCGGAACGGTTTCGCTGTGCGAAACCCTGCTTGCAAGGCGGGTCTGGCGGGACCACCCTCGTCTCACCGTGCTTTTTCCCTTTCTACCTGGCGACGACATGCACCCCTCCGAATGCAATTCCGCACAGCGGACCCCCTCCGACTCGCCCCAAGGCGGCCCGCTGCGCGGCGTGCGCATCCTGGACATGGCCACCGTGGTGGCCGCGCCGTTCTCCGCCACGCTGTGCGGCGACATGGGCGCGGAGGTGGTCAAGCTGGAACTGCCGGACGGCAGCGACCCGCTGCGCGGCCTGGCGCCGGTAAAGGACGACCTGTCGCTGTACTGGAAGGTCACCAATCGCGGCAAGCAGGGTATTTCGCTCGATGTCCGCACGCCGGAAGGCCGGGCGCTGTTCCTGCGCCTGCTGCCGGAGTTCGATGTGCTGGTGGAGAACTTCCGCACCGGCACGCTGGATCGATGGGGTCTGGATATCGCCACCCTGCATCGCGCCAATCCGCGCCTGACCGTGCTGCGCCTGACCGGCTTCGGCCAGACCGGCCCGTATGCCGCCAACCCCGGCTTCGCGCGGATCTTCGAGGCGATGAGCGGCTTCACCAACCTGTGCGGCGAGGCCGCCGGCGGGCCGATGCAYATGAACTATCCGATCGGGGACATGGTGGCGGGGCTGTTCGGCGCGTTCTCGATTGCCACGGCGATTGCCGAGGCGCGCGGCGCGCCGGAGGGCCCGGGGCGGGAGATCGACCTGTCGGCCACGGAGGCGCTGCTGCGCCTGCTGGAGCCGCTGGCGGTGGAGTACGAGCAACTTGGGCAGGTGCGCGGGCGCTCCGGCAACCGGGCGACCTACACCGCGCCGTCGAATATGTATCGCACGGCGGACAACCAGTGGGTCTCGCTGGTGGCCTCGTCGGACGTCACGTTCCGGCGGCTGGCCAAGGCCATGGAACGGCCCGATCTGGCGGAGTCCGTCGACTATCGCCGCAACCCGGACCGCATCCGCAATATCGGCCCGCTGGACGACCTGATCGTGGCCTGGTTCGCCGCGCAGTCCTATGACGCCATCGCCACCGCGCTGAAGGCGCACGAGGTGCCGTTCAGCAAGGTCTTCACCATTGTCGATGTGATCGACGATCCCCACCTGCAGGCGCGCGAGGCCATCGTCCGGCTCGAAGACGCCGACCTCGGCACGATTCCGGCGCCGTGCGTKGTGCCGCGCTTCTCCGGCTACCAGCCGTCGCCGCCGCGCAGTGGTCCGGCCACGGGCGAGCACAACGCGGCGGTCTATGGCGCGATCGGGGTCACCGCTGCGGATCTTGCGGCGCTGAAGTCGGCCGGAGTCGTTTGAGCGATGTCAGGAGCAGCCATGCTGGAAGGCGTGCGGATCGTGGAAATCAGCGGGCTCGGCCCGGGGCCRTTCTGTGCGATGCATCTGGCCGACCTCGGCGCCGATGTGATAGCCGTGGAACGGCCTGACGATGGCGCGTCGGGGCAGCCGCGCAAGCTGGTCAACCGGGGCAAGCGCTCGGTGATGGCCGACCTGAAGACGCCGGAAGGCCGCACGCTGGTGCTGGACCTGATCGCGGACGCSGACGCGCTGATCGAAGGCATGCGKCCCGGTGTGATGGAGCGGCTGGGGCTCGGGCCAGAGGTGTGCATGRCGCGTAACCCCCGGCTGGTCTATGGCCGGATGACCGGCTGGGGCCAGACCGGCCCGATGGCGCAGGTGGCCGGCCACGACAACAACTACACCGCGCTGTCYGGCGCGCTCTAYTACAACGGYGCRCCSGAGACGCCGCCCTCGACCGCTTTCGCCGTGACCGGGGACGTGGGCGGYGGRGCCYTGTACCTCGCCGTGGGCCTGCTGTCCGGCATCCTGCGCGCRCGGGGCACGGGCGTCGGCACGGTGGTCGATGCCGCCATCGTCGATGGTTCGGCGCACATGCTGCAACTGCTGCTGGGGGCCACGGCCAAGGGCTATATCCACGGCGAGCGCGGGCGCAATCTCCACGACAGTTCGCACTTCTACGCCACYTATCGCTGCGCGGATGGCCAGTTCATCACCGTGGGCGCCATCGAGCCGCAGTTCTACGGCTTGCTGGTGCAGGCGCTGGGGCTGGCCGATGACCCGCGCTTCGCCCGGCAGTGGCAGCGCGAGGCCTGGCCGGAACTCCACCGGCATCTGGCCGAGGTGTTCGCCACGGATACCCGGGAAGGCTGGTGCCGCCGGCTGGAGGGCACCGACGTGTGCTTTGCGCCGGTACTGAGCCCGGCGGAGGCCGCCGCCCATCCCCATAACGTGGCGCGCGGGGTCTATGTGGAGGCGGATGGTTTCCTGCAGACTGCCCCGGCGCCGCGCTTCGACGGCGCGGTGCGGCAGGTCGGGCGTATTCCTGCCATTGGCGAGCATGCCGACGAAGTCCGGGCCGGACTGGAGCGGGGCAGCCCGTGGCTCGCCGCCGATCCGCGCTAGCTCAGGTCTCGCTCCACTGCCGCAGCAGGTTGTGATAGCAGCCCACCAGGCTGCGCCGGGCGCGTTCGTCGGCGTTGGTCTGGTTCAGGGTCTGGATGGCGTTGTCCATGTCGAACAGCAGCGCGCGCTGGCCATCGTCGCGCACCAGGCTCTGGATCCAGAAAAAGCTGGCCAGCCGGGTGCCGCGCGTGATGGGCGTGACCTGATGCAGGCTGGTGGCCGGGTAGATCACCATGTCGCCGGCGGCCAGCTTGACCTTGTGCAGGCCGTAGGTGTCTTCCACCTGGAGTTCGCCGCCGTCATAGCTGGCCGGGTCCGAGAGGAACAGCGTGGCCGAGATGTCCGTGCGCAGCTTGCGCCCGCTGTGCGGGTCGATGCGCACGCTGCCATCCACATGGGCGCCAAAGGTCATGCCCTCGCTGTAGCGGTTGAACATCGGCGGATAGACGAGGTTGGGCAGCGCCGCGCTGATGAACAGCGGGTTGCGCTCCAGCGCGCTCAGGATCAGGTGCTGGCACTGGGCCGCCACCTCGGCGCGTTCGTCGATCTGCTGGTTGAACTTGACCGGTGCGCCGGAGTAGCCGGCCGTGACGCGGCCATCCACCCAGGCATCGCCGGCGTGTTCGAGTTGGGCGACCAGTACCGCGAGCTGTTCGGCGTCGAGTACCCGGGGAATGCAGACGAGCATGGCTGGAATCCTGGCGAAGGCCGCCGGCAGGGCGGCCCCGCCGGCGTTTACATGCGATAGGTGAGCGACAGCATGGCGGTACGGCCCGTGCCCGGCACCGACCGGCCGCCATCCGACTGAATCAGCGCATCGTAATACTTCTTGTCGAAGATGTTGAAGAGATTCAGGCGCACATCGTACTTCGGTTGGTGGAAGGCGATCATGCCGTCCCAGCGCACGAAGCCGCCCACCTGCACGGTGTTGGTGTTGTTGGCGTAGCGCTCGGACATATAGAACGCGCCGCCGCCCACTTCCCAGCTTGGCAGCACGGCGTAGCTGGTCCATGCCGTGGCGGTGTGCTTGGGCGTGTTGGTCGGCACCTTGCCCTGCGTGCCCGCCGCGATGCCGTTCTTGATCTCGGCGTCGAGGTAGGTGTAGCCGGCAAAGACCTGCCACTTCGGCGTGATGCGGCCGGTGACGCCGGCGCGGAAGCCATCCACCTGGATCTTGCCGGCCAGCGCGTAGGTGGTGGCGTCGATCTGGCTGCGCGCGTTGTCCTTGGTGATGCGGAAGAGGGCCGAGGTGACCGAGAGGTTGCCGTTCAGCAGGTCCCACTTGCCGCCGGCCTCGTAGGACTTGTTCTTCTCGGGGTCCAGCGACTGCTGGCCCACCGTGCCCACCAGYTGCTCCAGCGACGGGTTGAACGACGTGCCATACGAGAGGTAGTACGACTGCTGCTCCGTAGGCTGCCAGATGCCGCCCAGCCGCACGCTGGTGAAGTTGACGGTCTGGTCGGCGTTGGCCAGCGCCGTGTTGCCCCGTGTGTTCGTGGCATTCACCGAGTTGCTGATGCTGGCGATGTAGCGGTCATAGCGCAGGCCCGCCACCGCCTTCCACTGTTTTGTGAATTCGATGGCGTCGTTGGCGTACACGGCGACGGTGTTGGCCGAGCCGCCCTGCAGGTTGCCGGTGGCGGTCGGCACGTTGCCCGGGGAGTCCCGGTACACCGGATCGACCACCGGCGTGCAGGCCACGAAGCCCGAGGTGCCGGCGGCAGCCGTAGCGGTGGCCGGCGGGTTCAGCGGCGTGCTGCCGCAGCTGCCGTTCCGGTAGTAGTTCTGGTTGTTGTAGCCGTCGTGGCCCAGTTCCACGCCCGTGAGCAGCGTGTGCTTGATCGACCCAGTTTCGAAGGTGGCGGTCAGCTCGGTCTGGTTGAAGATCGAGTAGTCGCGGATGTTGCGGTCGTGGCTCTGCTGGCGCACGTAGAGCTGCGACAGCGGCAGGTTGGTGGTGGTCAGCGCGGTGAAGGCGCCCGCCGCGTTGATGGAGCCGACGGCGTTCGGCGCGGTCTCGCGGGCGTCCGTTTCCACGTAGTTGAACGCGGTCTGGTTGCGCAGGCGCAGGTTGGGCGAGAACTTGTGGTCGATGCCCGCCGACAGCGAGGCGATGTTCTGCCGCGTGTGGTCGTTGTTGAAGCCGTAGAACGTGTCCCGGTCCACCTTCACCGGATGGCCGTTGATGGCCGGCAGGCCGTAGTCGGGCATGTCCTCGTTGTGCTGGAGCAGCGCGGACAGCGTGATCTGGGTGGACGTGCCGATGCCATAGCGCCACGACGGCGCGATGCCGAAGTCCTGCACGGTCATCTCGTCGCGCGTGCTCGGCTTGCCGTCCTGCGCCATCGCCGAAATGCGGAAGGCCGAGGTGTCGCCGGTGGGCGTGTTCACGTCRGCGGTGGCACGCACCAGGCCGTTGGTGGTGACCGAGGCGCTGACCTCGGTGGCGGCCTTCAGGGACGGCTTCTTGGTGACCTGGTTGATCACGCCGCCGGTGGAGCCGCGCCCGAACAGCATCGAAGAGGGGCCCATCAGCACTTCCACCTGATCCAGCGCGAAGGTGTCGCGGTAGTACTGGCCACGGTCGCGGAAGCCATCGAGGTAGATGTCGGTGCGCGCCGAAAAGCCGTTCAGGTTGATGTTGTTGCCGATCTGGCCGCCTTCCGCGCCGCCGATGGTGATGCCGGGGACGTTGCGCAGCGCGTCGGTCAGGGAGCTGACGCCCTGCGATTGCATCAGCGCCTGGTTCACGATGGTGACGGACTGGGGCACGTCGCGCAGGTCGGCGGGCAGCTTGGACAGCTGGCTGCCGGACGCATTGAAGTCGTCGCGCGCCGCCGAGCCCTGGACCGTGACTTCGCGCAGCGTGGTCGGCGCGCTTTCGGTGGCAGCAGGGGCGGCTGGGGCGGCCGTGGCGGCCGGAGGCGTGGGGGCCTGCTGCGCGAACGCAGCGGGGGCGGCGGGGGCGGCGAACAGGGCCACAAGTGCGGTGGCCACGGGGGTACGGCGAATCATTGTCAGGTCCATTCGCTCCTCCGCGGTCGGGCCCGATCCGTCCTCAGCCGCCGGGCGCGATTGCGCGGGGTTCGGCTGCGGGAGGGGCATCTATCTGGCGGGCTGGCGGAATATAAATGCGAACAATTCCCATTGCAATTTGCGTTGCTGGCCCGACACAGACACGGTGAGCGTATCGAGATTGTCTCCGTWTTAATACATTRKCGGCGTGGAAAATGGTGAAAGCGGCGCTTATGGTGCCGCCTGCCTGGTCCCCATATCGATTCCGAAATGCAAAACGGCCCGTTCATCACGGGCCGTATGCAGACAGGTTCCACCCGTTTGGGTGGCACTCATCCGAAAGATTTTTATTTCAGACCTCGGAGAGGCGATCCCGGGTGCGCCGGGCGACGTCCTTGGTCCAGGGGAATGCCGACCAGTAGCGCGCGGCAAACTGCTCGATCTCGCCGCGCTGCTTCAGGGACAGGCCGATCATGTCCAGCCCCTCCAGGAACATGCGGCGGTGCCGCGCGGACAGTTCGAACGGGTATTCGCCAGCCGGGGTGCGCACCCGCATGGCGTCGACGTCGATGGTGATGACGTTGTCGCTGTCGGCATCGACATCGTTCATCAACTGCTCGATCACGTCCCGGGGCAGCATCACCAGCAGCAGGCGATTGTTCATCGCGTTCGAGTAGAAGATCTCGCCGAAGCTCGGCGCGATCACCGCCTGCACGCCGAACTGCTGGAGCCCCCACACCGCGTGCTCGCGGCTGGAACCGCAGCCGAAGTTGGCGCCGCCCACCAGGATGCGGGTGCCGGCGTATTCGGGCCGGTTCAGCACGAAATCGGGGCGCGGCTGGCCGGCGGCGTCGAAGCGGTGGTCGTAGAGCACGCCCTGGGCCAGGCCGGCCTTGTCGATGCCGCGCAGGAACTGCTTGGGGATGATCTGGTCCGTGTCGAGGTTCTCGAASCGGATGGCTGCGCCCTTGCCGGTAAGGTGTGCGAAATCAGACATGGGAAAGCTCCAGCTTGCGGACATCGGTAATCGTGCCGGTGATGGCGGCGGCGGCGGCCATGGCCGGGCTCATCAGGTGGGTGATGGCGCCGCGCCCCTGGCGGCCTTCGAAGTTGCGGTTGGTCGTGGAGGCGCAGCGCACGCCGTCGGCCAGCACATCGTCATTCATCGCCAGGCACATCGAGCAGCCCGGCTGGCGCCATTCGAAGCCGGCGGCGGTCAGGATGTCGGCCAGCCCCTCGCGTTCGGCCTGCGCCTTCACCGTGCCGGAGCCCGGCACGACCATCGCCCGCACGCCTTGCGCCACGTGCTTGCCGCGTACCACGCTGGCCACCGCGCGCAGGTCCTCGATGCGGCCATTGGTGCAGGAGCCGATGAACACGTGCTGGATCGGCGTGCCTTCCAGCGTCGCGCCAGACGTCAGGTGGGTGTAGGCCAGGGCGCGTGCCACCGAGCGCTGCTCGGCATCGTCCATCTGGTCTTCGGGGAAGGGGATGTGGCCAGACACCGGCAGCGCCTGGTCCGGGCTGGTACCCCAGGTGACGTAGGGCTCGATGTCGCTGGCATCGAACACGTACTCCATGTCAAAGGTGGCGTCGGCATCGCTTTTCAGCGTTTCCCAGTACTGGCGGGCGGCGATGCGCTGCGCCTCGTCCATATCGGCTGCTCGGCGCAGCACGTAGTCGATGGCGGCGTCGTCCGGGGCGATCAGCGCGCCGCGCGCGGCGGCTTCCACGGTCATATTGCACAGCGTGAAGCGCGCCTCGATGCTCAGGTCACGAATYGCGGTGCCGCAGTACTCCACCACGTAGCCGCGCGCGCCCTGCGCGCCGATGCGGGCGATGATCTTGAGGATCAGGTCCTTGGCCGTGGTGCCCACCGGCAGCTTGCCGTCCACGCGGATGCGCATGGTCTTCGCCATCCGGTAGACCAGCGTCTGGGTGGCCAGCACATGCTCGACCTCGGACGTGCCGATGCCAAAGCCCAGCGCCCCCAGCGCYCCATAGGTGGTGGTGTGGCTGTCGCCGCAGATCACCACCATGCCGGGCCGGATCATGCCGTGCTCGGGCGCCACCACGTGCTCGATGCCCTGCAGGCGGTCATTGGTGTCGAACAGCGGAATCGCGTGGCGGGTGCAGTTATCGCGCAGGTTGGTCGCCTGTAGCGCCGACGCCGGGTCCGCAATCACGCGGATCACCGTGGGATGGGTCGGGATGATATGACTGACGACCGAGACATTCTGCCCCGGGACCAGCACGCCGCGCCCTTGCTCGTGCAGGCCGGCAAAGGCCTGCGGGCTGGTGTACTCGTTCATCAGATGCAGGTCGCAGAACAGGAGGACGTTGTCCTCRTCGATCCGGGCGACGGTGTGGGAGTCCACCAGCTTGTTGTATAGGGTTCGGGAAGTCATCGCTACGKTCTCTGCTTCGGTCATTCGGCGGTGATGCCGCGCTGCTTGATCAATTTGGCCCACATCGGCATTTCGCGCTCCAGGCGCTGGCGGGCGGCTTCCGGCGTGGTCGGGGTGGGCTCGAAGCCTTCCTTGACCATGCGCTCCTTGGTGGCCTGCGCGGCCAGCGCGCTGTTCAGCGAGGCATTGAGCTTGTCGATGATGGGCTTGGGCGTGCCGGTCGGGGCGAAGACCATGAACCACGTCTCGAACTGGTAGTCGGGCAGGCCGGCTTCGGCGGCGGTCGGCACATTCGGCAGCAGGGCCGAGCGCTTGGCGCCGGTCACCGCCAGCGCGGTCAGCTTGCCGCCCTGCACGTGCTGCTGGGCGGCGGAAATCACCGGGAAGCTCATGTCGACCTGTCCGGCGATGGTGTCCACCAGGGCCGGGCCGCCGCCGCGATAGGGCACGTGGACGATCGACACATTGGCGACGGACTTGAACAGTTCCGCCGACATATGGAAGGTGCTGCCATTGCCGGCGGAGCCGTAGGTCAGCTTGCCCGGCGACGCCTTGGCCAGCGCAATCAGTTCCTGCAGATTCTTGGCCGGCACCTTGTTGTTGACCACCAGCACGTGCTGCGAGCTGGCCACCATGCCGATCGGGGCCAGATCCTTCAGCGTGTCATACGGCATGCGCGGGAACAGGCCCGGGTTGATGGCCAGCGAGACGGTTTGCAGGCCGATGGTGTAGCCATCCGCCGGCGACTTGGCGACGGCATCCACGCCGATATTGCCGCCCGCACCGGCGCGGTTCTCCACCACGAGGGTGCCGCCGAGGCTCTTCGACCAGGCTTCCGAGATCAGGCGCGCGGCGATGTCGGCGCTGCCGCCGGGCGCGTAGGGCACGATCAGGCGAACCGGGCGTTGCGGGTAGGACTGGGCCGAAGCCGTGCCCACGACGGCGGTGCAGGCGAGCAAGGCAGTGCAGGCGAGATGGCTGAGTTTCATGGGGTTGTCTCCTTTTGGATAGGTGTCGTTATGGCTGGCATCCTAGCATTTGCCTGCGGAGACATAATTTCGGTCGATGCACTTCATTCGTGCCTCAATTTCATGAATGCGCTGTGCACCCGCGCCACACCCAAGGGCCATCCCCTAGTTGACTTCGTTTTTCATGGGCATAAAATCAGTTTCACAAACATGAAAAGAGACGCCCGTGATGCCACGCGGCGACCGATGTCATTCCCTGTTGGAGACAAGCCCTTTATGACTCAAGCATCACCCGCATCACCCGCATCSGGGCCGGTGTATTTCGTCCGCACCGAGGACGTTGCCGGCTACCACCCCGCCAATCACGTCGGCACGCTGAACCGCCGCATCATCGGGCGCGAGAACGTCGGCGCCACCCAACTCGAAGTCATCCACGGCACCATCGAACGCGGCAAGGGCGCGCTGCCCCACGCGCACCCGGGCATCGAACAGGTCTGCTATGTGCTGGAAGGCCGTGCGCGSGCCGAAGTCAACGGACAGTCCCAGGAACTGGGCCCCGGGGACTGCTGCTTCTTTCCCGCCGAAGCGATGCACGTCTTCACGGTGATCAGCGACGAGCCCGTCAAGCTGCTCGTGGTCTACGCCCCGCCTTACGAGGAATCGCCGGACCGCGTCATCCGTCCCGCCTGAATCCGCGCCGCCTGCCTATATAAGAACCCGAGGAGACCTCCATGCCGACTTTCCGTGCGCGGCGCGTGCTTGCCGCCGCCATCGTGGCGTTGCCCGCGCTGGCAACGCTGTCGTTTGCCCCCGCCGTCCAGGCTGCCGATAACTGGCCTAGCCGCCCGATCCGCCTCGTCGTGCCGTTTGCGGCCGGCAGTGGCACCGATGCCGTGGCGCGCATCACGGCCAAGGAGTTGGGCGATGCGCTCGGCCAGAACGTGGTGGTCGACAATCGCCCCGGCGCCAATGGCGCCATCGCGGCGGAGCTGGTGGCGCAGGCGGCCCCGGACGGCTACACGCTGTTCATGACCACCAACACCACGCATTCGGCCAATCCGTCGCTGATGAAGAAGCTGCCCTACGACCCGATCAAGGACTTCACGCCGGTCGGCCGCATGGGCAACCTGCCGTTCATGCTGGTGATCAATCCCAAGCTGCCGGTGAAGACGGTGGGCGAGTTGATTGCCTATGCCAAGGCGCATCCGGGCATGTCCTACGCCAGCGGCAACAGCACKGGCATCGTCTCCGGCGCCACGTTCTCGCGYCTGGCCAAGCTGGACCTGCTGCACGTGCCTTATAAAAGCACACCGCCGGCCATGACCGACGTGATTGCCGGCCAGGTGCCGATGATGTTCGTCGACGTGGCCGCCGGCATCGCCAACGTGAAGGCCGGCAAGATGCGCGCGCTGGCCGTGACCACCGCGCAGCGCAGCCGCCTGCTGCCGGACCTGCCGCCGATTGCCGATACGCCGGAGATGAAGGGCTTCGACATCACATCGTGGAACGGCGTGTTCGCGCCGGCCAAGACGCCGCAGCCGATCGTCGAGCGGGTCAATCGCGAGCTGTCGCGCATTGCGTCGAGCAAGGAGGTGGCGCCGCGCTTCGAGGCGCTGGGCTTCGAGGCCTTCGGTCAGACCCCGCAGCAGTTCGCCGGCTTCGTGGCGGGCGAGCTGGTCAAGTGGACCAAGCTGGTGAAGGACGCCGGCATCCAGCCGGAATAACGCGAGACGCCGATGAACTTCGAAAGGACACCTGAACAGAACGCCATCGTCGAGGCCGTCAGCCAGCTATGCAGCGACTTCGGCCCCGAYTACTGGGCCGGGCTGGACCAGCGCCACGCGTTTCCCGAGGCGTTCCACAAGGCGATGGCCGGCGCGGGCTGGCTCGGCATTGCCATGCCGGAGCAGTACGGCGGCGCGGGGCTGGGCATTACCGAGGCGGCGCTGATCATGCAGACCGTGTCGGCGTCCGGGGCGGGATTCTCGGGCGCGTCCGCCATCCACATGAACGTGTTCGGCCTGAACCCGGTGGTGGTGTTCGGCACCGAGGCCCAGCAGGCGGCCGCGCTGCCGCCGCTGATCGCCGGGCAGGAGAAGGCCTGCTTCGCCGTGACCGAGCCGGACGCGGGGCTCGATACCACCCACCTGAAGACGCAGGCGGTGCGCACGGCGGACGGCAGCGCCTATCGCGTGGATGGCCGCAAGATCTGGATCTCCACGGCGCAGGTGGCCACGCGCATGCTGCTGCTGGCGCGCACCACGCCGCTGGAGGCCGTGGCCAAGCCCACGCAGGGCCTGAGCCTGTTCTACACGGCGCTGGACCGCGAGCACATCGAGGTGCGCGAGATCGACAAGATGGGCCGGGGCGCCGTGGACTCGAACATGCTGTTTATCGACGGCCTGATGGTGCCGGCGGCGGACCGCATCGGCGAGGAGGGCAGGGGCTTCGAGTACATCCTCCATGGCCTGAACCCGGAGCGCATCCTGATTGCCGCCGAAGCCGTGGGACTGGGCCGCGCTGCGCTGGAGGCCGCCACCCGCTACGCCCGCGAGCGCATCGTATTCGGCCGGCCCATCGGCCAGAACCAGGGCATCCAGCATCCGCTGGCGCAGGCGTGGATGGCGCTGGAAGCCGCCGACATGATGGTGTGGAAGGCCGCCTGGCTCTACGACAACGGCAAGCCGTGCGGCGCCGAGGCCAACGCCGCCAAGTACCTGGCCGCCGAGGCCGCGCACCAGGCGTGCCAGACCGCCGTGCTGACGCTGGGCGGCATGGGCTATGCGCGGGAATACCACGTGGAGCGTTACCTGCGTGAGTCGTACATCCCGCGCATCGCGCCGGTCAGCGCCCAACTGATCATGTGCCATATCGCCGAGCGGGTGCTGGGGTTGCCGAAGTCGTACTAGTCCTATCGCGCGGGAACGCGAGAGGCGTGTCGARAGCAGTGTCGAAGGCAGTATCGAGAAAAGCAGGAAAAGAAAAAGCCCCGGTGCACACGCGCCGGGGCTTTCTCATTGCAGGGTTTCCCACGGCCGCGCCATGACGATCGGGGAGATCTGACATCGTTGTGTGCCGCGATGCCTTTCAGCGATGAAAACGTCCGCTCATCGTTGAAAAACACAACAGCCGATGCTCATGGCGCGGCGCGCGGCGGCATATCCTTCCCATCTTCAAGCATATGCCGCGCTAGCCTGGACGACCCTGCCCGCCATCCAGACCGCGGAAAACGTTACTTCATCAATCCGTTACTTGCAGCGTTACTTGCCAAGCTCGTGGCCAATCACGCCACCCACCACSGCACCACCCACGGTGCCTAGCGYGCTGCCGTTGGTCGCTTCGTGTCCAACGACGCCGCCCGCGACGGCGCCGGTTGCCGTGCAGCCCGAGAAGGCCCAACAGCATGCGCCCACCGCGAGCGCGCCAGCCAGTCGTTTCCACATGGTTGCTCTCCTGCATTCCGCGGGCCGCGTCGCATTGCCTAGGTCTTGCAGATTTGCGATGCGGCGCTTCCGCCACGACTCAAGAATAGGCGGGGCGCTGGGCRCAGCCATTCCGGCGCGCGCCGATTGGGATGTAGGAATTGTCGGACGGSGGGCGGGCCGGGTCGGCCTCGTGTCAAGCCCTCGGCAAGCTGGGCGCAAGCCGGGTACAGGTCGGATATCAGCGCGCAAGCAGGGAAAACGGGGGAGGCGGGCCTAGCGCAATCCCGCTAAAGTCTGGCCTCCATCCGCCGATAACCTTACTGATAACGGGAATTGCACGCTCGCGCGGCGCCACCCCTCAGAATTCCGGCTCTCCAAGCCACTGCTTCGTCACGCGCCACCATGATTTCCCCGAGCTACGACGCGCTTCTCGTCTTGTTTTCCCTGTTGGTGGCCATCCTCGCGTCCTATACCGCGCTGGACCTGGCCGGCCGTATCGCCACTGCGCGCGGACGCTATGCCCATATGTGGCTGGCCGGCGGCGCGGTTGCCATGGGGCTGGGCATCTGGTCGATGCATTTCGTCGGCATGCTGGCCTTCCGGCTGCCGATTCCACTGGGCTACGACCCCGCCATCACGGTGGGCTCGCTGTTGATTGCCATCGTCGCCTCGGCCTTCGCGCTGAAACTGGTCTGCCAGGAACACCTGCCTCGCCGCCGGCTGGTGATGGGCGCGCTGGTGCTCGGCGCCGCCGTGGCCAGCATGCACTACACCGGCATGGCCGCGCTGCGCATGCAGCCGGGCATCCAGTACGTGCCGTGGCTGTTCGTGCTGTCGATTGGGATCGCGGTGGTGGCGTCGGGCGTGGCGTTGTGGATTGCCTTCCGGCTGCGCCGGAACATGCCGCGCATCCACCAGTTGCGCCTCGGCGCCGCCGTGGTGATGGGCGGGGCCATCGCCGCCATGCACTACACGGGCATGGCAGCGGCCCAGTTTCCGCTCGGCAGCGTGTGCGGCGCGGCCCGGGACGGCGTGGACAGCGGCTCGCTGGCGCTGCCCATCCTCGTCGTCACGGTCTGCGTGCTGGCGGTGGCGCTGATTACGTCGGTCCTCGACATGCGGCTGGAAATGCGCACCGCCATGCTGGCACAGGCGCTCGGCGTGGCGAATAAGGAACTYGAATTCCTCGCCCTGCACGACAAGCTCACCCATCTGCCGAACCGCGCGCTGCTGGACGACCGCTTCGCGCAGGCCATCCAGGCCGGCGCCAGCCAGCATGCGCGCTTTGCCGTGCTGTTCGTCGATCTCGACGGATTCAAGGGCGTCAACGATACCTACGGCCATCACGTGGGGGACGGCCTGCTGGTGGAAATCGCCCGGCGGCTGCGCTCGGCGGTGCGCGCCGATGACACCATCTCGCGTGTGGGCGGCGACGAATTCGTGTTGCTGGTGCGCATCGACGAACCCGAGGACGCCGGCGTGATCGCCGAAGGGCTGCTGGAAGCGCTGCGCGAGACCGTGCAGGTGGCCGGCCATGCGCTGCATGTCTCGGGCAGCATCGGCATCGCCCTGCATCCGGCGGATGGGCAGGACCAGGACGCGCTGATGTCCAACGCGGACGCGGCGATGTATCACGCCAAGGCCGCCGGCCGCAACGCGTACTGCTTCTTCGAACGCTCGATGAATCACCAGGCGCGCACCCAGCAGGCGCTGATYCAGGATCTGCGCGGCGCGCTCAAGCACGGGCAGCTACAGCTGCACTACCAGCCCAAGTTCGCGGCGGCGGGCGGCGAGCTGGTCGGCGCGGAGGCGCTGCTGCGCTGGAACCATCCCGCGCACGGCATGCTGATGCCGGACCAGTTCATCACGCTGGCGGAGAAGACCGGCGCCATCGTGCCGATTGGCGCCTGGGTGCTCGACGAGGCGTGCCGCCAACTGGCCGAGTGGCACGCGCTGGGCCATACGAGCTGGTCGATGGCGGTCAACCTGTCGGCGCTGCAGTTCTGCCATGCCGGCATGGTCGAGTCGGTAGGGGAGGCGCTGGCGTGCCACGGCGTGCCGCCGGCCAGCCTGACGCTGGAGATCACGGAGTCCACGGCCATGCGCGACGTGGAGGCCAGCCTGGCCATCCTCACGCAACTGGACGACATGGGCGTGCGCATCGCCATCGATGATTTCGGTACGGGGTATTCGAGCCTGCTGCACCTGAAGCGGATTCCGGCCAGCGAGCTGAAGATCGATCGTGGCTTCGTGCGGGATCTTGCGGAGGATACGGAGGATGCGGCCATCGTGTCCGCCATCGTGGCGCTGGGCCGCACGCTGAAACTGCAGGTGGTGGCGGAAGGTGTGGAAACGGCCGCGCAGCGGACCTTCCTTGCCGATYTGGGCTGCGACGCGCTGCAAGGCTACCTGTTGGGCCGCCCGATGCCCGCGTCGCAATTTCCCGGCGTGGAGCAGGCGGGCTGAAGCCGCCTGCGCGSGAGGGAGGGGTGTCGATCAGGCGCCGCTGTCGAACGCGTCACGCGGGCCGGTAGCGCTGAACGCACCGTCCACGAACGGGCTGCGGGTGTCGTGCACGGCGCGGGCGCCGTCGGAATAGACATCGCGCGCACCCACACGGGCCCCGTCGGTGAACGGGTCGGTCGAGCGCGGCGCGGCGTTGGCGAGACCGGCGGTGCCGGCCAGTGTGGCGGCCAGCGCGGCGTAGGCGATGGTTTGTCGGATGGTTTGTCGGATAGAAGGCATAGTGAGACTCCGTTGCGTGTCCCAGGGAGGCGGGAAACTGCGTTGGGCCGCGCTGCGTGGCGCCGTTCTTGACGACGCGCACCGGGCTGATGGCGACCATGGCAGGCAGTCTAGAAGCGGGCCCCCGACGCCAAGATGACCCATCCATGACAATGCTGTCATGCAGCAATTCCAGCGGTGTGACGATGTGCCGCCGCACGAAATGCGGCGGGGGCGGAGCAAACACCCTGTAGAATCCGTACTGGCCCAGCCGTTCAGGGCCATTCCCCCAAAAAGGTCTTTCACCAGCCCGCCCATCTTGCGGCGGGCGCCGCACGATAGTCATGTCCGAGTCTGATGCAGCCAAACTAGCCGCGGTAGCGTGGATCCGCGAGCAAATGGATCGCCATGGCCTGACGTTCGACGATCTGGTCGAAGCAGGTTGCTTTGCCGATAGCGAAGACGGCGACGCCGTCACCGTGGAAACCGACGTACCCCCCACCATCGCCGCCCAACCCGAAGTTGCGCGCGTACGGGTGCTCTACCGCAATGCGATGGGGCAGACGTGGGACGGTACCGGCGAATATCCCGACTGGCTCCAGCGCGCAGTCAACGCGGGGCAGTCGATCGATTTTTATCGCGTGGACTGAGCGCCACGCGGGCAGGGTTCAGCAGTGAGGGGCCGGGCGCTCGRCCGGCMGCGGGACGTAGGCCGCTGAGGTCGCGAACGCCGCCGGCGAGGCCATCGGCATGGAGTGTCGATGATGCTCAAGCGCCACACGCGGCAGTTCCGCGAGCACGGGCAGGGGCGCCGGCAGGTTGGCCGCGCTGGTCGCCTCGGTGCACTGGGCCGCTTCCGTGTTGGCGATGGCGGCTTCCGCCTCGGCCTTGATGGCCACATGCCGTTCCGACATCGACAAACCGGCCACTTCCGCTACGCTGGAGTCCACGACCGCCGCGCTGGCGCCGGAAACGGGCAGGGTGGACAGGGCAAGGCACAGCAGGGAGAGGGCAGGCAGGCGTTTCATTGCGGGATCTTGGGGGCGGCGCGCCAGACGGGACGCACAGGTGGCGTCCTTTCATCATGGCAGCACGCATTGTAMTGGGATTCCACCCGTCAGAACGCTGGCGCCAAGATGACATTCCTGCAATCTTCGCCCATTGCGTACCAACCTCGGCTAGTGTCGTGGATTCCCCCCGCAACCCATGGCTGGTGTCAGTGAATTCCCATGCGCATCCTGATTGTTGAAGACGAACCCAAGGCCGGCGACTACCTGCTCAAGGGCCTCACGGAATCAGGTTTCGTGGCCGATCTCGCCCGCGACGGCGTGGACGGCCTGGGCCACGCACGCGAGCAGCACTACGACCTGATCGTCCTCGACGTGATGCTGCCCGGCATGGACGGCTGGCAGGTGCTGCGCGAACTGCGCCGCGACAAGGACACCCCAGTGCTCTGCCTGACCGCTCGCGACGAATTGTCCGACCGCCTCAAGGGCCTGGAACTGGGCGCCGACGACTACATGGTCAAGCCGTTCGCCTTCGCGGAACTGGTGGCGCGCATCCGCACCATCCTGCGGCGCGGGCCGCTGCGCGAGAGCGAGTTCATGGAGGTGGCCGAYCTCCAGATCGATGCGATCCGGCGCCGCGTCTCGCGTGCCGGGCAGAAGATCGATCTCACATCGAAGGAATTCGCGCTGCTGCAACTGCTGGCGCGGCGCCGGGGCGAGGTGCTCTCGCGCTCGCTGATCGCCTCCCAGGTCTGGGACATGAACTTCGACAGCAATACCAATGTGGTGGATGTGTCCATCCGCCGGCTGCGCGCCAAGGTGGACGATCCGTTCCCGCGCAAGCTGATCCACACGCGTCGCGGCATGGGCTACGTGCTCGACGAATCGGACGAGGGCTGAGCGGCGATGGCGCGTCGCTGGCGACGAATGCTGGGCCGCCTCTCCGGCGCGCTCCCGGTTTCCCTCACGGCGTCCCTGACCACGCGGCTGGCGCTGGCCTATGGCCTGACCACGGCGCTGATCCTGGTCGGCGTGGCCGCCTACCTCTCCAGCGCGCTCGACAGCCAGCTGCAGGCGCGCGACGAGAGCGAACTGGTTGGCGAGATCCTGCTCGTGCGCCACTTGCTGCGCGAGGTGGGCGACGAAGCCGATATCCGTGCCGACACCCACCGCTTTGCCGATATCGCCATGGGCCATGAGGGCCTGATCCTCGTGGTGCGCACGCGGCAGGGCGAGCCGCTGATCACGCTGAATCCGCGCAACGAGTCGGTGCCGCCGCTGCGCGTGCTGCCGGCTAACGCCGCGCCGGACAAGGGCATGCTCCAGACCTGGTATCCGCGCAACGGCGTGCCGTCGCGCGGCATGGCGGCGCTGGGCGTGCTGGGCAATACCGACCGCGCCGTGGAGATCATCGTGCTCAGCGATGCCGGYTACCGCGTGGCGCTGATGAGCGAATACCGCAGCCAGCTACTGGGCGCCGTGCTGTGCGGCGCGCTGGTGGCGGCGGCGCTGGGCTACCTGCTGGCGCGCCGGGGCCTAAGGCCGCTGCGCCGCATGGCCGGCGACGCGGCGGCGGTGACCACCAGCCGGCTGGCTACGCGGCTGGACGTGGGCGGCGCGCCCGAGGAGCTGCGCGAACTGGCCGGCGCCCTCAACGGCATGCTGGCGCGGCTGCAGGACAGCTTCACGCGGCTCTCGGCATTCTCGGCCGATCTGGCCCACGACTTCCGCACGCCGATCAGCAACCTCGTGGGACAGACGCAGGTCACGCTGGCCCAACGCCGCAGCGCCGCCGAGTACGAATCGCTGCTCGAATCGAACCTCGAGGAATACGAGCGGCTGGCGCGGATGATCGAGAACATGCTGTTCCTGGCCCGCGCGGACAACGCGCAGGTGGCGTTGGGGGCATGCGAACTCGACGCCCGCGCMGAACTGGACAAGGTSGCCGAGTACTTCGAGGCCGTGGCCGCCGACCGCGACGTCACGCTGGCCGTGTCGGGCGTCGCCACGGTCACGGCCGACCGCACGCTGCTGCGGCGCGCCATCATCAACCTGCTCGACAACGCCCTGCGCCACGCGCCGGCCGGCAGCACCGTGCGCGTGGCGGTGGGGCGCGGTCGGCCGGGCTTTACCGACATCCGCGTGGCCAACGACGGCCCGGCCATCGCGCCGGAGTCGTTGCCGCACCTGTTCGGGCGCTTCTACCGCGCCGACCCGTCGCGCCGCAATTCGGCCACCTCCACGGGGCTGGGGCTGGCCATCGTCGATACCATCATGCGGCTGCATGGCGGCAGCGTCACCGTGCGCAGCGATGCGGTACAGACCGAGTTCGAGATCGACTTTCCGGACGCGTTGACCGGCAGCAAGGCCGGCGCATAATTGACGGCGCCCGGATCTGGGCAACCCACGTGACGTAAAGGAGACCGATATGCAGGTACAACCGTATCTCGATTTTGGTGGCCGTTTCGACGAGGCGATGGCGTTCTACGGCAAGGTGCTCGACGCCAAGGTGACGTTCCTGATGCGCTACAAGGAAGCGCCGCCCGGAGAGGCGCCTGCCTCGCCGGCCTGGGGGGACAAGGTGATGCACGCCAACATCCAGATCGGCGACAGCCAGATCATGGCCTCGGACGGCAGGGAAGGCCAGCCGTATCCCTTCTCGGGCTTCATGCTGTCCGTGGGCTACGTGCCCAACGCGGAGGGCAAGCGCATCTTCGAGGCGCTGGCCGAAGGCGGAAAGGTGCTCATGCCGTACCAGAAGACGTTCTGGGCCGAAGGMTTCGGCATGCTCGTCGACAAGTTCGGCATGAGCTGGATGGTCAACTGCGAGCACTAAGAGCAGGCCCGGCGGCGCCCAATCCCCCGCGCCGATGCGCCCACCGGTAMAGCACCGGGAGGACAAGCAGCGTCAGCGCCGTCGATGACAGGATGCCGCCGATCACCACCGTGGCCACCGGGCGCTGTACCTCGGCGCCCGTGCCGGTGGCGATGGCCATCGGCACGAARCCCAGCGASGCCACCAGCGCCGTCATCAGCACGGGCCTCAGGCGGGTCAGGGCGCCGGTKGTGACCGCCGCGTCCAGTGGCTCGCCGGCGTCCCGCAGGGTGCGGATGAACGACAGCATCACCAGCCCGTTCAGCACCGCCACGCCAGACAGCGCGATAAACCCCACCGCCGCCGAGATCGACAGCGGCATGCCACGCAGCCAGAGCGCCAGCACGCCGCCCGTCAGCGCGAACGGAATGCCGGTGAAGACCAGCAGGCCGTCGCGCAGRTTGCCGAACATGGCGAACAGCAACCCGAAGACCAGCAGCAACGCCAGCGGTACCACGATGGCGAGCCGTTGCGTGGCCGATTGCAGCTGCTCGAACGTGCCGCCCCAGGCAATCCAGTAGCCGGCCGGCACCGTCACCCCACGCTCGACGGCGCTCATCGCCTCCGGCACGAAGCTGCCGACATCGCGCCCGCGCACGTTGGCGCTGACCACGATGCGCCGCTTGCCGTTCTCGCGCGATACCTGGTTCGGCCCCGGCGCAATCTCCAGCGTGGCGATCTCGCCCAGCGGGATGTAGCTCGTGCGCGCCTCGGCGCCCTTGGTTTCCGCGGCCGGCAGCGGAATCGGCAGGCGCCGCAGCGCCTCCACGTCGGCACGAATCCCTTCCGGCAGCCGCACGCCGATATTGAAGCGGCGGTCGCCCTGGTAGAACAGGCCGGCCTCCCGCCCGCCCACGGCAATTGCCACGGTTTCCTGCACATCGGCCATGTTCAGGCCGTAGCGCGCGGCGCGCGCGCGGTCGATGTCTACCGTGAGCACCGGCAGCCCGGAGGTCTGCTCCACCTTGACCTCGGCGGCGCCGGGCACGCGTTGCAGCACCTCGGCGATGCGCTGGGCGGTGGCGGCCAGCACGGCGTTGTCGTCGCCATAGAGCTTCACCGCCACGTCGCTGCGCACGCCAGAGATCAACTCGTTGAAGCGGAGCTGGATCGGCTGCGAGAACTCGTAGCGGTTGCCGGGCAGCTGCTCCAGTTCGGCTGACATGGCCGTGCGCAGCGCGTCGTACGAGCGGGATGGATCGGGCCACTGGTCGCGCGGCTTGAGCATGATGTAGCCGTCCGAGATGTTGGGCGGCATCGGGTCCGCCGCGATCTCTGCCGTGCCCGTGCGCGCGAACACGCGCTCCACCTCGGGAAACTTCGCCTTGAGCCGGGTTTCGATCTGCTGCTGCATCGCCACCGACTGGGTCAGGCTGGTGCCTGGAATGCGCAGCGCCTGCACGGCGAAGTCGCCCTCATTCAGGTTGGGGATGAACTCGCTGCCGAGCCGCGTGGCCACCAGCCCGCTCAGCAGCACGGCCACCACGGCGCCGGTCAGCACCACCGGCGTATTGGCCAGCGCGCGCGACAGCGCCGGCGCGTACCAGCGGCGCGCCCAGCCCATCACGCGGTTCTCCTTCTCCGCCACGCGGTCGCCAATGCACAGCGCCACGGCGGCCGGCACGAAGGTCACCGACAGGATCAGCGCGCCCAGCAGCGCCAGCACCACGGTGTTCGCCATCGGGTGGAACATCTTCCCCTCGACGCCCGTCAGCGCCAGGATCGGCACGTAGACGATCATGATGATGAGCTGGCCGAAGACCAGCGGCCGCCGCGCCTCCCGCGCCGCCGCGAACACCTCCTCGAAGCGCTCGGCACGCGTCAGCGGCCGTCCGGCGGCCTGCCGCGCATGGGCCAGCCGCCGCACGCAGTTCTCGACGATGACCACCGCGCCATCGACGATGATGCCGAAGTCCAGCGCGCCCAGGCTCATCAGGTTGGCGCTGATGCCGGCCGCSACCATGCCGGTGAACGTGAACAGCATCGACAGCGGGATCACCATCGCCGTGATCAGCGCCGCGCGCAGGTTGCCGAGGAACAGGAACAACACCGCCACCACCAGCGCGGCGCCTTCCAGCAGGTTCTTCTTGACCGTGGCGATGGCCTTGTCGACCAGCACGGTGCGGTCGTAGACCGTCACCGCCCGCACGCCGGCCGGCAGCGACTTGTTGATCGCCACCATGCGCGCATCCACCGCGCGCGACACGGCGCGGCTGTTCTCGCCAATCAGCATGAAGACCGTGCCGAGCACTACCTCCCGCCCGTTGTCGGTGGCCGCGCCGGTGCGCAACTCCCGGCCCAGGCCCACATCGGCCAGATCCCGGATGCGGATCGGCTGGCCCTGGGCGGTGCCGACGATCACATCGCGGATGTCGTCGATCGACTTCACCTGCCCCGGCGCCCGCACCAGGTACTGCTCGCCGCGCCGCTCGATATAGCCGGCGCCGACGTTGCCGTTGTTGCGCTCCAGCGCCTGCACCACGTGCTGGAGGGACATGCCGTAGGCCGCCAGCTTCTCGGGGTTCGGCGCCACGAGGTATTCCTTGGCGAAGCCGCCGATCGTGTTGATCTCGGTCACGCCCGGCACGGTGCGCAGCTGCGGCTTGATGAGCCAGTCCTGGATCTCGCGCAGGTCCGTGGCGGTGTAGGGCGTGCCGTCCGGCTTGCGCGCGTCGGGTTCCGCCTCCACGGTCCACAGGTAGATCTCGCCGAGGCCGGTCGAGATTGGCCCCATCTGCGGCGCCACGCCGGCTGGCAGCTGCGCGCGGGCGTCCTGGATGCGCTGGCTGACCAGTTGCCGCGCGAAGTGGATATCGGTGCCGTCCCGGAAGATCACCGTGACCTGCGACAGCCCGTAGCGTGACAGCGAGCGCGTCTGCACCAGCCCCGGCAGGCCGGCCATGACCGTTTCGATCGGATAAGTGATGCGCTGCTCGGATTCGAGCGGCGAGTAGCCCGGCGCCGCCGTGTTGATCTGGACCTGGACGTTGGTGATGTCCGGCACGGCGTCGATCGGCAGCCGGCCGTAGTTGTAGAAGCCCAGCGCGGCCATGACCAGCACGGCCAGCATGACCAGCCAGCGCTGGGCGATGGCGAAGCGGAGGATGCGTTCGAACATGTGTGGTCGCTCCGCTCAGTGGGCGTGCTCGGCGCCAGCCTTGCCCTGTTCGGCCTTCAGCACGAAGCTGTTGGCCGCCACGTAGCGCGTGCCGGCGGGCAGGCCGTCCGTGACCTCGATGCGCTGGCCGTCCGTGCGGCCGGTCTTGACCGTGCGCGCCGCGAAGCCGCCGGGCACCGCCACGAAGACCTGGGTGTGGCCATCGTCGGTCTGCAGGGCTTCGGCTTCGATCACCACGGGGGCGTCCACTTCGCCCGTATTGACGCTGACCGTGACGAACAGCCCGGGGCGCCAGGCCATCTCGGGATTGGCCAGCGTCACACGGGCGGTGGCCGTGCGGGTCTGCTGGCCGAGCAGGGCGCCCACGTAGGAGACCTTGCCGTCGGCGGTGCCGTCGAACGCGGTGGARGTGACGCGYACCGCCTCCCCGAGCCGCACGTGGCCGAGATCCTTCGGCGCGATCACGAATTCGGCCCAGACCGTGGTCAGGTCGGAGAGGGTGAAGACGGCGGTGTCGGCGCCCACGGCTTCGCCCAGCGACAGGTGTTTCTCGACCACGATGCCGTCGAACGGCGCGCGCAGCTCGAAGCGGTTGATGCCGTCCGACGAAGGCTTCGCGCCGATGGCGGTCAGCTTCTGCGTGGCGTTGCGCACGGCGATTTCGGCTTCCTGCAAGGCCGTGCGGGCGGCCAGGTAGTCCTGCTCGGCGGACACCTTGTCTTCCCAGAGCCGCTTCTCGCGCGCGAAGGTGCTGCGCGCCAGCTCCAGCCGGCGCTGGCCGGCCAGCCATTCGCTACGCAGTTCGGACAACTGCGAACTGGCGAAAACCGCCAGCAAGTCGCCCTTCTTCACCCGCTGGCCGAGGTTGGCCGCGACCGCCTCCGCCACGCCCGCCACGCGCGGCACCACGTGGGCGGTGCGATCCTCATTGAAGCGGATTTCGCCCGGGAACTGCACCGTGCTGCGGATGCGGCCCGGGCCGGCGGTACGTAGCACGAGGTTGGCGTTGGCGATCTGCTCAGGCGTCATGGCGATCAGGCCGGGGGCGGCGGCTGGGGCCTGAGGCGCCGAGGCGGCGGGTGCATTTTCGCTGTGCCTGCCGTGGCCGCCATGGACGTGGTCGTCATGCGAACCGCTCTCGCGGCCCACCAGCAGCAGCGCSAGCGCGGCGATCAGGCYGCCGATGACGATGGCCGCGATGGCCATGCCTTGTTTTCGTGTGAGGGTCATGGGAAATCCTTGCGGCGCGTCAGCGGCCGAGAATGCGGTCGATCGTGGTGGCGGCCTGCCAGGCATTGGCCACCACGCCGAGATAGCGGATGCGCGCCTGGAACAGCGTGCGCTGGGCGTCCAGTACTTCGAGATAGCTGAACTTGCCGGCCTCGAAGCCCTGCGTGGCGGCCTGATAGGCGCGCTGGGCGGCAGGGAGCACGGTGTCGCGTAGCGTCTGCGCTGAGCCGCGCGAGACGGCGAGTTGGCTGGTGGCCTGTTGGAGGTCGTGGTCCAGCCGGAGCCGCGTRGCGCGATAGGTGTCCGCCGCCTTGTCGGCCTGCCGGATCGCGGTGTAGAGGTTGCCCTGGTTGCGATCGAACAGCGGCAGCGGAATCGCCACGCCGAGCACCGGGTAGTAGCCACGGTCGGACGCGTTTTCGCGCTTGGCGCCAAGGCTCAGCGTCACATCGGGATACTGGCGGCTGCGCTCCACGTTGATCTCGGCCTGCCGGCGCGCCAGTTCGCGCTGGCTGGCCACGGTGGCGGGGGCGGCGTCGAGCGCTTCGCGCAGGACGAGGGCGTCCGGGCGCGCGGGCAGCGTATCGAGGCTGCCGTCCGCTTCGGCGAACTGGGGCGACGGGTTGCCCCACAGCGTGGCCAGCGCCTGCCGCGCGGCGACAAGCGCCGCATCGGCCTCGGCGCGCTCGAGTTCGGCATTGGCCAACTCCACGCCGGCCTTGGTTTCTTCCACCGGCGAGACCTTGCCGGCCGCCACGCGGCGCGCGGCCACGTTGGCGCCGCGCCTGGCGATGTCGACGGCACCCGCTGCCAGCCGCACGCGCTCCTGGGCCACCAGTACGTTGAAAAAGGCGCCGATGACGCTGGCGCGGAGGTCGGCTTGCGTAGCTTCCAGCTGCGCTTGCGCCAGTTCACGGGTGCGCTGGGCCACGCCGATGCGCGCGGCGCGCTTGCCGCCCAGCTCCACCGGCAGGTTCATCTGCGCCGTGGTGGTGCGGGTGGACTGGCGCGTGTCTTCCATCAGCACGGCCACTTCGGGGTTCGGTATCACGCGCGCCTGGGTGATGCCGCCTTCGGTGGCGTCAAGCTCGTGGCGCGAGGCGGAGAGCGTGGGGTTCTGCGCGATGGCCAGCGCCAGCGCGGTTTCCAGCGTCAGCGGGCCGGGTGGCTCCTGGCCGGCAGGCGGTGACACAGGTGGCAAGGCAMGCTGCGCGGCGGCATGGGGCAGGAGGCCGCACCACGCCAAAGCGGCGGCCATTGCCCAGGGCAATACAAGGTTTCTCATCGAATTTCACCGTTGCAAACAGGGAAAAYCGGCGAGACGTCAGGCAGTCAGGGAAGGGGGATTGTCCGCGTCTCGCCGCTCAGGCGGGACGGGACCACTGGGGCCGGTCTGGGGCGCGCGCGGGGATCGAGCCGAAGCCCGCAACACGCGGCAGGTAGCGCACGGTGACGAAATGGTAGCTGCCGGGCAGGATGGCCTGCGCAATCACCCCGTGCGAGCCGGGGAAGTGGCAGGCGGCGCAGTCGGCGTCGGGCAGTTTCGGGGCCGGCTTGGCGGCGTCCTGATGGGCATCGGCGCCAGGATGCACATGGCTGTGATGCCCGATGTGCCAACTGGCGCCGTTCGCCGGCGTGCGCTCCTCATGGGCGCAATACGCCGCAGCACCGGCCCAGGCGAACTGGATCGGCAGCAGGATGGCGAGAAAGACGAGGAGCAGGCGACGCATGGCGGCCGATTATACGGGGCTGCCGCGCGGGCGCACGTGACAACCGTGTCATCTGTGGGGCTTCGCCCCGAAGGGTTGACCTTGTAGCGACTACAGGGTCTTCAATGACATCCATATCAGACCAACGCTCACCGCCATGGCTCGCCATACCGACGATCACGTGATGCCTCATGCACATGCGCACGACCACGATCATGCCCACGATCATGCCCATGCCCCTGCCGCCGAGCACGCCTGCTGTGGCGGCGGTTGCGGTACGGCAACGGTGTCGATGCCGACGCCCATCCGTAAGCCGAAGGCGGCCCCGGCCGGTACGCGCTCGGCCGCCTACCGCATCGAGGCCATGGATTGCCCGACCGAGGAAACGCTGATCCGCAACAAGCTTGGCGGCATGGCCGGCGTGGCTGCGCTCGACTTCAATCTGATGCAGCGCGTGCTGACCGTCCACCACACGCTGGATTCGACTGAGGGCGTGGTCAAGGCGATTGCCACGCTCGGCATGCATGCCCAGCCGCTGAATGCCGACACCCAGGCTGATGCGCCGGTCGCCGCCCCCGAASCGCCCAAGCCCTGGTGGCCGCTGGCGCTGGCCGGCGTGGCGGCGCTGGGCGCCGAGGTGGCGCATTGGTTCGAATGGGGCCTGCCGTATGCGCCCGCCGTGCTGGCGCTGGCCGCCGTGCTGGTGTCGGGTCTGGGCGTCTACCGCAAGGGCTGGATCGCCATCCGCCACGGCAACCTCAATATCAATGCGCTGATGAGCATCGCCGTCACCGGCGCCATGCTGATCGGCCAGTGGCCCGAGGCGGCGATGGTGATGGTCCTCTTCGCGCTGGCGGAGCGCATCGAGGCCGCCTCGCTGGACCGCGCGCGCAACGCCGTGCGGGGGCTGATGGCGATGGCGCCCGARCAGGCCACCGTGCAGCAGCCGGACGGCACCTGGCTGGCCGTGAYGGCGCGCGACGTGCCCGTGGGCGCCGTGGTGCGCCTGCGCCCCGGCGAGCGCGTGGCGATCGATGGCCGCGTGCTGCGCGGCCAGTCCGCGCTGGATCAGGCGCCGATCACGGGCGAGAGCGTGCCGGTCGACAAGGCCGTGGGAGACCCGCTCTACGCYGGCTCGATCAACCAGTCCGGCGARCTCGAATACACCGTGACGGCCCCGGCCAGCGATTCCACGCTGGCCCGAATCATCCACGCCGTGGAGGCCGCGCAGGGCAGCCGCGCGCCCACGCAGCGCTTTGTCGATCAGTTCGCGCGCATCTACACCCCGGTGGTGTTCGCGCTGGCCGTGGCCGTGGCGGTGGTGCCGCCGCTGCTGCTGGGCGGCGCCTGGCCCGACTGGATCTACAAGGCGCTGGTGCTGCTGGTGATTGCCTGCCCGTGCGCGCTGGTGATCTCCACGCCGGTGACCATCGTCAGCGGGCTGGCCGCCGCCGCGCGGCGCGGCATCCTGATCAAGGGTGGCGTCTATCTGGAACAGGGCCGGCACCTGAAGTGGCTGGCACTCGACAAGACCGGCACGCTCACGCACGGCAAGCCGGTGCAGACCGATGTCGGCCTGCTGGCGGATGACCTGCCGCAGGCACGCGCGATTGCGGCGAGCCTGGCCGCGCGCTCCGACCACCCGGTCTCGCGGGCCGTGGCTGTGGCGGCCGAAGCGGAAGGCATCGCCCCGCTCGCCGTGGACGATTTTGCCGCGTTGCCGGGGCAGGGCGTGCGCGGCRGCGTGGCGGGTGTGACGTACTTCCTCGGCAACCATCGCCTGATCCACGACCTCGGCGCGTGCTCGCCGGCGCTGGAGGCCCGGCTGGAGGCGATCGAGCGGCAGGGCAAGACGCTCGTCCTGCTGGCGTCCGCCGGCGCGGATGGGGCGAACCCGCGCGCGCTGGCGCTGTTCGGCGTGGCGGATACGGTGCGCGACACCAGCCGGCAGGCTATCGASGCACTCCACGCGCTAGGCGTGAAGACGCTGATGCTGTCCGGCGACAACCCGCACACGGTGCAGGCGATTGGCGCGGCGGTGGGGATCGACGAGGTGCGCGGCAATCAGCTGCCGCAGGACAAGGCAGACGCCATCGCGGCGCTGGCCGGGCAGGCGCACACGCACGGCGGCGGCGTAGGCATGGTGGGCGACGGCATCAACGACGCCCCGGCGCTGGCGCGCGCCGACATCGGCTTCGCCATGGGCGCGGCGGGCACCGATACCGCCATCGAGACGGCCGACGTGGCGCTGATGGACGACGACCTGCGCAAGATCCCCACCTTCGTGCAGCTTTCCCGGCGCACGGCGGCCATCCTCAAGCAGAACATCGCGCTGGCGCTGGGCATCAAGGCGGTCTTCCTCGTACTGACCGTGATGGGCCTGGGCACGATGTGGATGGCCGTGTTCGCCGACATGGGCGCCAGCCTGCTGGTGGTGTTCAACGGGCTTCGGCTGGCGCGGGGCGTGCGTTCGTGAACCTGTCCTCCAGTTCGTAACCGGTACTGCGCCCGCCGGTCGGTTGAGAAGCTTCACTTGCCGCTCGTTCAACGGCAGCATCGCCCAGTGACGCCAGAAGCGCGCCTTGGCCAGTACCGCGTCAAGGTTCAGGTGGGCGTGGTCGACTGCAMGGTCCATTTGAGGAACAGGTGGGACTCGTCTTCGAGTTGATCGGCCGGCGGCGCCTCGAAATGCACGCGCTGGCGGCCAATGGGGCCCGAGACGACCTCCGCATCCGCAACTTATTCGCSGCAGGATATGCGGAGATTAGGGGGGCTAATCTCCGCAAACCTACGGCTGGATGATCAGTTCCCCGCTGCGGCCGGCAATTTCGCCCCAGGTGACGGGCAGTTGCGGCAGGTCGGACCGGTCGAGGTGGCGGTAATAGGTGGCCATCGATACCAGGTCGTGGCCCTGCGCGCGCCAGCCGGCCAGCAGGCGCTCGAACACGGGYGCCAGCTTGCCGCCTTCCAGCTCCGTGTGGAGCGTGAAAATGTGATCGCCGGGGCCGTCGGTCAGGCGCAGCAGCGCGTGGTGGACGTTGTCCTCGGTGAGGTCGTCCACGCCGATCAGCTCGTCGAGCGTGGGTAGCGTGGTCGGCATCTGCACGTGGCGGCAGGGCTTGCCCGCTACGGTGGGGATGTACGGCGCGGTGCCGCGTCCGTCAGAGGCGTAGGCCATGCCCCAGTCGTCGATCTGCAGGAAGGCGTCGTCGTTCATCTGCCAGCCTGCCGCGCCGTGCGTGGTGGGCGGCGTGCCGAAGACCTCGACGAAGCGGCGGTGTGCGTGCTGCATCTGGCGGCGCGTCCAGGCGGCGTCGCGCGTGCGTACGTTGTCCTGCCAGTAGACGTGGTCCCAGGTGTGGATGCCGCACTCGTGTCCGGCCGCAGCGGCGGCGCGCATCTCGGCGGCGCCCTTGCGGCCGATGTCGGGCCCCGGCAGCAGCACGCCGTACATCAGCGTGCGCAGCCCGTAGTTGGACACCACCGATGTGCGCGACACCTTCTTCAGGAAGCCGGGCCGGAACACGCGCCGCAGCGCCCAGCCCGTGTGGTCCGGGCCGAGGCTGAACAGGAACGTGGCCTCCGCCTGCACGGCGGCGAGCATCGACAGCAGCTTGGGCACGCCTTCGCGGGTGCCGCGCAGCGTGTCCACATCGACTTTCAGGGCAATGCGTGCCATGCCGTGCTCAGTGCGAGGCGTCGACCAGCGTACGCGCCTCCACCACCTTGTCGCGGTAGGCTTCGAAGATGCGGCGCAGCGCCTGYTCCATGTTCAGCTTCGGCTGCCAGCCCAGTTCTTCCATCGTGTTGTCGATCTTCGGCACACGGTGCTGTACGTCCTGGTAGCCCTT